>JBDOIG010000291.1:0-3660 GCA_041082235.1 Thermodesulfovibrionales bacterium | reverse complement strand
TATCCTTGGTGAGATAAAGTCCTTCAGACACATGAAATATCTTTTAAGGAGGTTTGTTGACGCTCTGAGATAACTATGGCAATTCTTTCAATCATAATACCAGTATATAATGAGATAAATACTATTGAAGAGCTTTTAAAAAGGGTGTTCAATGCCCCACTGCCTGATGGGATTGAAAAAGAAATAATCATTGTGGATGATTTCTCAAAGGACGGGACAAGGGAATTCCTTAAGGCTCTTGGTGAGCCCTTTAAGGTGGTTTTTCATAGAGAAAATAAAGGAAAGGGTGCTGCAATAAGGACAGGCCTTAAATATGCAACAGGTGATTATGTGGTAATACAGGATGCAGACCTTGAATATAATCCTGATGAAATCAAAGATCTTCTTAAACCCATTCTTGAAGGTAAAGCAGATGTTGTATATGGTTCAAGATTTATGAGCGGCAGACCACATGCAGTCCTGAGGTTCTGGCATTACATAGGTAACAAGATACTTACAGTTATCTCAAATGCCTTTACAAATCTTTATCTCACAGATATGGAGACCTGTTACAAGATGTTTGCAAGGAAGGTGATTGATGAAATAGGACCAAAACTTGTGTCCAATAGATTTGACATTGAACCTGAGATAACAGCAAGGATTGCAAAGGGTAAATACAGGGTCTTTGAGATAGGTATTTCCTACGGAGGAAGAACAAAGGCTGAAGGTAAGAAGATAGGCTGGAAGGACGGGATAGAGGCTATATGGGCTATTGTAAGATTTAATTTACTAAAATAAGGAATTTTTGATATAATGTTTTATATGCAAAACAAAAAATTTCATTTTCTTGCATGCCTTTTAATAATAATTGCTGTTGGAATTGCCTATTCAAATACCTACATGGTGCCATTTCACTTTGATGACCATCCTTCTATAGAGGAAAATCCACGAATCAGGCATCTTGAAAATATCCCATCATTTTTCTGGAAGAATGAAGGGCCAGTCGGTACAAGACCCCTTTTGCTTGTAACCCTTACAATTAATTATGCAATAGGAGGATTAAATCCCATAACTTATCATATCTTCAACAATACACTTCATGCTATAAATGGAATAATCTTTTATTTCTTCATTTTAACAACCCTCAACCTGCCTTTATTAAGGGAAAAATATTCCGCTATTGCTAAAGAAATAGCCCTTTTTGCCTCGCTTTTATTTGTTGTGCATCCCATTCAAACTCAGGCTGTAACTTATATAATAAGCCGCTCAATGCCAATGGCAACCTTTTTCTATCTTGTAGGGATATTATTGTATGTAAAGGGCGTACAGTCAGGAAAGAAAAGTTATTTTATTATCTTAATCTTTATCTCCTTTCTCGGAATGGCCTCAAGGGAGGATTATTTCACATTTCCCTTTATCCTCTTGCTTTACGATGTGATGTTTCTGAGCTCTTTTAAGGATATAAAAAAGAGGTGGTGGGTCTATGGGTTAATTTTATTGACAGCGGCTTATCGAGTTTGGCTTTCTGTAACCTATAAGGATAGTCCTGAAAGCGCTGGCTTTGGAGTCAAGCTTCTGAGTCCCTATCCATATCTATGTACTGAATTCAATGTAATCTGGACTTATGTAAGATTATTATTCCTTCCAATAAATCAGAATCTTGATTACGATTATCCAATATCTCAGGGTATCTTTGAATTCCCGACAAATCTATCCTTTATAGGTCATCTTCTGGTCATTGCCTTTGCAATATGGATTTATAAAAGAAACAGGCTTGTGACCTTTTTGATACTCTGGTGGTATATAACCCTTTCACCATCATCAAGCTTCATACCTATTATTGATGTTATATTTGAGCACAGGGTATATCTCCCTTCTATCGGATTCTTTTTCCTCTTTATGATTGGTTATGAATATCTCTGGGAAAAGATCAGGGCAAAGATTTCACAGAAAAAGGCCTTGCAAGAAGGTGGATGAGATTTCTTATAATTATCCCTGCCTTTAACGAAAGTGAAAATCTTCCAAAGGTTGCAGAAGACCTTAAAGAATTTATTAAGGACGCTGTTGTAATAAATGATGGCTCTTCAGATAATACCCCTCAAGCAGCGGGATCCCTTGGCTTAAAGGTCCTTAATCATCCTTATAATATTGGTGTTGGAGGAGCTGTTCAAACAGGCCTTAAATTTGCCCTTTTAAAGAATTACAGCCTTGCCATTCAATTTGATGGAGATGGTCAGCACAGGGCAGACCAGATAAAAAATATAATTGAGCCAGTGCTTGCTGGTGAGGCTGACCTCGTGATTGGTTCAAGACTCCTTGCTGGAGGGTATGAATTTCCATTTTTAAGAAAGATTGGTAGCAGGTGGTTTTCTCTCCTTCTTTATATTTTTGGTGGTGTAAGGCTCACTGATCCGACCTCTGGTTTCAGATGTTATGGTAGGAGGGCCATTGAATTTTTCTCAAGATATTATCCAGAGGATTATCCCGAGGTGGAATCCATTATCTATGCATCAAAGGCAGGTTTGAAGATAAAAGAAGTCCCTGCCCTTATGAGACAAAGGGTTTCTGGTAAGTCATCAATTGGTTTATTCCAATCAATTTATTACATGCTCAAGGTAAGCCTTGGTGTCATGCTCAGTTCTTTAACAAGAATAGGGAGGTAAAGATGGATATTGTTCAGGTCACTTCTCTTATTATAGGGCTTCTCATTTTATCCTCGGTAATATTTTTTATAATAACAGGAAGGCTGAAGGAGAGATATTCTCTACTCTGGCTCATTTCAGCACTGTTTATATGTTTGCTATCAATTTCAAGAAAACTCCTTGAATATATCTCCTACAAGCTCGGTATATACTATCCACCATCACTCCTTTTCCTCGCAGGTGTATTGTTTTTGCTTGCTATAAATATATCCTTTTCAGTAACCATATCAAGGCTTTCATCAAAGGTAGATACACTTGCACAGGAGATAGCCCTGCTTAAAGAAAATAGGGACAGCCCCTAATTTTGGTAAAATATAATATGAAGATATTAATGCTCAATCCTCCTTATGGAAAGGACTTCTGCAGGTCTGCAAGATGGGCTGCCCGTTCAAGGGGAAGGGTTCAGAGACATCCTGACTGGATGCTGATAGCAGCCGCAGTTCTTGAAAGGGATGGCCACAGAGTAAAGTTTATTGATGGTGCCGCCCTTAATCTTGAAATCAATGATATTGAAAGGGAACTTTCTCTATTCAAGCCAGACCTTACTGTAATTCATACAACCACACCATCAATTTATAATGATATAAAGTATGCAGAGCTTGCAAAGAAAAGAGATTCAATGACTGTACTCATAGGTCCTCATGTATCAGCAGAAACTGAGGATACATTAAAAAAGGCACCGTTTATTGATGCTATTGCTATAGGTGAATATGATTATACGCTCAGAGAGATTGCAGACGGTAAGGATCTGAAAGATATAAGGGGAATTGCCTATACTGATAATGGAAGAATAAATATTACCCCCCTTAGAGAGCCCCTTGATGTAAAGGATCTTCCCTTTCCTGCCTGGCATCATATAAGGCCTGAGTGGTACAGGGATGCTGGAAAGAGATTTCCCTTTCTTACACTTATATCAGGAAGGGGCTGTCCAAATAGATGTACCTTTTGCAGGGATACATCTGTAATGTATGGAAGGAGG
>JBDOIG010000277.1:0-1360 GCA_041082235.1 Thermodesulfovibrionales bacterium | reverse complement strand
CTTACAGACCCATCAACCGCAGGTATCCCAAAACCAACAGCTCAATTCACTTACTCCCTTAACGGTCTCACAGTCTCTGTTAAAACCTCCTCAGCTGCATGCTCAAGCTCCGACTGCTCCTATAACTGGTCTTTCGGTGATGGCTCTACTGCCTCTGGTCTAATAGCCTCCCATTCCTACTCTGCCCCAGGCTCCTATATCCTTAAACTCACTGTTGTGGACAATATCAACTCCACACAGGATATTAAATCCATCCCCATTTCTATCTCTCCGTCTTCTACTAATCAGCCCCCTCAGGCTGCATGGAATATCTCTGTTAACCAGAACTCCTGGTCTGTCTCTATCACTGATACCTCTTCTGACCCAGATGGTAATCTCTCCAGCATAACCATCAACTGGGGTGATGGTTATGTCCAGACTGCTGCCCCTGGCTCCTCTGTTAGCCACTCCTATGCATCCCAGGGCTCTTATTCCATAACACTCACTGCAAAGGATTCAAATGGTGCTAAATCCTCTGTCTCCCAGACAGTCACCTTCTCAAGATTCAAAATTACAGGCTCTGTTACTAACTCCACTGGTAACCCTG
The DNA here is from genome assembly GCA_041082235.1 of Thermodesulfovibrionales bacterium. Classification (GTDB taxonomy): domain Bacteria; phylum Nitrospirota; class Thermodesulfovibrionia; order Thermodesulfovibrionales; family CALJEL01; genus CALJEL01. The sequence goes on along the minus strand of JBDOIG010000277.1, from coordinate 774 downwards.
TAAGCGGTGCAACCCTCAAACTCTACCGTGGCACTACCCTCCTTAAATCAACTTCCTCCTCCTCATCTGGCTCATTCTCCTTCACTTACCTAAAACCAGGTACTTATACAATTAAAACCTCTAAAGCAGGTTATACATTCCCTGATACAGATGTTACCGTTGGCCCTGACCAGTCTGTGATTATACAGGCTCAGTAAAGAATAACCGGGCAGTTTCTGCCCGGCCTTACCTCCCACCCGGGCCCGGGGCATAGCCCCGGGCCGCTCTATTTGAGCTTAATAATTGTTACACCCTCACCACCCTCCTCATTACTGCCAGGACGGAAGGTCTCAATAAGGGGATGTCCTTTAAGATATTCCCTTATTGCCCTCCTGAGTCTTCCAGTTCCATATCCATGAATGACCTTTACTTCATTAAGACCTGCAAGGGATGCATGATTGAGATAGGCTTCAAGTCTTGAGAGGGCCTCCTCTACTTTCATGCCTGTAAGGTTTATTGATTCATCCACAGACTCTTCTTTGAACCTCTTTTCAGGAGGGCTTATTGATATCCCCCTGGGAGCCTCTATATCATTAAGAGAGACCTCTGCCTCTAAGACACCAGCTATGACTCTAACCCTGTCAGAGCTAATCCTCGTGACAGTTCCATCATAACCAAGACTCTTGATATAAACCCTTGAGCCTGGCTCAGGAATAAAGACACCTTGCTCTTTTTTAAATTCTTTTAAAGCAGTCTCAATCTCTGCCTCTTTTTCTCTGAGACTTTTTAAAGCCT
>JBDOIG010000243.1:0-7758 GCA_041082235.1 Thermodesulfovibrionales bacterium | reverse complement strand
GCAGCCTATGGCCCTTAAGAGCAGCTGCTGCAGCTGCAGGCCTTGCCCCTTGCCTTCTCAAAGGCCTCTCTGCCCTCCTTAAAAGACCAGAAGGCGATACCAAGGGCTCCAAGTGAATCAAGATAACCTATGCCTGTAAGCTCATATCCTGCACTGGAAAGAAGCAGTATTATGGATAGATACATACAGGCCCTTGTGCAATGGGCATCTGCTATTATGGCATCTGAATTCAATTTCCTTCCAACCCTTAGTTTCGTCCTTATAAGAAACCACATGGTGAATATTGAGATTAAGGAAATCACTATACCCCAGAAGGTTGTCTCGGGACTTCTTCTCAGATAAATATTTATACCTGAGGAAATAACAAGCCCTGCTGTTAAGATATAAAAGGCAAGTCCGGTAATCCTCAAGGCTGTCCTTTCAAATCTATCAGGGTCTTCTCTACCATTTTTCTTAATTCTTTCAATCATGTGGAATATGCCGATACCTGAGAGGACCTCCACAAAGGAATCCACACCGAATCCTGCAAGGGCAATCGTCTCATCCTTTATGCCGAAATAAATTGAAAGGACTCCTTCAAGGATGTTATAGAAGATGGTTATCAGGGCAAGGAGCGTTGCCCTGCTGTAAAGCACCTTTTTATCCTTATCCATCATTACTATTGTTTGCATTATGAAGTATAGCATAATGGCAGGTTGACTTAACCATTTTATGATATAATTTATCTATGAATGGAGAGACCCTGAGAGAAAAGATTGAAGATGTAATTGCAAGGATACGTGTTGGTCTCAAGACAGAGGGTGGTGATATTGAACTTGTTGATATAAAGGACAATATTGTATATGTAAGGCTTATCGGTGCCTGCGAGACCTGCCCGATGTCAACCCTTACCATGAAAAACTGGGTAGAAGGGACCCTGAAAAGAGAGATACCAGAGATTGTGGCTGTGAAGGCAATATGATGCAAACCACCAGTACAAAAGTATTCAGGATTCAGAGGCTTTTTAAATCTTTTATCAAATATCCTGTATCCTGTATTCTGTATTTTGTATCCTGTATTACAGTCCTCTATTTATCTCCTCTATCAGCTGAGACAAAGTCTTCTGTCAGATATTTTTCCTATCCTGATTACACAAGGATTGTGATTGAATCATCTCAGGAAGTAATATTCTCAACAGGAAGCCTGAGCGAACCTGAAAGGATATTCATTGATATAAATCATGAGCTAAGCGGTATACAGAAAGAATTTGATCTCAAGGACAGCATTGTCAAAAAGATTCGCACAGGTTTTCCTCAAAAGGGTCTTACAAGGATCGTTATAGACCTCAATGGAAAGGCTGACTTCATGGTCTTCCCCCTCTATGAGCCCTTCAGGATAGTTATTGATGTTATGGCCAAAAGGTCAGAAGATACAGTCAGTAAAACAGGCCAGACAGACTGGAACTCGCAACAGGGTTCCCAGCAAATCGCAGATTCTCCCGGTCAGCAACAGAACTTAGAAATCGATATTCAAGAGACTCAAAATGCCACTGCACAGAAGACCTTCCCTTCTCTATCAAAAAAGCCAAGGGTTGTTATTGACCCTGGGCATGGTGGTCATGACCCTGGTGCTATAGGTAAAAAGGGATTAAAGGAAAAGGATGTAAATCTTGACATTGCCCTGAAGGTAAAAGAAATACTGAAGGATGAATTTGAGATATTCATGACAAGAGAAAAAGATGTCTTTATATCCCTTGATGAAAGGACTGCCTTTGCAAACAGCAAAAATGCTGACCTCTTTGTATCCATCCATACCAACTCAAATAGAAAGAAAAATATAAATGGCATAGAAACCTATTTCCTGAACTGGACAGATGATGAGGAGGCACTGAAGGTAGCAGCAAGGGAAAATGGCATAAGCCTGAAGGCAATGAAGAACTTCTCAAATTTTATTGATCTTATAAAAATGGACCTTGAGGCACAGGCAAAAAGAGAAGATTCAATGAAACTGGCAGCTACCATACACGGTGAACTGAAGGAAAACCTTGACAGACCATCAAACGGGATAAAAAAGGGACCATTCTATGTGCTTTACACTGCAAAGATGCCCTGTGTTCTTCTGGAGGTTTCATACATAAGTAATCCTGCTGAGGAAAGACTTCTTTCAAGTTCAGCCTACAGGGAAAGGCTTGCCAGGGCAATTGCAAAGGGAATAAGAAGATACTTTGAAAGGAAAAATCAATTAAATCATCAAGCCTTTAAATCAGCAAAGGATCAAAGTTAAGGATGGCTGGCTTTTTTCTCTTCCTCTATACTGGATATGCCATAGCAATTTTTTTTATAAACAGACCACTCCATATTATAATTGCATCCATACCTGTTATTACCCTCTATTTATTTATTCCAAAAACCCTTTTTAAAAAAGGCCTTCTGATAACCCTCATATTCGGAACCTCCATATTTATTGCAAATCTCCTGAGCCCTTCTGGTGATATAATTTTTAAAAAAGGCCCTTTTATCATTGCTGAGGACTCCCTGAGGCTTGGCTTTATAAGGGCAATGAGGTTGGTGCTCCTTGTAATGGCAGCTAAGACATTGTTATGGAGATTCTCTGCTGAAGAGATATTAAATGACCTCAGGAAAATCCTGAAACCCTTTGGAAAAAGCAGAGTAATAAATGAATTTATTGATAGCTCGCTCCTAACACTGAAGGCCTTACCTGGTGTGAAAAGAGAACTTGAAAAACTATACAGGCAGCACTGCAAGGATGGGAATATCCTTCAGAGGGCAAGGTCAATTGTCACGATAATAACCCTTGTCCTTGGAAAGGCAATCCAGAGACCGGAGGATTTCTTCTGAAGCTCAGTTTTCTCTTGATAAATGGACTCATCTATGATGGAACAGGTAATCCTCCTGAAAACAGACCCCTTGGGATAAGAGGAGAAAGGATAGTATTTCCCTCAAGAGATTCTGAGGCAGAGCAGGTCATTGACATCAATGGTCTTGCCGTTGCACCCGGATTTATAGATACCCATGGTCATTCAGAATTCACAATACTTGCTGATCCGGGACAGGAAGGGAAATTATTTCAGGGGATAACCACTGAGATAAATGGAAACTGTGGCCTCAGTGCCGGGCCCCTTTATGGAGACTATCTGGAACACAGGATGGATGACCTGAAGGAGTATGATATCCCCTACAGATGGAATACCCTCAGGGAATATTTTCAGATCCTTGAGCTCATAAGACCATCAATTAATTTTGCGACACTTGTGGGTCATGGAAATATCAGGGGCTCTGTAATGGGCTTCAAACAAGGTGCTCCATCCAGAGAAGATATGGAAAGGATGACCTTACTCCTTAAAGAGGCCCTCAGGGATGGGGCAATAGGACTTTCAACAGGACTTATCTATCCACCCGGGATATACTCATCCACAGAGGAGCTTATTGAACTGACCGGGGAGGGACTGAAGTTCTCAAAGACGATGAATAAATCCTTCATCTATGCCTCTCATGTGAGGAGTGAATCAGAAAGGCTCATTGAGGCAATAGAGGAAGTCCTTGAGATAGGTAAAAAGTCAGGCTCACCTGTTCACATATCCCATTTAAAGACCGCTGGAAGGGAAAACTGGCATAAGATTGAAAAGGTTCTGGAGATACTGCACAGGGCATTAGAGGATGGCGTCAGGATAAGTTATGACAGGTATCCATACATTGCATCAAGCACAGACCTTGACTCAATACTTCCTTCCTGGGTCTTTGAAGGTGGAAAGGAAAAAGAACTGGAAAGACTGAGGGCTCCTGATACAGCAAAAGAAATAAAAAGACATATCTCAGGTATTAATCCTCAAGGGATCGTAGTCTCTTCGGTAGAGGATAAGGGAAAAAAATGGATGGAGGGCAAAAGTTTAAATGAGATTGCAAAGACATTAAATATGGAACCTTCAGAACTTGTAATCAACCTCCTTATTGAAGAGAATCTCAGGGTTGGTGCTATCTTCCATTCCATGAATGAGAATAATCTTGAAAAATTCTTAAAAGAGCCCTTTATGTGCATAGGTACAGATAGCTCAGCAAGGAGTTTTGATGGACCAACAGCAAAGGGAAGACCCCATCCAAGGGGGTTTGGAAGCATGCCGAGGTTTCTCGGTATTTACTGTAGAGAAAAGAGGCTTTTCTCCGTTGAAGAAGCTATAAGAAAGATAACCTCACTTCCTGCAAAAATTTTCGGCTTAAAGGACAGAGGAATGCTCAAAGAAGGGGCATTCGCAGACCTTGTTGTCTTTGACCCTGATAAAATAATAGACAGGGCTGATTTTAAAACTCCCTTTTTAAAACCAGATGGCATCTATCATGTATTTGTAAATGGGCTTCCTGCTATATGGAACGGCAATGCTACAGGAATAAGAAATGGAAGGGTTCTAAAAAATGTTGAATAAGAAGCCTGTCATTGGAATAACCATGGATATATCTGGCACCCCAGATGGTCAATATTTAAGACTCAAAAAATATTATGCTGAGGCAATCATGAGGGCTGGTGCGATACCTTTTCTTCTGCCTCCCGGGGAAGATATACTGTCTGAGGTAATAGACCTTATTGATGGGTTGCTCATATCAGGTGGTGGTGATATACCACCAGAATATTATGGAGAAAGACCTGAGGCAGAGAATCTGAGGCCTGTTGATAAAAGGAGGATAGAATTTGAATTCAGGATATTAAAGGAATTCATTGAATCTAAAAAACCCGTCCTCGGTATTTGTTATGGAATGCAACTTATAAATGTATTCTGTAGAGGCTCTCTCTACCAGGACATTAAAGGACACAGAAAAGGGTTCCACGAGGTTAAAATCAGAGAAAACAGGCTCATACCCTCAGGGAATCATACTGTCAATTCCTCCCATCATCAGGCAATTAAGGAAAAAGGAAAAGATATAATTGAGATAGGGATTTCAAAAAAGGATGGTATAGTAGAGGCGATCACCCATAAGGAGTATCCGAATCTCTTCGGAATACAGTGGCATCCTGAGAGGATGGAGGACGCCTTATCAAAAAGTATATTTGAGAACTTCGTAAGCCTTTCATCAAGTAGAGGGGCCCAAAAAATTAAAACTTTTTGGGAGGGAGGTCTTCATGAAGATAAATAGATTTTATTTTATTACCGTCCTATTTCTTGTTATCTTGCTTGGATATTTATTATTCAGGATCATAAATCCGTTTCTCACCTCCATTATCTGGGCTGTTGTCACCACAATCATATTTTTTCCCCTTTACTCACTGCTTTTAAGATATTTTAAGAGGGATTATATTTCAGCACTCCTGACAGTCCTGATCGTCATTGCCTTTATACTGGGGCCCTTTACCTACTTTGGCATCCTCCTTGCTACTGAACTCAGTGAGCTATCAAAGCTTCTTACAGAAGAAAGGCTCATGCAGCTGAAAGGCCTGTTGAGCCATCCAAAGGTATCAAATATATTGCACTATCTTGAGGAAAATTTTGGTATTACCGAGGAAAAAATAACCACAGAGGTAATAGAAAGCATAACCTCTGTAAGCAAGTCAATCCTAAACAATATTACCCAGGGCATCACAAATATCCTTGGCTTTGCCATTAACTTCATCCTTATGATATTTACCCTCTTTTTCTTTCTTATGGGAGGACCTGTTTATCTAAACACACTACTTGAATACCTGCCCTTCTCTGAATATGAAAAAAAAAGACTCACCTGCCTTGTCAGGGACATAATTGTATCAACCATATATGGTGGAGTTGTTGTTGCACTTCTTCAGGCACTGATAGGAGGAATCTCCTTCTGGATTCTTGGCGTACCGACGCCGGTGGTATGGGGGAGTGCAATAGCCATCGCCTCCTTTATTCCGCTTCTTGGGGCCTTTTCAGTATGGGGACCCGCAGCCCTGTATCTCTTCCTCACAGGTTCTGTCCTTAAAGGCTTTATTCTCACAGCCATAGGTGCCTTTGGAATAAGCACCATAGACAATGTCCTTAAACCCATAATTATCGGTTCAAGGACAAAGATGCCAACAATCGTCCTCTTCTTCAGCGTCCTCGGAGGGATTAAGGAATTCGGGCTTATTGGACTCATAGCAGGTCCACTTGTTGTTGCCCTGTTTATTGCAGTTATTGAGATATTCAGAAAAATGGAACAGGGAAAAGGTGAAGAGGTTAACAGGTAAAGAGGTGAAGATAAATTCCAATTCACCAATTCACCAAAAACTGCTGGCCTACTGCTCTACTGCTCTATTTATACTGCTCTACTGCTCTGTTGCTCTGTTGCTCTGTTCCTCGATTGTTGCCTGCTCGTCAGACAACAGGCAGGAAGGGACTATCTATTTCAGAGTCAATTCAAATCCAACAACCCTCGACCCTGGGCTTATAGTGGATGTAAGTGGTGCCACCATTGCAGCAAAGCTCTTTAACGGACTAGTAAGACTTGACGGGAATCTACAGATTGTGCCTGACATTGCTGAGAGATGGACTGTGTCAGATGATGGAAGGACATACACATTTTATTTAAAAAAAGGCGTGAGGTTTACTAATGGAAGGGAGGTCACTGCAAGGGATTTCAAGTATTCCTTTGAAAGGGTCCTCTCACCCGGGTTCAGGTCTCCGGTTACATGGGTGCTTCAAAGGATAGAAGGTGCAGAAGACTACATGAAAGGAAGGCTAAAGGAAGTAAGGGGCATAAAGGTTCTCGGAGAGAGGATTTTAAGACTCAGGCTTAAAGAGCCCTTCTCACCATTCCTTGGTCTTCTCACCATGACAGCAGCCTATGTCGTCCCTGAAGAGGAAGCCTCAAGGCCGGACTTCTCAACTAACCCTTCTGGCACAGGACCTTATATATTAAAAAGATGGATTCACAATAATGAGATAGTCCTTGAAAGCAGAAAAGACTATTTTGAGGGAACTCCTCAGGTAAAGAGAATTATCTACAGGATAATACCCGAGGACCTCACAGCCATCACTGAGTTTGAGCTCTCAAACATAGATGTCCTCAACCTGCCGGCATCAGCAATAAAGAAATATGTGCAGGATAAGGGAAAAAATACCTGGATTCGTTCTCGGGCAGGGCTCAATATCTATTATCTCGGCCTGAACTGCTCAAGGCCTCCTTTTGACAATCCAGCGATGAGGCAGGCAATAGGATATGCAATTGACAGGCATAAGATACTTGATACTATTTATGAAAAAAGAGGCATAATTGCTGATGGGATTATACCTCCACAATTAAGGACATGGAAGGTCACGGATAGTCCTGATTATAACCCTCAAAAGGCAAGGGAGCTTATAAAAAACTCTGATTATAATGGTGAGTCCCTTTTGTTTTATGTTACCCAGGACCAGGAGGTCATTGATATTGCAGAGGTAATACAGGAATACCTTAGAAAGGCAGGGCTGAATATAAAGATAAGACAGCTTGAATGGAGCGCCTATAAAGAGGCATTGATAAAGGGAGAGGAGCATCTCTTCTGGCTCAGCTGGTGGGCAGATTATCCTGATGCAGAAAATTTTCTCTTTCCTCTCTTTCATTCATCCAATATTGGGGCAAAGGGCAACCGCACAATGTATAAAAACAGAGAGGTTGACAGGCTCATTGAGGCTGGCAGTAAAGAACTTGATAAAAAAAGAAGGTCTCTATTTTATGAAAGGGCTGAAAGATTAATAATGAAGGACTCTCCTGTAATCCCCTTCTGGCACAAAAAGGACTTCTACATTATACAGCCCTGGATAAAGGGCTTTGAGATAGTGCCTGTTTACAGTAT
>JBDOIG010000238.1:0-7694 GCA_041082235.1 Thermodesulfovibrionales bacterium | reverse complement strand
CCTGATGAAGGCTTTCATAGAGGTTCAGAGATAGTATTCGGTAATCTTGAATTCAGGTATTATTTTGAAAAAGAGAAAGTCCAGTTACAGGGTCTTGATATTATAAATATTGTATCCATTGGTACAAGGGATGAATTTTTTAAACCTGTTTCGTGGAAGATCTATACTGGCATCAGAAGAGAAGTCCTTCAGGACGGTAAGGAACATCTTTTATATCTTATAAATCCAGGCTTTGGCCTTGCTAAAGAAAACAAAATAGCTGGCATTTATTTTGGTTTTGCAGAATCAGAACTCAGGTTCAGTAAAAGGCTTGATACAGATTATTCAGCAGGGATAGGATTCTCAGCAGGTATTCTTAAGAATATAACAGACAGATGGAAGGTTAAGATATCAGGGAAGGCAATGTTTTATGAACTTGGTGATAGAAATAAATTATATTCTGGTTCTATCCAGCAGAATTATACAATAACAAAGGACATTGGACTTAGAATTAATTTAACAAGGGTTAAATCCTATTCAGAGTATTGGACTGAGGCGGAAATCCTTCTAAATTTTTATTTTTAAATATTTGCAGGCTATTGCCTCCAGTTAGGTAGGGGCAATTCATGAAGCCCCTACCTTTCTTTAATTTAAGGCTGTTTTAGCATCTATTCCTTAAAAGCTTTAAGGGGGTTATAATATAATTTAGGCTATAGGCTGTAGAAAGGGAGTTTGAGGGGCTTTGCCCTTCGATCTTCAGCCTTCAGTCTTCAGCCTTCAGCCTTGGACGAAGTCCCTCAAAGGAGTTTCCATGGATAAATTTCTCATAAGAGGTGGTAAAAGGCTTTCAGGCACGGTCTTTATTAGCGGAGCAAAGAATGCATCCCTTCCGCTTATGGCTGCAACACTTCTCTGCCCCTCCAGACACAGCATAACTGGTGTGCCAGACCTCAGGGATATCCGCACCATGTCCCGCTTGCTCCAGACCTTTGGAGCAGAGGTCTCTTTTAATGAAGATACGCTGGAGATAGATTCCAGAAATATTTCTTTCCTTGAAGCACCCTATGAACTTGTAAAGACCATGAGGGCATCTGTACTCGTTCTCGGCCCGCTCCTTGCAAGATATGGAAGGGCAAAGGTCTCTTTGCCAGGTGGTTGTGCCATAGGTTCAAGGCCTATTAATCTTCACATAGAAGGCCTGAGGCTCATGGGAGCTGAGATGGTTCTTGAAGAGGGTTATATAACTGCGACAAGATCTGGAAGGCTCAAAGGTGCAAGGATTTATTTTGATGTTCCTACAGTTACAGGTACAGAGAATATTCTCATGGCAGCATCTCTGGCTGAAGGACTCACGATTATTGAGAATGCAGCAAAGGAGCCAGAGGTCGTGGATCTTGCGCATGCCCTTATTGAGATGGGAGCCAGAATTAAGGGTGCAGGCACAGAGATAATAGAGGTGGACGGTGTGAGAGAGCTCAAGCCTTTAAGTGGCTATAGGGTTATACCTGACAGGATAGAGGCAGCTACCTTTCTATGCATTGCAGGAATAACAGGAGGAGATATAACAATTAAAAATGCTGTACCGGAACATCTTGAATCTGTAATAGCAAAGTTAAAAGATGCTGGTATTGAGATAATAGAAGAAAGGGATACCCTTCATGTAAGAGGACCTGAGAGTATTAAATCAGTGAACATAAAGACCATGCCCTATCCAGGTTTTCCAACAGATGTGCAGGCCCAGTTCATGGCACTTATGTCTGTAGCTGAAGGAACAAGTATTATTCGTGAAACCATATTTGAAAACAGATTCATGCATGTAGGAGAGTTAAGAAGGATGGGAGCTGATATTGTCACAGAGGGACCTGTTGCTACTGTGAAGGGTGTAAAGGAATTAAGGGGCGCTCCAGTGATGAGCTCAGACCTCAGGGCCTCTGCAAGCCTTGTTATTGCAGGTCTGAGGGCAAAGGGAGAGACGGTTATTGACAGGGTATACCATCTTGACAGGGGATATGAAAGGATGGAGCTGAAACTTCAGGCTATTGGTGCAGATATAGAGAGGTTGAAAAAGTGAAAGATAAAGATAAAGTGAAAGTGAAAGAAGGCAACAACCTTTCAGTTATCCATTACGAATTACCCATCACGGGGCAGGCAGACATTGCTAAGGTGCCTGAACTCCCAGGTGTGTATATCATGAAGTCAAAGACAGGGAAGGCACTTTATGTTGGCAAGGCAAAGGACCTCAGACAGAGGCTCAGGTATTACTTTCAAGAAGAACTTGATATCAGAAAATCAAGACTCATGGAAGAGGTTGAAGAGATATCCTTTATTATCACCCGGAATGAAGTAGAGGCGCTTATCCTTGAGGCAAATTTAATAAAACAGTATAAGCCAAGATACAATGTGATTCTCAGGGATGACAAAAATTATCCCTATATAAAGATTGTGATGAATGAGAGGTTTCCCCATCTGGAGGTAGCAAGAAGGATCAAGCATGATGGCTCATTATATTTTGGTCCCTATGTCCCTGCAGGTGTGATGTGGGAGGCCCTTTCATTTATAAGAAGAAATTTTAATATAAGACCCTGTAAATATAAACTTGACAAACCCATGAAGCCCTGTATCCAGTATCAGATGGGGAGATGTCCCGGCCCCTGCGCAGACCTTGTCTCTGAGGAAGACTATAAAAAGGCCCTTTCAGAAGTAATACTCTTTCTTAAAGGTCAGAGAAGGGGCCTTCTTCAGGGCCTTGAAGAAAAAATGAATAAATATTCAGAAGAGATGCGATATGAGGAGGCAGCAAAGGTCCGCGACAGGATAAATGCCTTAAAGAGGCTGTGGGAGACCCAGAGGGCTGTCACAATGAAAGAAGAGGAGATAGATATTGTTGGAGTTTATGAAGTCCAGGGCGGTTTCAGTATCGCCATGCTCTTTTTGAGAAATGGATTGATTATTGGTAAAAAGGAATTTTTTATAAAAAAACATATTCCCCTCCCGGAACTCCTTGAGGAATTCCTTGAGGTCTTTTATTCAAAGGAGATAATACCACCCCACATCATAATTTTACCTGAAGAGCCTGACAATAAAGAGATGCTTGAAAGGTGGTTATCTGAGAAGAGAGGGGAAGAGGTGAAGATAAAAAGGCCAGGGGATAAGGATGAAGAGGACCTGTTCAGCATGGCCATGGAGAATGCAAGGGTATATTTTGATGAGAAGACAATAAAATCAGAAAGAGTCCTTGAACTTTTGAAAGAAATTCTTGGTCTTCCTTCTGTCCCTGAAAGCATCGGTGCCTTTGATATATCCACAACCTTTGGGAAGGAATCAACAGGAGGATTTGTATGGTGGCAGTCGGACCATTTTTTAAAAGATAAATACAGACATGTGAGGGTGAGATATGAAGAAGGAATAAATGATTATGGAATGCTTGAGGAGGTAATAGGACGGGTTATAGATAATCTGGGTGGAGAGATCCCTGATATCCTCATGGTGGATGGTGGTCAGGGGCAGCTTGAAGTCCTTAAAAGGATAGTGGAGCAAAAAAGAGAAATCTTAAATAAACCACCTTTTTTAATATCAATAGCCAAGGATCCTGACAGGGTCTTTTTATTGAGTGGAGATGTTATCAATCTTGAAGCCCTCAAGGGACCTGAAGAGGAGGCAGGACTTCTTCTTAGAAGGATAAGGGATGAGGTTCACAGATTTGCTATAATGTATCATAGAAAGATAAGGGACAGAAGGCTCAGTGAATCAAGACTTGAGGAAATACCAGGGATCGGTCCGAAAAGAAGACTTGAGCTTCTCAGGGCCTTTGGGAGCCTTGATAATATAAGAAAGGCAACCGCTGAAGAGATACATAAGAGGGTTCCAGGCATAGGTGTCAGGACTGCAGAGTTAATCCTTGAAAGACTTAAGTCAAATTCTGAAGAGATGAGTATAAATGATTGATATTGAGACCATAAAGGAATATGTAAGAAAAAACTTGCATGCAGAAGTCCTTGAATTCAGGAGACTCGGAAGCGGTGTCCACGGTGAGGGTTTTTTATTAAAGATAGAGGATTCCTCTGGAATTAAGAGATATGTCCTTAAGGACCTTGTGCCCCATGACCTTGGACATGATTATCCCTCTGACAGGGCAGGTGTATTCTTACTTGCCTATGATAGCTATAACCAGCTTCCAGGTCATATAAAGGCAATAGATGTCCTTCAATTAAGGAAGGATAGAACCCTCCTCTCCATCAGGGATGGAGTGGAATACTTCTTGCTTATGGAGGAGGCAGAAGGTATAAATTACTTCTCTGACCTTGAAGAGATGAAGGCAAAGGACTCACTTGATGAAGATGATATTTATAAGATCAGGGCAATGGCAGGATACCTTGCCCGGATACATTCAGTGAGGCCTGAGATGCCTCAATCTTTGAGGAGGTCTTTATATTTAAGGAAATTAAGGGACACCATAGGCCATGGAGAATGCCTGATGGGAGTCTTTGATACCTATCCTGATGGAACACTCTCACTGGAGGAGATGCAGCAAACAGAGGAGCTTACTATAAGATGGAGATATAAATTAAGAAATAAGCTCTCCAGGCTCTGCCAGATACATGGTGATTTTCACCCTGGCAATATATGGTTTAAGGATGGAGATTTCAGACTCCTTGATAGATCAAGGGGCCTCTGGGGTGAGGCTGCTGATGATATTACAGGCCTTACGATCAATTATATATTTTTTTCAATAAGATATCATGGAACTATAAAAAGGCCCTATACTGATGCCCTTGAATTATTTTACAATGAATATATAAAGCTTACTGGAGATATGGAACTCCTTCAGGTGGTACAGCCCTTTTATGCCTTCAGGGCAGCAGTGGTTGGAAATCCTGTCTTTTATCCAGATGTGAGCCCTGAGAGAAGAAGGAAGATTTTTAACTTCATGAAAAATATTCTTAAAATTGATATATTTAAGTCTGAAAAGGTTAATCTATTGATAGATGAAAAGGGAGGTGTTACATGAAGGTAATTCTCAAGGAAGATGTAAAATCTCTTGGAAAGGCAGGGGAGATAGTTAATGTCTCTGATGGATATGCAAGGAATTATCTTATTCCTAAAGGCATAGCCTTGATTGCTGATGAAAAGAATATAAAGGCCTTTGAGCTTCAGAAAAAGAGGCTCCTTGAGAGCATAGAGAAGGAGAGGTCTGCAACAAAGGAGTTTGCGGAGCGATTAAAGAGTATAAGCCTCACCATAAAGGCAAAGGCAGGCGAGGAGGGTAAACTCTTTGGATCAATAACAACCATGGACATAAGCGAGGCACTGAAAAGGGAGGGGATAGAGCTTGACAGAAAGAAGATCATCCTTCAGGAGCCAATTAAGAGAACAGGCGAATACAGTATACCTGTGAAGCTTCCTCATGACATAACCTCAGAATTCACATTGAGGATTGTTAATGAAGATTGATGTCTCCTATGATAAGGTTCTTCCTCAGAATATAGAGGCAGAACAATCAGTCCTTGGCTCAATACTTATTGATAATGAGGCCATCTCAAGTGTCCTTGAGATCCTTGAGCCCTCTGATTTTTACAAGGATAATCACAGAAAGATATTCAATGCCATGATAGAGCTATTTGACAGGCATGAGCCTATTGACCTTATAACCCTTACAGACTATCTGAGGTCAACAGGTCTTCTTGACGAGGTTGGCGGAGAGCAGTACATGGCATTGCTTGCCACAGCAGTACCCACCTCTGCAAATATCCGTCAGCATGCAAAGATTGTAAAAGAAAAGGCGATTCTGAGGGGGCTTATACGCTCGGGAACAGAGATTGTAAAAAGGGTCTTTGATGACCCCTCTGACCCTGATGAGCTTGTTGATTTTGCCGAGAAGGTGATCTTTGATATATCAGCAAAAAAGGTGAGGGGTTCTTTTGTGTCTTTGAAGAGCCTCATGGCTGATACATTCTCCACCATTGAAAGACTTTATGATAGAAAGGAGGCAATAACCGGGATACCTTCTGGTTTTAAAGATCTTGATGAATATACCTCTGGTTTTCAGAATGGAGACCTCATAATCATAGGTGGCAGACCCTCTATGGGAAAGACAGCCTTTGGCCTAAATATTGCGAGGCATATAGGAGTTGATCTGAGGGTACCTGTGGCTATATTCAGCCTTGAGATGTCCAATCAGCAGATTGCCTTCAGGCTACTCTGCTCAGAGGCAATGGTTGACTCTTCCCATCTTAAAAAGGGCATGATAAGAAAGGAAGACTGGCACAGGCTTACTTCTGCAGCAGGAAGGCTTGCCGAGGCACCTATATTTATAGATGATGCCTCTGATACAACTGTATTAGAGATGAGGGCAAAGGCAAGAAGACTCAAGATGGAAAGGGGCTTGAGTCTCATAATTGTTGATTATCTACAGCTCATGCGTGGCAGGGGGAATTTTGAGAGAAGAGAACAGGAAATCTCCGAGATATCACGGGGTCTCAAGGCACTTGCAAAGGAACTGGATGTCCCTGTTATTGCGCTGAGCCAGTTAAACAGGGCTGTTGAACAGAGGATTGACAAAAGACCAACACTTGCAGACCTCAGGGAATCCGGTGCTATTGAACAGGATGCTGATGTTATACTTTTCCTGTACAGGGATGATCAATATAATAAAAATTCACCGGAAAAGGGCATTGCTGAGGTAAATATAGCAAAGCAGAGGAACGGGCCAGCAGGTGTGACTGTAAAGCTAACATTTCTTTCCCATTGCACCAGGTTTTTCCCATTTACTGACAGGACAATTGTTGGAGAAGGAGAGGAGGATTTCTGATGGTACGGCCTCCTGCAGTTTCAGGTCAGTTCTATCCTGATAGTCCATCAAGGTTAAACTCCATGGTGGAGTCCATGATGTTAAAGGCCACTCCTCAGAATGTCCTGAGTGCTGTGGCTCCACATGCAGGTCTTATGTATTCGGGTTATGTTGCTGGTGCTGTCTATTCTCACATAAGTATGCCTGATATCTTCATCCTTCTTGGTCCAAACCATACAGGGCTTGGTCCTGTTGCCTCCATAATGTCTGAGGGTGAGTGGATAATCCCCACTGGAAGGTTCATGATAAATCCAGATGTCGCCCGTGAGATAATAAGCAGGACGGACCTTGTGAGCCCTGACACGAAGGCACACCTTTTTGAACATTCCCTTGAGGTGCAGCTTCCCTTTATAGCCTGCAGGGCACATCAGGAAGGAAGAGAAAATCCCGAGATAGTGCCTCTCGTGCTTGGTCCACTTGCACTTGATGAATGCAGGAGCCTTGGTGAGGTTATAGGAGAGGTTGTCAATGCTCTGAAACTGAACTCAGTTATTGTTGCATCCAGTGACATGAGCCATTATGTCTCAGACAGTACTGCAAGGCAGAAGGATAAAAAGGCTATTGACAGGATATTGAGCCTGGATCCTGAGGGACTTTATCACATTGTGAGGGAGGAAAAGATCTCCATGTGTGGTTATATACCTGCAACAACTGCTCTTTTTGCATCCAGAAGGCTCGGTGCAAAGCAGGCAAGGCTTGTAAAATATATGACCTCAGGAGAGGTAAGCGGAGATTATGACCAGGTTGTGGGCTATGCTGGCATATTGATATGGTGATATAGGGAGGTCTTATGACAGGATTGATTGAATCACTCAAGATATCATCTTCACCTTATATTAATGCCCTTTTAAGCATTGTTGCCTTCATA
>JBDOIG010000151.1:0-1342 GCA_041082235.1 Thermodesulfovibrionales bacterium | reverse complement strand
AGTCTGTCAACCATTTCCTTTATATACATATCCGTATTATTTATGAAATAATCCTTATAAACACTCATCCCCTTCTCATGTGCCTCATGGTCAAGCCCAGGTAGATACCATACTGTAAGGGCTGAAAAGGGTACCTTGTTCCTGCCTCCTAAGTTAAATAGCCCACCCTTATACTTCCCACTTAGATAGTCATTAAGCTTGTCCCATCCAGAACTATCCATTATCTTTGATGTCCCTCCAAAGATGTCCCCCCATGGTATATCCCATGTAAGCCAGTATCCACCCCTTGCATAATGCTGATTCGCTATTACCACTGGATCGCCACCCCTTTCATTAAAATAGCGCATAACTTCTGACATGCCAGTTTCTCCTGTCCTACATCTTGTGCCAGTTATTTTCTCAAATAAAGTATCTGCCATAAGGATTCTACAGTCATTTTGAGGTGACCGTGGTTTTCTTGACTCTCTGTCTATCAAGTAGAGTGAATCCACTTCTTGTTTCCAATCGGACTGATAGGGTATAAAGAAATCATCTGACGTTGGAAGTATATCATCATATCCTTTAAATGCACCACTGGCAAAACTCACTATCCCAGATGGCTTGTTGTATCTTGAAGGTACCCTCATAGTCAAATCCCTCGCAAAAAATTCATTCCCTGTAATCCCTGTCTCATTGGGAAGTTTTCCTGTAAATATAGATGCCCAGCTTGCAAGGGTGATGCTCGGAAATATGGCTGTTATATCCCTGAGCTTTATGGTCCTATCTTCTTTAAGTATCTGATATAGCCCAGGAAGGTGTGTTGCATCAATCGGTATATTGCAGCCCCCACCTCCGCACCCTTGAGGGTCAGAATAGGATGCCTCTGTGCTGTCATACAGCACATCCTGCCTTAAGCCATCTATGGCTATTACAATTATACCCAAAGGCTCTATTGGCAATTCTTTCTTCGCTCCATCTATATCTATCTCTATTATGTTCCCTATCCCTCCATAAAGAACTGCTATGTTGCTCAGGTCTACTCCAGCAGGATTATCCTTCAGTTCAACGGCCAGACGATTGGATATGATGAAGCCCCCCTTTGTAAGGTCTCCATTTTTAAAAGATTTATTTGCAGGTATACTTGCCCAGCTTGAAGAAAATAAAATTATAACTAATGCGATTATGAATAAGACTCTTCTCATTTCTCTTCTCTGTCTACTGTCTCCTAAAGATTTATCGGATTTGCTTTGTTTACAGCCCACCACTTCTTATATTCCTCAAGCTTCTGCCTGATGGCAGTGCCATTGTTCTGTAATAGATAGCTCTCAAGGAGATTCTTGTCCTCTGTAGCATCTATCCCATA
>JBDOIG010000226.1:0-10012 GCA_041082235.1 Thermodesulfovibrionales bacterium | reverse complement strand
GTTTTATATCCCTCTGGATACATTTCCTTCATGTCAGGATAAAAAAGGATATCTACTGATTCATTTTTGAGTTTTTCACTGTCACCCTCAAGGTCCCTTGGGTAGCGAGCAAAATCCTCATGCGGTCCAAATTGAATGGGATTCACAAATATGCTCACAATAACAACATCATTGTCCTTTCTTGCCTGCCTTACAAGACTGAGATGGCCCTCGTGAAGGGCTCCCATTGTTGGCACAAAGCCGAGCTTCTTACCCTGAAGGATAAGACTCCTTGAAAGCTCCTGCATCTCTTTAATAGTCTTTATAATCTTCATTTTATTCGTAATCCGTGATGCGTAATGAGTTCGTAATGTGTGATGGCGTAATGGATAATGAGTTAATTAACTCATAACTCATCACGCTTTAACTCTTCATCTATGAGTTCAATAAGGCTTTCCACTATCCTGTCCTCTGAAACCTCCCTGATAACCCTGCCCTTTTTAAAGAGTACGCCCTTGCCCCTTCCACCAGCTACACCAAAATCAGCCTCCCTTGCCTCACCTGGCCCATTTACAGGACATCCCATTACAGCAACAGTTACACTCTCTTTAATGGAAGATAGCCGAGCTGAGACCTCATTTGCTAATTTTATTATATCTATCGTGCACCTTCCACAGGTGGGACAGGAGATAAGCTCAGGCCCTTCTGTGAGACCAAGGGCCCTGAGAATCCATTGAGCTACCTTTACCTCAAGAGCTGGTTCAGATGTAAGTGATACCCTTATGGTATCGCCTATACCTTCAGAAAGAAGGATCCCTATGCCAATTGCACTCTTCACAATCCCCTGAGGTGGCGGGCCTGCCTCTGATATGCCAACATGTAAGGGATAATCAAATCTTTCTGAAAAAAGCCTGTATGCCTGCACTGTCTCCATCACCCCTGATGATTTAAGAGAAACCTTTATTTCCTTGTAGTTAAGTTCTTCAAGGAGTTCAATATTTCTCCTTGCACTTTCCACAAGGGCCTCTGCTGTGGGGTGACCGTATTTTTCAAGAAGGTCTCTCTCAAGACTGCCTGCATTCACACCAATCCTGATAGGAATCCGCCTTTCAGAGGCAGCTTTCACAACCTCTTTTATCTTCCACTTTGCACCGATATTCCCTGGATTAATCCTCAGGCCATCCACCCCTTGTTTTATTGCCTCAAGGGCAAGCCTGTAGTCAAAGTGTATATCAGCAATAACAGGAATAGGGCTTTCAGCCTTAATCCTGCCAAGTGCAACTGCTGCCTCCATATCAGGGATAGCAAGTCTTATAATCTGGCATCCCTGAACAGCGAGCTCCTTTATCTGATTTATTGTTGCAAGGACATCCCTTGTGTCTGTCTTTGTCATTGACTGAATGGATACAGGTGCGCCGTCTCCTATGGCCACATTGCCAAGATAAATCCTTCTGGTCTTTTTTCTGTTTATCATTGTACAGCCTGCCTCTGCTGTCTTGCCTGTCTTTTCTTTTTTACATATTCCTGAACAGCCTGTCTGTGCTCATCAAATCTTTCAGAAAAATTATGTGTGCCGTCGTTATTTGAGACAAAGTAAAGATAATTGACATCAGCTGGATTCACTGCAGCTACAACTGACTTAAGTCCTGGTGCTGCAATCGGTCCCGGTGGAAGCCCCCTGTGAATATAGGTATTATATTTTGATTTTTTTAAGAGGTCCTTTCTGGTAACAAGTTTCTTTGTGCCTTTAAGGTCATATATAGTTGTAGGATCTGCCTGGAGCTTCATTCCTCGCTTGAGTCTATTATGATAAACAGCTGAAATTAAGGGTCTTTCATAATCAACCCTTGCCTCTTTTTCAATTATAGAGGCAAGGGTGAGAAGCTGATTCTCTGTAAACCCGATCTCCTCTGCCCTTTCTATAAAAGGGCCTATGAGTCTTCTTGTGGTATTAACCATAAATCTTATAATATCCACTACATCAGTGCCTTTTGGAATCTTATATTTTGTAGGGAAAAGATATCCCTCAAGAGAGGGTGCATCTACAGAAAGCTCCCTGAGAAGACCCCTGTCCTTCACAAGTTTAAAAAACCTTTCCTTTTCAACTATGCCTTTTTCTTCAAGAATCTGTGCAACATCAGCAAGTGTGTGACCCTCTATAATCTGAATCTCGTATTCTTCTATCTCTCCCCTCAGCAGTTTCTGGAAGACAGCTACAGGGCTTACACCACCAAGGAATTCGTAATAACCATATCTCAGGGACCTGTCAAGACCGGAAAGCCTTCCAAGGATAATAAAGAGGTTTCTATCCCTCAAAAGCCTCTTTTCATAAAGAAGATTCACAACCTGTCTGAAGCTCATTCCCCTGGGAATGAAGACCTCAAGTTTCTCAGGTTCTCTTCTTGCTGGAACAAATAATTGAAAAGCAAGATAAATAATAATGACAAAAAACAATCCAGCAATGCTGAGCAATATATCCTTTTTTCTCATTTAAATATTTTGACAGATTTTTATAGTTAATAGCAAACAGATAGAAGGCCAGATAAGACAGGCTCTTAAACTTCTTCTAATAACAGTTTAAGAAGATTCCAAGGAAGGACAAAGATGAAGGTTAAACTTTTAAAAAGGGAAGGGGTAGAAAAACCAACCCCTCCCCTTTTTAAAGAAGGCAGGATTAAAGACCTACCTATTATTTTTTATGGCCAGTACCTCGCAATGGCAAAGTCATTATTACTACCATTCCATGAATACCCTGCAACCACTATCTTACCATCACCCTGAATGGCTATGGCATAGGCAGCAGCATCATCACCCCCAAAATCTGTAGTTACCTTGCCGCCAGTGCCAAAGCTTGTATCCAATGAGCCGTCTGCATTATACCTAACAATGGCAAAGTCATTATTACTGCCATTCGATGAATACCCTGCAACCACTATCTTACCATCACCCTGAATGGCTATGGCATAGGCTTCATCATCACCACTTCCAATAGGTGTAGTTACCTTGCCGTCACTGCCAAAGCTTGTATCTAATGAGCCGTCTGTATTATACCTAACAATGGCAAAGTCATTATTACTGCCATTCGATGAATACCCTGCAACCACTATCTTACCATCACCCTGAATGGCTATGGTATTGGCAAAATCATAACTTCCAATTCCAATATCTGTAGTTACCTTGCCGTCTCCGTCAAAGCTTGTATCCAATGAGCCGTCTGTATTATACCTAACAATGGTAAAGTCCAAATTAGTGCCATTCGATGAATACCCTGCAACCACTATCTTACCATCACCCTGAATGGCCATGGCATAGGCAGCATCATCATTTCCAAAATCTGTAGTTACCTTGCCGCCACTGCCAAAGCTTGTATCCAATAAGCCGTCTGTATTATACCTAACAATGGTAAAGTCCAAATTAGTGCCATTCGATGAATACCCTGCAACCACTATCTTACCATCACCCTGAATGGCTATGGCATTGGCTACATCATCACCACTTCCAATAGGTGTAGTTACCTTGCCGTCTCCGTCAAAGCTTGTATCCAATGAGCCAGACGGAGGGGTTGGTGGAGTTAACCCGCCTCCACCTGCACTTCCGCCTCCGCCTCCACCGCATCCAGCTATTAATAATGTGGCTAAAAATAATCCTATAAACCATCTTGTAGCACTCATGGTCTTACTCCTTTGCTTCGTTTCTATTATCTGGGCTACAAAGTAGCCCACCATTTAAAAAAACACATTCACACCTGCATATCACTTCTTTTCATGCCTCTATTATATATTAAATCCTTACGTCAAGGTAATTTTCACATCCGTAATTAACGATACTCTACGCAGTAATGAGCCATTTAAATGAGCAAAAAAGGATAAAACCCTTAGATGAATTTACCCGAGAAGTCTTGACATTACCAAGGCCCCAAAATATGGAATCCGATGGCATAGAGATTTTAAAATCCGGTTAAGGAAGGATGGGAGGACAAGCTTCCTCAACTATTATGTATGACCACTCTCAATCTGGAATGTCTTTAAAGCAACCCGCATTTTTAATAGCCACTTTTTGGAATCCTTCAATTCCTTTGTTTCCATCTCCTGTGTATCCAGAGCCATTCTTCAGGATTTTCAATAATATAGTTTTCTATACAGGAAGACAATCTTCTTGTATCCTCTATCTCATCACCTGTAAGCTCGAGCTCCTTTCCTATTTCAATAAGGTGCCCATCTCCCTGCCTTTTAATAAAGGCTGGAAGGACCTTTGCCCCTGTCTTTCTGGCGATCATGGCTGGCATCCTTGATGTCCAGGCAGGCCTTCCAAGAAAATCTATCAATAGGCCCTCCTGCCGCAGGACACTCTGATCCATCAATATACCAACCGCCCTGTTTTCTCTTAAAAGTTTGAGCATCTCTCTGATAGCACCCTTTTTATATATAACCCGGTTTCCGTACAGGCTCCGTATCTTTTCAACAACTCCATTCAATGCCCTGTTATTTAAAGGCCTTGCCACTACACCTATTGGCTCCACTGTCATACCAAATGCTACTGCCATAAGCTCCCAGTTTCCACAATGGCCTGTAAGAAAGATTATGCCCCTGCCTGATTCCTTTGCCCTGTGAAAATTCTCAAGGCCTTTAAAAGTAATCCTCTGGAGGATGCGCCTGTCGCCTCCATAAAGCCTTACAATCTCTGCAAAGGACCTACCGAGATGTTTGAACATACTTTTTACAATCCCGGCTTCTTTAAGGGAAGTTTTAAGCTCAACAAATTGAGAGGTTTCCCTTACAGCATTAATAGCTATCTTTCTTCTGGATCTCCAGAGATAATAAAGGAGCACGCCTGCTGATTCTGCCAGTTTAAGAGAAAACCTTTCAGGCAGAATAGTTAAAAAAAGGATAAAAGAAACAGCCAGGAGGCCTAATAGATTAGCAAAGAGGAAGTACAATTTTGAACCCAACTGCTGAAGCATCCAAAAAATCTAAAGATTTTTTGTGACCCCTGTATTTCGCCACCAGGGTTTATTCTTTATTTTCTTTATCTTTAGCCTCCTTTTCTTCCTTTTTTTCCTTTAAGGCCTCTGATATCTCTGTAAGTCTTTTCATTACATAATAATTAACTGTGCCTTCAGGATAGGTACCATCCTCCCTGAGCTCACCAGCAGACATGCCTGTAAGTATCTCAAGACCTTCTTCCACCCTGTCAATTGGATAAATAGAAAATCTTCCATCCTTTACTGCCTCAACTACATCCTTTCTGAGCATCAGGTGTTTCAGGTTTCTCCTGGGTATTATCACTCCGTGGGAACCATCAAGCCCCCTCTCCTTACAGACATCAAAGAATCCCTCTATCTTTTCATTTACACCACCAATGGGCTGAACCTCTCCGTTCTGATCCATTGAACCAGTAACAGCTATGGATTGCTTGAGGGGGATCCCGGCTATGCTGCTTATAAGGGCATAGAACTCTGCACAGGTAGCACTGTCACCTTCAACCATTTCATAAAGCTGTTCAAAGGTGATAGATGCTGAGAGGCTTATAGGTTTTTTTATTGCGTAACGGCTACCAAGATAATTTGTGAGTATGAGGATAGCCTTCTCATGTATCCTTCCGCTCATCTTTGTCTCACGCTCTATGTTCACAACCCCTGCCTTGCCAGTATAGGTTCTTGCTGTTATCCTTGATGGTTTTCCAAAGCTGTAATCCCCAAGGTCAATTACAGCAAGACCATTAACCTGGCCCACCTTTCCTCCAGTTGTCTCAACAATTATCGTATCTTCAAGTACTGCCTCTCTGAGCCTTTCTTCTATCCTGTTATGTCTGAATCGTCTTTCTTCAATAGCCTTTTCCACATGTTCAGCCTTTACGATTGGCTCTCCGGATTTCTTTGCCCAGAAGCTCGCCTCCCTCAATATGTCTGCGATGTGACCAAAAAGTGCAGAAAGTTTATCCTGATGACCTGCAAGCCTTGAGCCATACTCAATCACGCTGGCTACACCAGTTCTGTCAAAGGGCAGGAGTTTTTCAGCCTTGCATCTTGATGCAATGAACATAGCATATTTTTTAATGGTCTCTTCATCCCTTGGCATTCTGGAGTCAAAGTCTGCCTTTACCTTGAAGAGTTCCTTGAATTCATCATCATAGCTATAAAGGAGATAATAAAGATATGGATGACCTATAAGTATTACCTTCACATTCAGGGGTATTGCCTCTGGCTTCAGGGTTGTTGTTGAGATAAGTCTATATTGCTCCCATATATCTTCTATCTTTATCTCCTTATTCCTTATTGCCCTCTTAATGGCATCATAGGAAAAGAGATTTCTCAGGATGTCAAGGGCATGTATAACAATATAGCCTCCGTTTGCCTTATGAAGTGAACCTGCCTTTATCATGGAAAAATCTGTTATTGCAATCCCGTACTGGAACTTATGCTCTATCCTTCCAAAGAGGTTGTAATAGGTTGGGTTATGCTCAAAGACACAGGGAGCACCTTTCTGAGAGCTGTTATCAACAATAACATTAACCTCATACCTGGTAAAGACAGGCTCTACCTTTGGTATCCTCATAAAAGGTAGAGGGGGTGCCTGCTCTTCCTGAGTCTTGAAGTCATCAAGATGATCAAGGATATCTTCCTTAACATCCTCCAGATAGGAAAGGACCTTTTCATTGTCCTTGTATTTTTCTTTTATCTCATCCATCAGATGACCGACTGCTCCAAGGGCGGCGGTTCTTTCAAGTTTCTGTAGCATCTCCTTGAGGAGTTTCTCTGCCTCCTTGACCGCCCTGACAACATCATCAAGCTTCTCCTGAAGTGCCTTTCCTATCTCCTCTATCCTCTTTTTTGTCTTATCATCAAGGGCCTCAAATTCTTCCTCTGTTAAAGCCTCTCCTGTTTTCTTTACAGGCACTATAAGAAGGCCTGAAACAGATTTTCTTATGGCAAAGCCATTTGAGGCAGCCTCTTCTTCAATGCTTGTGAATAGCTCCTTCTGTTTCTTCTGGAATTCCTCTATAATGTGATTCCTCTGCTTATCATATTCCTTTGATTCAAATATTTTTGGTATCTCCTGCCTCAGGGTCTTAATAAGGTCAGCCATGTCCTTCTGAAACTGCACAGCCCTGCCAGGAGAAAAGGATAAGGCAAGAGGCATGTCAGGATTCTTAAAGTTATAGACATAACACCAGTCTGGTGGAACTGGCTCGGTCTCCGCCTTTTTATTTATCAGCTCCCTTACACTCGTAAGTTTTCCTGTTCCATGCTCACCGAGGACAAAAATATTGAAGCCCGTATTTTCAAGGCTCAAGCCGAAATCTATGGCATTGATTGCCCTTTCCTGACCGAGTGGTCCCTCCACAGGTATCAGCTCATCAGTGGTCTCAAAATCAAAAACCTTTGGATCGCAACACTTATAAAGCTCATCGGGTTTAAGTGGTGATTTCATCAATACACCTCCTTAAAGAGGCTCCGCCTCTTTTAAACTCGTAGATAAATTACATATAATAATTTCTAATGTTTGAGGTATTCTGTACCCCAAACATTATTGTTTCAATCATATAATAAAAGACATCTCAAAGACAACAGGGCAACCCATTACGCATTATTGATTAACAATATGAACTTAGAGGACATAAACAGACTCGTTGAGCTTGACAGACTCTATCTCTGGCATCCCTTCACGCAGATGAAGGAATGGAGCGAGACCGAGCCCATTATTATTGTTGAAGGAAGGGATTGTTTTATAAAAGACATAAAGGGCATGTGGTATCTTGATGGTGTTTCCTCTCTGTGGGTGAACATCCATGGCCACAATCGCAAAGAAATAAATGATGCCATAAAAGCCCAGCTTGACCTCATTGCCCACTCAACCCTTCTTGGAATGTCAAATGTTCCATCAATACTTCTTGCAGAAAGACTTGTAAATCTTGCACCCCAGGGTCTCAAAAAGGTCTTTTATTCTGATGATGGCTCTACAGCGGTTGAGGTTGCCTTAAAGATGGCCTTTCAGTACTGGTTTCACAAAGGTGAAAAGGAAAGAACTGCCTTTGTATGTTTGAAGAATGGTTATCATGGCGACACCCTCGGAGCTGTCAGTGTGGGTGGTATAGATATCTTTCACAGCACCTTTAAACCACTTCTTTTTAAGACCTACAGGGCACCATCAACGTATTGCTACAGATGTGAACTCGATAGAAGCTACCCAGGATGTGGCATGGAATGCCTTGGAAGTCTTGAGGATATTCTCTCAAAACACCATAAAGAGATTGCTGGCCTCATAATTGAGCCTCTTATACAGGCAGCTGGAGGTATGATAACCCAGCCCCCAGGTTATCTTAAAGGTGTAAGGGAGCTCTGCACAAAATACAATGTCCTTATGATTGCTGATGAAGTAGCCACTGGCTTTGGCAGGACTGGCCGGATGTTTGCTGTTGAGCACGAAGAGGTGATACCTGATATTATGTGTCTTTCAAAGGGAATCACAGGTGGTTATCTTCCACTGGGTGTTACCATGGCAACTGAGGAGATATTCAATGCCTTTCTTGGAAGGTTTGAAGACCTCAAGACCTTTTTTCACGGCCATTCCTACACAGGAAATCAGCTTGCCTGTGCTGCTGCACTTGCAAGTCTTGATATATTTGAAAAAGAGAGGGTTCTTGAAAACCTTCAGCCAAAGATAAAATTCCTCTCTGAAAGGCTTGAAAAACTCAAAGGACTTGACCTTGTAGGTGATGTGAGGCAATGTGGTTTCATAGCAGGCATAGAACTTGTGAAGGATAAAAGAACAAAGGAAGCATTTGGTTATATTGACAGGATCGGCTGGAAGGTAGCCCATGAAGCACGAGAGCGGGGTGTCTTTATAAGACCTCTTGGTAATATAATAGTAATAATGCCACCTCTGAGCATAAGCATGGAAAATCTGGAAAGGTTTCTTGATGTAATTGAGGAGTCAATTAAAAAAACTGTTTAAACAGTTCAAACTGTTTCAACGGTTCAAACCGTTTTATATGAGCGAGACAATAGAGACAGCAAAGAGGGTCCTGAGGATTGAGGCAGAGGCAATCTATGGCCTTCTGGAAAGGCTTGATCATTCTTTTGAAAAGGCAGCTGAGATAATACTCAATTCCAGGGGAAGGGTAGTTGTAACAGGCATGGGTAAGTCTGGTCTCATTGGTAAAAAGATTGCTGCTACCCTTGCCTCAACAGGCACACCTGCATTCTTCATGCACCCGGCAGAGGCAAGCCACGGTGACCTTGGGATGGTTACCTCTGAGGATGTGGTAATAGCCATATCAAATAGTGGAGAGACAGAAGAGGTCATAAGACTGATTCCTTTCCTGAAGAGATTCAATGTAAAACTCATATCAATCACAGGGAACAATGGCTCCACACTTGCCCAGCAGGCTGATGTCAATCTTGATGTAACAATAAAGGAAGAGGCCTGCCCGCTGGGAATTGTCCCCACTGCCTCAACAACAGCAACCCTTGCAATGGGTGATGCCCTTGCGGTGGCACTCCTGATAAAAAGAGGTTTTAAAGAAGAAGACTTTGCCATGTATCATCCAGGTGGAAGCCTCGGGAAAAGACTCTTTATCAAGGTCAGAGACCTCATGCATACAGGAGATGACCTGCCAGTTGTAGGGCCAGACACCTCAATGACAGATGCAATAATGGAGATATCATCAAAGAGACTGGGAGCTACAGCAGTCGTTGACCTTGATAGAAAGGTGATGGGTATTATCACAGATGGTGACCTGAGGAGGGGAATCCAGAGGCACGGAAAGGCATTTTTTGACATGAAGGCAGGAGAGGTTATGACCAAAAATCCAAAGACGATTTCCGCTGATGAACTTGCTGCAAAGGCACTGGCAATCATGGAGGAGAAATCCATAACATCCCTTATTGTGCCTGATGAAGAAGGAAGAATTGAGGGTATCATTCATATTCATGATATACTGAAAAAAGGGATAGCCTGAAGGAGGAGGAATTATGAAGAAATCCCTTGGAGCAAAACCTATCTTGTTTCCAACACCAATCCTTGCAGTAGGC
>JBDOIG010000217.1:0-1123 GCA_041082235.1 Thermodesulfovibrionales bacterium | reverse complement strand
TGTTGTTGGGCTGTTTACCTTGACACCGTCAATAAGGACAAGGACATGCCTTGAATCTCCTCCCCTCAATATTATGGATGCCTCTTTTCCCGGACCACCATTCTGGACAAGATTGACCTCAGGTACGGTTCTCAAGACATCGGTAATGTCCTTTACATTCATCTTCTTAATATCATCAGAGGTAATAACAGTAACAGAGGAGCTCACCTCTTCAAGGGGCTCTTCAATCCTTGAGGCAGTAACAACGATCTCCTCAAGCATCTCCTGCGAAAAGGCTGGGGTAATTGAAAGGAATAAAGAAAGGACTGTAAGGAAGGACAGAAGGTACTTCATAACAAACCTCCCGCGAGGTATTTATTCGGGTAAGACCCGAATGGACCAGGCAGGTCTTCCGGCTCGGGGCATTCGCTGCAGAGATTTGAGCTCCCTGCAGTGTTCCTACTTGCCAGCCTTCCCGGTCAATTGACCAGTGGCTCTTTGGCTTTCGTTCCCCTCACGGCTGCGGGGCAGCGGGAGAATCTCACTCCTCTTCCCTGGCACCCGGTCCAAGGATTTATTTAATGAGATTTTCTTTTTTTTCTTTTTTCTTCAAGTCGTTCATCAACAATTACCAGTATATATATACCTATAGCAAAAACTGCGATCCCAACCATGGCAATTATAAAGTTGTCCATCTTAATGCTCCCTGTCCTTAGGGATTAACCTGAAGGCAATATAAGCTATAACACCTGCCAGGAAAATCCCTCCTATTGTCTGTCTTAAGTTAATGGTTGTAGTAAAAAGATTACCAATCACGATTATAGTCAGAACATATTTTACAACATCCACGAGCATCTGCCCGAATATCTTCCTGCGTTCTCTGATCATAAAAAATTATACCATAGAATAACAGATCTTCACGACAATACAATCAATGGATAGTTTAAGTATATCTAAGCCCATCCATGTCTAATGCCCTTCCTTGAATTCAAACACAGGGAATATCTTTGTAAGTATCCAGAAAAGTATAAAGGGCATTACAAGTATTACGAGCATACCTGCAAGGCCTTCCTTGAAGGTCTCAATATTATGAGGGATCATGGGTAAATGATAATGCATGTACCCTGAAAAGGAGAGCGAAAAA
>JBDOIG010000204.1:0-2100 GCA_041082235.1 Thermodesulfovibrionales bacterium | reverse complement strand
CTGCCATCTTTCAGCTGCCTTTATTTCTATAGCGAGACACTTATTTCGAGCCTCAATTATAAAGTCCACCTCATGTCTTCCCTGAATATGCCAGAAATAAAGCCTTGCCTCCTGCCATCTTGATTCAATTATTGAGAGGAGATTCTGGGCAACATAGGCTGCTCCCCTGTCCTGTTGTTTAATCCGTAACTCCGCCAAATTTACGTAATATGAAAATTCAATTTTTCTATAAGTTTCTGTGTCTTACTGGTTATTTCAGATGTATGCCATGAATCGTTGATCTTGACCTTCTTTATTTCTGTCAGATGCATAAGCAGATCCTGTGGAGAGAATTTAGATAGAAGTTGTTTTTCGGATAATAATTGATAGATACGATAATACCACTGTAATGCGATAAAAGTAATAAACATCCATCCTTCCAGTGCTGTTTGATTTCTCATATATGAACTGTCAGCCTTCAGGACATTCTTCATTGTATCAATCATGATTTCAATATTATTGCGGCTTTTATAGTTTGTATAGATCTCCTCAGGGGATGCATGTGTAAGATTGGTTAGTATTGCCAGAGTTCCAAACCTAACATTCATGGAATGAAACTCGCTAATCGTATGGTTTTCTGGATGTGTCTCGATTCTGGTTAAATAATCATGTTCTTCCCTGGCTCTCAGATGCTCATCCAGATAGCAGTATATTATCCTTTTGTTTACCTGATATGAGTAATACCAGATATACCGATTATGGAATTTGAAGTACCCCTGAAACCCCTGCTTCTGTGACTTCTCAAAGGGCGTGTAATCAATTAAAGCACTGCTTCGTCTCAAAGGAATGATATATTGCAAGTCTTCCCTTTCCAGTTCAGTAACGTTGTCCTCTGAATAAAACCCTTTATCAGCAATAACCACTGCGTCTTTGATACCGCTGTCCTGCAGGGTGAGTTTAAATGCCTTGACCTCTCTTATATTGCCAGGAACAATCCTGTAATAGACAGGAACCTTCAGTGTGGCTGAATAAATGAAAAGCAGATTGACCTGTGGAGTAAACTCATGTTGATTATTGTATCCTAATTTAGCAATCTCCATACCCTGCGAATAAGAAAGCAGATGAGTTGCATCAATTAGCATATAATTATAATTGTTTTTCCTGCCGACAATATGTGTCTTTAAAAATGCCGCTATCTTTTCACGCCAGTTGCCAAGGTCTCTTAATAATGAACTGATTTTCTTATCAGTAACTGATACATCAGGATAGAGTTCAGAGAGGTAGCTATGACGGAAATGGAAGTCTATGTTTTTCATGGGGGACTGATACAATAACCGCATACATGAAATAATAAGAAGCTCCCTCCAGAGTGAAGGAAATGCCTGCTTCAAAGCAACGGTTAGATCAGACATGAGTTGCCATAGGAAATGGCTTGCACCATATTCTTTAACAATAACCGATTGTATCGGTCTTTGTGACAATGCATATTTAGGGGATTGAATAAATCCTTCTGGTGTTATCTTTCCCAATAACCTTCCCGTAATCTTTTGAGCTCGTCTTTTCTCAGGATTCCATCTACTACTGACTTCATAAAGATAATAAGTGCCACGGATAAACCTGAGTTCAGTGCCCTTTCTTTTATGTTTTAATGCCCATTCAGGATGTTGCATAATTATTACGTATATACGTAATACTAATAATATAAAAAATAAGCAGGAAAGTCAATCCCTGCTTACCTTTACTAAATCCTATTACGTATTTTGGGCGGAGTTACGGATTAACTATATTAAAGAAGCAACAGCAGAAAAAGTTTTAGAACAGTGGGGACTTAAACTCAGAGTTGATAAATCAAGTAGAAGATTCGATTTTGCTATATATAATGGCAAGCGTCTTTATCTCATAGAAACAAACTACTATGGCGGCGGCGGTTCAAAACTTAAATCAACTGCTGGAGAGTATAAAGCTCTTTACGACTTCGTGTCTAAGGATGGGCATAAGTTCATATGGATTACTGATGGGGTGGGATGGAAAACTACCAGTAGGCCGTTAGAAGAAACTTTTAATCACATAGAGTATCTTTTGAATCTGAAAATGCTGACAGAAGGTTTATTAGAAGATATT
>JBDOIG010000199.1:0-13052 GCA_041082235.1 Thermodesulfovibrionales bacterium | reverse complement strand
GAGCAATTGACACTTAATGAACCTTTCTCTTAAACTAATCCAGATTTAATTGAAATAAAAAGGGAGGTTTAGCATGGAACTTAAAGGCTCTATTGTGGCAATAGTTACACCCTTTAAAAATGGAAGGGTTGATGAGAAGGCACTTGGTGACCTTATTGAATGGCATATTAAAGAAGGCACCCACGGAATTGTCCCTTGTGGCACAACAGGTGAATCAGCTACCCTTGATTATGATGAACACTTCAGGGTTATCAAGTTTACCATAGAGGTTGTGAGAAAACGCATCCCTGTTATTGCGGGCACAGGTGCAAATTCCACAGATGAGACTATCATGATAACAAAGAGAGCGGAAAAGGATGGTGCTGATGCAGCACTCCTCGTAGCTCCTTATTATAACAAACCCACTCAGGAAGGTCTTTACAGACATTATAAAAAGGTGGCTGAGCAAACAGGACTTCCACTTGTCCTTTATAATGTGCCAGGAAGGACTGCCGTGAATATCCTTCCCTCTACAGTCGCGAGACTTGCTGAGATAAAGAATATTATTGGAATTAAGGAAGCTACAGGAGATATGAAACAGGTGAGTGAGCTCATAAGACTCTGTGGGGACAGGATAACTGTTATATCCGGTGATGATTTTACAACCTTTCCACTTCTATGCCTTGGTGGAAAGGGCGTTATTTCAGTAACAGCTAATGTAGCACCTAAGGATGTGGCAGATATGTGCAATGCCTGGTTTAAAGGAGATACGGCTGAGGCAAGAAGGCTTCACTATAAGCTTGAACCACTCCATCAGGCAATGTTCATAGAGACAAATCCTATACCTGTAAAGACTGCACTTGCCATGATGGGTAAGATTGCAGAGGAATTCAGGCTTCCTCTCTGTGAGATGGCGGAGGCAAACAAGGAAAAACTGAAAAAGGTGCTTAAGGACTATGGACTTGCTTGAACCTGCACCTACGAGGTGCAGGTTTTTGGCATTATCCTTGGGAATAGTGGCTCAACCTTTTTAATGACTGTCCCGGGTTTGAGCCTTCCCCATGTGGCTTCTTCTTTCAGATTTGGATTAGAAGGAGTAGTTCCTATCTGCTCAAGAAGCCTTGCGGATGCCTCTGGCATAAAGGGCATAAGATAATAACCTGTGAATCTCAGTGCCTCAGCAGCGCTATACAGTACAGTCTGCAGCCTTTTCTTTTGTGAAGGGTCCTTTGCCAGTGCCCAGGGCTGAGATGAATCAATATATTTATTTACTGCTCCAACTATCTGCCATATCTCCTCAAGGGCCTTCTGGAATGATAGATACCTGAGGTTCATTTCAATCTTTTCAAGGGTTCCTTCAGTGATTGTCTTTAGCTCTTTCTCTATATCTTCAGGCTCAGGGATTAATCCTTTGAAATATTTTGTTATCATTGAAAGTGTCCTCTGAAGGAGATTCCCGAGGTCATTTGCAAGGTCTGTATTAATTCTCTGGATCATTGCATCTCTTGAAAAATCACCATCAAGTCCAAAAGGTACCTCTCTCAGAATAAAATATCTGAACTGGTCTACACCGAATTCCTTTATGACCTCAAGGGGATCAACAACATTTCCAAGCGATTTTGACATCTTTTTTCCCTCCACTGTCCACCAGCCGTGGGCAAAGATGTTTCCTGGCAGTGGAAAATCAAGTGCCATAAGCATGGTTGACCAGTAGACAGCATGGGTCATGAGGATATCTTTACCGATAAGATGATGGTCTGCAGGCCACCAATCTATCCCTTGGAGGGCAAGGTATTTTGTGGCAGAATAATAATTTACAAGTGCATCAAACCAGACATAGGTTACATAGTCTCTATCAAAAGGCAACTCTATGCCCCAGCTCAGTCGTGATCTTGGTCTGGAGATGCAGAGATCGCCGAGGGGCTGATTTTTCAAAAAACCAAGGACCTCATTTCTCCTCGTCTCAGGAAGTATGTAGTATGGATTATCTTCAATGTATTTGACAAGTCTTTCCTGGTATCTGCTCATCAGGAAAAAATAGTTATCCTCAGATATATATTCTACAGGCCTCCTACAGTCAGGACATTTTCCATCAACAAGTTCTTTTTCTGTCCAGAACCTTTCATCAGGTACGCAGTACCAACCAGTGTATGTCCTTTTAACTATCTCTCCTTTTTTCCACAACTCACTCAGTAATTCCTGAACAATCCTTTTATGTTCTTCATCAGTGGTTCGTATGAAGGCATTATTTGATATATTCAATTCCTTCCAGAGATGCTGGAAATTTTTGACCATTATATCTGCATGTTCTTTTGGACTCAGTCCCTTCTTCTGAGCAGCCTGCTCCACCTTCTGTCCATGCTCATCAGTCCCTGTGAGAAAGAATACATTTTTACCCATGAGTCTCCAGAACCTTGCAAGGACATCAGCAGCCACTGTTGTATAGGCATGACCTATATGGGGGATGTCATTTACATAATAAATTGGTGTCGTTACATAAAAACAGTTCCTGTCCTTCATATCTTTATTCCCTGTCTTCTATAAGCATGAAGTCCTCTGATCCCTCCATGCCTTCCTCATATTCATAGCTCAGACAGCACATGAGCCTTCCACAAAGCCCTGAGAGCTTTCCGGGATTCAGGGCAAGTTCCTGTTTTTTTGCCATCTTTATTGATATGGGTGCAAAATTGACGAGGAAAGTCCTGCAGCAAACCTCTTTCATGCCGCATACCCCAATGCCTCCCAGTGCCTTAGCACCATCCCTTACACCAATCTGCCTCATCTCTATCCTTGTCTTGAACTTAGCAGCCAGGTCCTTTACAAGTTCTCTGAAGTCTATCCTGCCATCAGCAGTGAAATAGAATATTATTCTTTTTTTATCAAGGGTTGCCTCGGTACAAATCAGTTTCATAGGAAGGTTTCTATGCTTTATCCTTTCAAGACAGAAATTGTAGGCCTCTTTTTCCATTTCTTTATTTTTTTCTCTTTGCTGAAGGTCTTCCTCTGTGGCTGCTCTCAAGACTTTTTTAAGTGTCTGCCCTTCTTTTGAGGAGGTGGAAGAATTTTCCATATCCCTTGGTCCAATAATTACCTTTCCTATGGAAAGCCCCATCTCTGTCTCCACAATAACATTATCACCTGGCTTGAGTTCAAGCCCATCTGTATCAAAATCATAAAGTTTAGAACATGGTTTAAATCTAACACTTACTATCTTCATTTGTCCTCCGTCCGTCTTCTATTCTTCCATTGACTGCTTTTACAAACTCCGAGCCGCAAAAACGGGGTCTCCCAAAATCGTCTTTTTTGGGGGACAAGTTATGAAACCACGATAGTCTTTATATAGTTCCATGTAATTTTAAGGTTAAGATTGAATTGCATCAATTCCCTTATATGGAGGAGTTTTCTGTATTTTTCTATTATAACTTGAAGCTCTTTGAGTCTGCCACTGGCAGGAAGCCTATTCTCAGGAGGGAAGAGGTCTTTATTTATTATTAAAGAATGAGTTTTTGCTGAGTTTTTATTGATAAGGTCAACCATTCTGTCTCTTAAATATATTAGAAGCAACTCAATTATAATCATGAGCCTTTCTTTTTTTAAATCCTCTCCTAAAGATTTAGGTCCCTTCTGAAGTAAATAATTAAAGACTTCTATATGCTTACCGAAATCCTCCTCCATAATAATACCAGGTCTTCCTTCTATTAAGGCCTCAAAAACGGAGGGTGATTTAAGCCTTTTTAATACCTCTAAGGTTTCTTCTTTACTCAATGGTGTAAAGGCTATGCGAACACATCTGGAGCGGATTGTGTCAGGTAAAAGGTCAGGTTTTTCTGTTATGAGTACAATTATAGAATCTCTTGGGGGTTCTTCAAGGGTCTTAAGAAAGGCATTAGCCGCACTTATATTAAGTTTGTCTGCCTCATTTATAAGGACCATTTTTGTGGATGCCTCATAGGGACTCATGTTTAAAAATTCATTGAGCTCCCTTATGGTTTCAACCTTTATCTGCTCTCCCTCTGGTTGTATAAAAAACAGGTCCGGAAAGTTAAAAGATTCTATGAGTCTGCAGTTTCTACAATTATCACAGGAATTGAATTCCTCATCCCTGTTTTTACAATTTATTGCCTTGAGGAGCTCTTTTGCTGTGAATAATTTCCCCACACCCGGTTCCCCGGTAAAAAGAAGGGCATGTGGCAATCTACCTTTCTTAAGCATACCCCTGAGTATCCTGAGGGGTATGCCCTGACCTATAATGTTCTTGAATGACATATCGGAGATAAAGCCAAAGTGAAAAATTCCTCTTCTTCAGCCTCAGGCCTAAAGCCTCTTTTTTAATTTCTCCATAATCATATAATGGATCTCATCTATTGATTTAACTGCCTGGATAATTATAAACCTTTCTGGTTCTGCGCGGGCAATCTCAAGGTATCCATATCTAACAGCCCTGTGAAATTCAATGGATTCTCTTTCAACCCTGTCAAGTTCTCTTGAGGAGTGTCTTTTAAGACCGAGTTCTGGCTCAATGTCAAGCAAAAAGGTAATATCAGGTCTTAATCCCTGTCTTGCTATATCATCAAGGCATTTAATCAGGTTTATATCTATACCTCTACCATAGCCCTGATAGGCAAAGGTTGAATCCATAAATCTGTCAGAAATGACAATATATCCTTTACTGAGGAGAGGTCTTATCTTTTCCATCACATGCTGAATCCTTGATGCGCTGTAAAGAAAGAGTTCAGTTAATGGATGCAAGGAGTCATGTCCTTTATTGAGAAGAATTTTTCTTATCTTGATGCCTATCTCGGTACCCCCAGGCTCTTCTGTGAGTATCACCCTGTATCCCCCTTTCAATAGATGTTCATAAAGAAGCCTTGCCTGAGTGGTCTTTCCACAGCCTTCTATGCCCTCAAAGGTTATGAAGAGCCCTTTCTTCATGAGTCAAGCTCCTCTTTTAATCTTAAAAGAAACTGTATTACCCTGTGGGTTTCTTCCAATGTTCTTGAGCCCATCCCGCAGGACGGTGTGAGTAGAATCTGACTTTTGAGTAATCCTTGGGGAACAAATTTTGAGAGTGCCTCCATGTTTTCAAAGAACCTTCTGGTAAGGGAATCTACGGTTTCTCTGTTTATAGTCTCTGTGGTTGGTACAATACCCCAGGCAAGATAGCCGCCTTTTTTAAGGAATTCAAGAATTGCATCTGCTCCTGCAAGTATAGAGGAGAAGTGTTCATAGGCATCAAAGCTGAGTACCTTAACTCCAGAACGAATCACCATACCCCAGTCAGCGCTTCCACAACAATGAATCCCCGGGATTGCACCCGCCTCTGATATGGAGCTTATAAGCTCTCCAATAAGTCTTTCCAGCTCCTCTGGGGCTATTGCAAGATAAGCACTCCCTCCAATTACTGAAAGTACGGGCTCATCAACAAAGAGAAGTAAATTTTCTGTCTGGGGCTTCATCATCTCTATCTGCCACCGTGCCTTTGCCTTCAGGACCATAAGGGCTATCTCTCTCAGTTCTTCATCAAAATAAAGGGGGTTACCATCCCTCAGTCTTATGCCAAGTGTAAATGTTACAGGCCCTGTAATCTGTCCTTTAATAACCCTGTATCTTCCCTTTCTTATTTCTTTCAGGAATTCGTGAAGTCCTTTTGCATAATCTTCAGATATGGCGAGGAGGGTTGAATCTGTATAACTTTCATAGAATCTATGGAGCTCTTCCTCAGAATCCCTGTGGGCCCAGACAGAGCCATCCCTGTCTATCCTTATCTGAGGCATACCCTCTGTGAACTGGGGCACCATGCCCTCAAGTAAAGACCTCCTTGGTAACTGTGGCCAGAAGGGAATATCAAATCCTCTAAGTACAAGGTTAACAGCCTCATGGGCGTCCTGATGAGGAAGGCTTCCTATGCCTGTTGTAGACTTTGAGATAAACATAACTTATCTGGCACCATGAAAAATTTTACGAATTTTTGAGGATCCTGCTGGTTTGAATGCCTCTGGTAGGAGTTCAAAAATAGAATATTTTTTAATACCATCTTCCCCATCAATATAAATATCTATTGCAGGTGCAAATTCAAATATAAACTGCCTGCAGGAACCGCAGGGAAGACAATAATCTTTGCTGTCTGAGACAATTGCAATAGCCTTTATATCATCTTCTCCTTCTGATAGGGCCTTCAGTATAGCCATTTTTTCAGCACACAGGCTCATCATCAATGATGGATTTTCGAAATTGCAGCCTCTGTAAATCTCGCCAGAGCTACCAAGGACTGCAGCACCAACCCTGAAACCTGAATAAACTGGCCTTGAATATTTCAGGGCCTTATAGGCTTCATCTATAAGTTCAAGGACCTTTTCAGTAAGCAACCTTAATACCTCAAAATCTCAAGATAATCCCTAAGGTCTTCCGCCTCATCACCCTGAGCCTTAAGAAGTCTTTCTTCCATATCTTTAATTGCCTTAAGCCTGTCTCCATTATACCCGGGCTCTCTTTTAAGTGCCTCTTCCATATAAGAGGCAGCCTCTGCATAACTTGACTTTTTGTTATAACAGAGGCTGAGACCCAGATAGGCCCTCATAAAATTTGGATTTCTTTTGAGGGCCTTCTTAAAGGCATCTATAGCCTCGTCATATTTCTTGATCCTGTAATAGACAAAACCGAGATTTGTTAAAGCAACTTCAGGGGTCTGGTAGAGGGGATTATCTATTGCCTTTTTAAACTCTTTGATTGCCTCATCCCATCTCTTCTGGTTTGCGTAGACTGTTCCGAGATTGTTCCTTGCATCAGAAAAATTTTTGTCAATAGATATTGCCTTTTTGAAGTGTTTTATTGCATTGTCATTGTCTTCAAACTGGGAATACAGCAGGCCGAGGAGATTGAGGGTTTCTTTATTAGCAGGGTCAAGTTCCTTTGCCTTCTGGAGCTCTACAAAGGCCTTCTGGAACTCACCTTCCCTCATATAGGAAGCTCCAAGCTTGTAATAAAAATCAGCCTCTTTTTGAGCAGACCTTCCCCCGCAGTGACAGAGCAGTAAAACAGTAGCGATGAATAGCACTGTGACAATGTGCCTTAATATTACAGAACTGTTATGACTGTGGTCTTTTATCTTTGGATTAAATTGCATAAAGGTATTTTACCATACTGGTATAATCAACTGCTCCACTTCAGGTGAGTGATATCAATATTTTTAGCCTTTAAACTACCATCTCAAAATTTTCTCTCACCATCAAGACGGATAGAAGTCCCTCCTTTGTAAAAAGGGACTTTGGATGAAGCGCATCAGGATAAATAAATATAAATGGGTAGCGAGGGTATTCCCTGTGGCTTGCCGCAGGGAATCTTCAATCAACAGTAATTTTATGGGTGTGTGAAATAACACTTCTGAGCAGTTTTTTGCCCCAGTTTTGTCATGAGCAGCCCTTGCTCTTTTTTTAACACCTTGATTTATATATAAAATGCATTAATACAAACTGGTATGCCTTTTGCAAATGCTTTTTGATGGGGATAGGATATGAAGCGGAGGGTCCTGATAGTAGATGATGAACCCCTTATAAGGCAGAGCCTTGCAAGGGCTATACGGTCTGAGAGGATAGAAGTAAAGGACTGCAGCCTTGGCACAGATGCCTTAAAGGAGATCAATACCTCACATTATGACCTCTGTTTTATTGATGTGAACCTTCCTGACTTGAGCGGCATTGAGCTTATGAAAAAGATAAAGGAGAGGTCTCCATCAACAAAGGTGGTTATGATAACAGCCTGTCTCCTTGACAATGAGGCTGAGAATGAGATAGAGAAACACTCCTATACCTTCATACCGAAGCCTTTTGATATATTCCAGATCAGGAAGATAATAAAACTTGCCTTTGGAGAAAACACTCTATAGTGCTTCAGCTCCATCTCCAGAGGGCAATGATAAAGGTTATAAGAAATACCAGCAAAAGATTCATGTAGGCAAAGATATAAAAAATTCTTACTGACACTGGTTTTTCTATTTTATGGCCTTCAACTATCCTGCCGGCTACAGGCATAGCAAGTACCTTTTCTTCTCCATGTGGAGCTGTCTTTAAGGCATCACTGAGGTCATGACCGGCAAGGTGTTTTCTCGCATGGGAGCCATCCTTCCAGAGCCTACTTACAGATACATCATAGACCTTCCCCTTATAGGCAATATAGGCAGGCCTTCCTTCCTTTCCATCAAAGTGATGAAGTTCCTCCATGGTGAAATTCCCTTTTTTGGGTTCAGGTGCGGAGAGCTTTCTCCTGAGCCTTGGTCCTATAATGAATGTCACGATGAAGGCAGTTATTGCCATAATAAGAAAGAGTGCCACCTTGATACTAAGGAGTATGCCAAACCTCGTACTAACAAGTGCATGCCATGTGGGAATCCTTGCAATGCTCAGAAGAGTTCCAGTAATGGCAAGCAGTATTATAGAAATCCAGCCAAGCATTAACTCTCCCCTTGGAAGTCCTCCTGCTGCATAGGCAGGCTTGAGGAGTATATGGACATAAAGGATTGTTCCAAACCATGCAATGGCCACAATGAGATGAATGTATCCTATGATAAACCTCACTGTTCGCTGGGTCCTTGTGAGGGGTCTATAAAGACCCTTTATCTTTCTCTCTTCAAGAAATTTCTTGCCCTCTGATGTAAGCTCACCGCCGCCTATGGCATCCACATGGCAGTAAGAGCAGCTCAGGCCTGTCTGTCTTGCATATTCTGTAGTGGCAATGGATATAGAGGGAAGGAGTATGAGGGAAATGGTGTACAAA
Source organism: Thermodesulfovibrionales bacterium (assembly GCA_041082235.1). Lineage (GTDB taxonomy): Bacteria > Nitrospirota > Thermodesulfovibrionia > Thermodesulfovibrionales > CALJEL01 > CALJEL01. The sequence continues at coordinate 4,304 of JBDOIG010000199.1, read as the reverse complement.
AGAAGGAGCATCTTTTTCACCATAACCTCCGGGACTGTTATTTTAACCACAACTGTTAAAGCCCTTAAAATAAAAGGGCGTATGGACGTCCTATTATATCATGAACTCCATCCATACGCCCTGCTGTTTCAAGAGAAAACTTAATTTTTTACATCTTATGAGCCTTCTCCTGTCTCAATTTCCTTGCCTCATCTTTTATCTTCTGAAGGGTCTCCTTCATGGGTGCCCAGCCATACCAGTGCATATAATCAGGATTCATGTGAAAGGCTCCCTGGAATGTCCTCATCCTGTATTCAAGGAACATTAGATATAGGTCCTGCTCTACAGAACTCTTTGCCTCATAGAACTGAAGAAGGTCAGGGGCAAATGTCCAGTTTTCAGGCTTTAAAAGAATCCCTTCATTGTAAAGGGACTTAACCTCTCTGATTGCGTCTGCAAAGAGCCTGTCCACATCCTTTATCACCTGGTCCGCTGCACTCTGTTGCTGCCTTGCAAAATTCTCACTATGGCAATTTGCACATATCCTGATCATCTTTTCTCTTTCAGCATGGAATTCCTCTTTTGTCAGTCTTGCAACCTTTCCAGCCTTTACTACCTCAAGCCTTGGGGTTGGGTTTCCATTATCATCAAGCACTCCGAGTGCCTGAAGTATGGTAACCCTATCCTTAAGCCAATCCTGGTCATCCTCTGGGAGTCTCAGGGCAAGGAATCCCCAGGCAGTCATTACCCTGTGGTCACCATTACTCATATGACAGGTCTGGCATGTTGGTGCCCTTTTTGAACCTTTGCCTTCAATCTGCCATATAGTGCCATGCTTTGAGGTTGACCACATCTCCCACTGGGGATGGTCAAATCCCATATGACAGGTCTGGCATGCCCTGGGATCCCGGGCCTCGGATTTATTGAAGGAATGTCTTGTGTGACAGGCATCACACTGGGCATTTCCATAACGATAGGCGTATTTTTCATCCTTTGGTTTTTCACCTATCTTGTGGCAGCCAGAACAACCTTTATAACCTTCACCAACAACTGCCTTTGGCTGGTGTGACCACATAGGCATTGCACTTGCAGCAATCCATCCAAGATTGTGTTTTCCTGCCTTAAACTGTTCAACCTGTTTTGGATGACATTTTGCACATGTCTCTGGTGCTGGAAGTTTTGCCTTTATCGCATCGTCCATGCCCTTGTGTTCAGTTCCATGACAGGTGGAGCAATCAACACCTGCCTTTGACATCTTTCCACTGAGATGCTGCTCAACTATACCAGGGGTAACCTTTTTGTGGCAATCAATACATACTGATTTCTGGGCAGCCCATAAGGGTGTTGCCAGAAGAAGGACAAATAATAGAACTACAACTCTAACCATCTAAAACCTCCTCATGAATTCCATGTGCCCTGTAAAACAGGGCTGCCCCTTACCTCCCTGAGATTGAGTTATCAGGGGCTGAGATTTTCTCAACCCCAGCGCTTTTTATCCTGTTATCTTTACAGTCTCTGCTGCGCTGATCTTTACAGGTTCTTTGCCAAGCCTGAAGTAATCAATCACAAATATGGCAACTCCAATAAGGAATCCCACTCCGAATATAGCCCTGAATATCCAGAACCAGAGGTTATAATTTGCCTTTACAGCCACATAATCAAGACCCATGAGCCTTTCCATATAGGTCTGGACCATCCCGGCACCTGTAATTGTAAGCACAATAAATATCATTGATACGGTCATCCACCAGAAGGCCTGATAGGCCCTTCCTGCAGAAAATTCCTTTGTTCCTCTTATGGCTGGCAGTGTCACATATATCATTGAAAGCACAAGAAGCACATAGGCACCATAGAAGGCAAGATGACCATGGGCGGTTGTTATCTGGGTGCCATGGGTCCATTTATTGACCTGAGGAAGTGTATGTATTACACCCCAGAGTCCTGCACCAACAAAATTGAATATGGCATGGGCAACTGCATAAAAGAGGCCTACCCTGTTGGTAACGGTCCTGTATTCCCTTGTTGTCCTGAAGGCATCCCATACCATAACAAGGAGTGGAATTGGCTCAAGGGAGCTGAATATACCACCTACCCAGAGCCAGTATCCAGGTGTCCCTATCCAGTAATAATGGTGTCCTGTTCCAAGTATTCCTGTAAAGAGCACAAGGGCAACCTCCACATACATCCACCTTTCAACCACATGTCTCTGGGCATTCAAGGTCTTCATGAGCATGAAGGCAAGAAGGGCTCCAGCAATAACCTCCCAGGCACCCTCAACCCAGAGATGAACAACCCACCACCACCAGAACTGGTCTTTGACCATACTCTTTGTATAGAACATCCCCGGGATATACATAAGGGCAAGGAATGTGAGGCCAGCAAGAAGTGTTCCCTGAATGCCTGTCCACTTCTTTGTCTTCATTACAGTCATGAAGTTGTTTATCAAAAAGATTATCGCAGAAAGGGCAATCAGGATATCAGCCCATCGTGGTGCCTCAATATATTCCCTTCCCTCATTAAGCACACCTGTTCCAAAGAGGCTTGTTGAATTTGCCTGAGGATTTATTCCCATCCAGATATACCCAAGTACCACGAGTGTAACAGTCACTACTGTTGCCCAGAACTGGAACCTTGCAAGTGGTATGCTCCAGAGTTCTGTCTCTGATTCCTCAGGCACAACATAATAGGTAGCACCCATCAAGCCCACCAGCAGCCATACAACAAGGGCATTGATGTGAAGAGACCTGATTATGTTGAAATTTAATATAAAGAAATCTGGCCATATGAACTGAAGTGCAGCAATTATACCAACAGCAACCTGAACAAGAAAGAGCAGTACAGCAAAGGTAAAGAAATTCTGTGCAATCTTCTGACTCTCATATTTGACAGTCATTTTTATTCACCTCCTTTGAGGGGCTTGCCCCTCAAACTCTCTGAGATTTTATTATTCAAATCTTATTGGGTTTTAAAGGAGCTACGCTCCTTTAATGACATCATATAATCTGTTAAGTCATTGAGCTCTTTTTCTGAGAGATGACCATAACTGGGCATGGCAGAATTCGGGACATATGCCTTAGGGTCTTTAAAATGGCCAAGTATCCATGCCCTGTCCCGCCTTGAACCTACATGGCTGAGGTCAGGACCTGTTGTCCCTCCAATACCATTGAGCATATGGCAGGCTGAGCAATTAAGCTGCTGATAAAGCCTCTGTCCTGAAGATAGCTCAGCACCTGTTACAGCAACTGCCTGAGCAAGGATAGGTTTTGGAGGCCATCCATTTGTGTCAACCTTGGATATCCATTCAAGAAAGGCTATAAGGTGATCTGCCTCCTCAGAGGTGATGCCAAATTTAGGCATGGTTGCCTTTGGATTTATTGACTTTGGATCCATCAGGAAGCGCTTGAGATACTCCTTTGGTTTCCTTTCAGCTATCTTTGTCATATCAGGTGCAAAGTATGAGCCATTACCAAGAATTGTGTGGCAGCCAATGCAATCATACTTATGCCAGACCTTCTTGCCAAGATTGACCTCTTCAGTGATCTCAGGTGCCCTTCTGTCAAGTTTACCCATTGTATCAATGGTGAGGATCACAAAGACCACGAAGAAGCCAAGGCTGCCAAAGGCAAAGAGGTTTCTCAGGGCCTTGTTACTCATAAGACACACCTCCCTTTAAGATTTTGGTAAGTTAATAAGATTATTAATTAAAACCCTGTCCCCCTACCATGATATAAATCATAAAATAGAACTTTTGTCAAGCGAGCTTTGACAAGTGCTGTCTTTTCTGGTATCTTTTAATCAGGTGAAGCCTTTATTTAACTTCATGCTTCACCAAATCCATATCAAGGAGGTGTATTATGCCCCATTATGTGGTTTTAAGCAGGCTAACAGATGAAGGAAGAAAGACTATTAAGGAGAGGCCTGGAAGAATCTCTGAGGTGAATAAGGAGCTTGAAAAGATGGGTGTAAAGGTCCTTGAGCAGTTTGCAGTGCTTGGACCTTATGATTTTGTAAACATTGTTGAGGCACCTGATAACAATACTGTAATGAAGATGTCTGTTGAGATGGGTGCAAGGGGTTCAGTAGAGCTTTTAAGTATGCCAGCACTTAAGGTTGAGGAGTTTATAAAACTTATGAAATAAAAAGGCCGGGCTTTAAGCCCGGCCTCTGTGAGGGTAAGTTTACTTTGTCTTGACCTCAGCTGTTTCCTCAGCAGGCCTTGGCCTGAAGGCATGGGAGACTGCCTCAATAACATACCCGAGGCTTGTCCCAAGTATTGCTCCTACAACAATACCAACTGAGAGTGCTGATGCAAGCCCAATAAGTAT
>JBDOIG010000193.1:0-11815 GCA_041082235.1 Thermodesulfovibrionales bacterium | reverse complement strand
TCAAAGCTCCCCTTTATATTAATTTAAATTTAAACTTTAAAAATTTATTTCTGGGGTTTCAAAGGGGCGAAAAGCCCCTTTGAGCTCTGCCCCTTTGAGCTTTATAAAGGCCTTGAGGCATACCGTGCTATTGTTTTATATTTTTATCCGCAGAGTTCGGGGCGGGGTGATGCCTTTACAGGTTTTATAAGACTAATTTATAATAAATGTCTAATATTAAATAGCAACTTCAGCCTGAGCTGATTTAACGAAGCTACGCTGATGGATAGCTACAAATAGAGGAGGAAATTTTATGGCGATCAAGAAATATCTTCTTGCACCAGGTCCAACACCTGTGCCACCTGAGGTTTTACTTAAGATGGCTATGCCCATGATTCATCACAGGGCACCCGATTTTATCCCTGTACTTGATGAGGCAAAAAATGGACTCAAATGGCTCTTCCAGACAAAGAATGATGTCCTGATCCTCTGTTCCACAGGTACAGGTGGGATGGTAGGTGCTGTAAATAATTTCTTTAACCCGGGAGATAAGGTTATAGTTATCAATGGTGGTAAATTCGGTGAGAGATGGATAAAGATATGTCAGGCCTATGGACTGAATGTCCACGAGATATCGGTTGAGTGGGGCTATTCTGTCAGGCCCGAGCAGGTTGAGGAGGCATTGAAAAAGGTACCTGATGCACAGGGACTTTTCATGCAGTCCTGTGAGACATCCACAGGTGTTTATCATGATATAGAGGGTGTTGCAAAGGTTTTAAGGAAATATCCTGATGTGCTCTTCATAGTGGATTCCATAAGTGCCCTTGTTGCCCATGACATAAAGACTGATGAGCTCGGTATAGATGTTCATGTGGCAGGCTCACAAAAGGGTCTTATGCTTCCGCCAGGGCTCGCCCTTGTGAGTGTATCTGAAAAGGCATGGAAGAAGGCAGAGAACTCAAGGATGCCAAGATTTTATTTTAATTTTAAGAAAGAGAGGGAAAATCTCCAGAAAAACCAGACAAACTTTACCTCAGCAGTTACCCTTATCATAGGTCTAAATGAAAGTCTCAGGCTTCTCAAGCAGGAAGGTCTTGAGAATGTCTTTAAAAGACATGCAAGGCTTGCCCGTGCCACAAGAAAGGCAATGGAGGCAATAGGCCTAAAGCTCTTTGCAAAGGATTCACCAAGCAATTCTGTTACAGCAATAGAGGCACCGCAAGGGATAGATGGCCAGGCGATTTATAAGAATCTCAGGGAAAAATATGGCATTACTGGTGCTGGTGGTCAGGATAAACTGAAGGGAAAGATATTCAGGATAGCCCATCTCGGATATGCTGATACCTTTGATGTCATCACAGCAGTAAGCGGTGTGGAGATGGTCCTTAAATCCATGGGATACAATATAAAGCTCGGCACAGGTGTTGGTGTGGCTGAAGAAATCTTAATGGAGGCATAGATGAAGGTTCTCATAAGTGATGACCTTTCAAAACAGGGAATAGAGATACTTAAAAAAGCAGGCCTTGAGGTAGATGTCCGTTCGGGGATGAAGCCCGAGGAGCTCAAGGCTGTTATAAAGGATTATGATGGTCTTATTATAAGGTCTGCAACAAAGGTTACCGCAGAGATAGTAGAGGCAGCTACAAAACTCAAGGTCATTGGAAGGGCAGGCTCAGGACTTGATAATGTTGACAGGTCTGCTGCAACAAAAAAGGGTATAGTTGTAATGAATACGCCTGGAGGAAATACCATCACGACAGCAGAGCATGCCATTGCACTTCTCTTCTCTGTTGCCAGGCAGATACCCCAGGCAGATGCCTCAATGAAGTCTGGCAAATGGGAAAAGAAGAAGTTCATGGGTGTCGAGCTTTATAAAAAGACCATCGGGGTCCTTGGAATAGGAAACATAGGTTCACAGGTTGCAAGGAGATGCCTGTGCCTTGGCATGAATGTCCTTGCCTATGACCCCTTTTTAAGTGATGAAAAGGCAGCAGAGCTTGGTGTAAAGAAGGTTGATCTTACTGAACTTTTCAGAAATTCTGATTTCATAACCATTCATACACCCCTTACCCCGGAGACAAAAAATCTGATCAATAAAGATACAATAGCTATAATGAAGAATGGAGTGAGGATAATCAATTGTGCCAGAGGAGGTATAGTTAATGAAAAGGATCTCCTTGATGCGCTTGAAAGTGGAAAGGTGGCAGGAGCTGCCCTTGACGTCTTTGAACAGGAACCAGCTCCACCAGACCATCCACTCGTTAAACATCCAAGGGTCATATGTACACCCCATCTTGGTGCTGCCACAGTTGAGGCACAGGAAAATGTGGCAATAGCAATTGCAGAACAGATCGTGGATTATCTTGTCCATGGTGTAATAAGAAATGCAGTGAACTTTCCATCCATTCCTCCAGACCAGGTCCCTGTGCTACAGCCCTATATAGACCTTGCCGAAAGGATAGGGCTTTTTGCCTCTCACCTCTTTGAGGGTGGAATCACAGAGGTTACACTTGAATACAGGGGTGAGGCAGCAGGCATAAATACCGCACCTGTTACCATAGCTGCAATCAAGGGTCTCCTTACACCCCTTCTTCAGGAGACAGTGAATTTTGTTAATGCACCTATAATTGCAAAAGAAAGGGGAATTGATGTTAAAGAGACAAAGGCAAAGGAGGCAGGTGATTACAGCACCCTTCTGTCATTGAGGGTGAAGTCGCCTCAGAAAGAACTCCTTGTCTCAGGCACCCTCTTCAGCAGGAGATCTCCAAGGATAGTATACATTGACAGATTTCCTGTTGAGATAATCCCGGAGGGCATAATGCTTCTCATGTACAATTATGACAGGCCAGGTGTCATAGGTAATATAGGCACACTCCTTGGAAAGAATAATATCAATATAGGAAGGATGCACTTTGGAAGGGAAAGCCAGGGAGGTCTTGCCATATCTGTTGTAAATATTGACTCTGAGGTCTCTGATGCTATCCTTGATGAGATAAAGAGACTCCCTAATATAATCTCTGTAAAGCTGCTCAATTTATCTTGAGCAGTTACTAAATTTTGAGGTTAAATAAATGTCTGTTGTAGTGGTGGTAGGTACACAGTGGGGAGATGAAGGAAAGGGCAAGATTGTTGATGTCCTCTCTGAAGAGGCTGATCTCATTGTAAGGTATCAGGGTGGTCATAATGCAGGTCACACAGTTGTTATTAATAATGAAAAATTTATACTTCACCTGATCCCTTCTGGTATCCTTCACAGGGATAAACTCTGTATTATTGGAAATGGTGTTGTTATTGAGCCAGGTGCACTTCTTGAGGAGATAGATGGTTTAAGAAAGCGGGGCATAGAGGTTGGAAATAATCTCCTGATTAGCAAAAATGCCCATCTCATAATGCCCTATCATATCCTTCTGGATACCCACAGTGAGAAGACAACAAAGGTAAAGATAGGCACCACAGGAAGGGGAATAGGTCCTGCCTATACCCACAAGGCACAGAGACTGGGTATCAGGGCAGTGGATCTTCTTGAACCTGAGCTTTTCAAAGAAAAACTTGAGAGGAATCTTGAAGAGATCAATTTTATCTTAAAGGAGAGATATGGCCTTCAACCTCTTGATCCTGCCAGGGTATTCAATGATTATCTTGGCTTTGCCGAAAAACTCAGGGGTCACATCTCGGATACAGAGCTTGTTATTAATAATGCTATAGATAATGGTAAAAAGGTTCTCCTTGAAGGAGCCCAGGGGACATTGCTTGATGTTGACCATGGAACATATCCCTTTGTTACATCAAGCAATCCTGTTGCTGGTGGTGCCTGTGTGGGCGCAGGTATTGGCCCTACAAAGATAACCTCTGTGCTCGGTGTTGTTAAGGCCTATACAACCAGAGTCGGTGAAGGACCCTTCCCGACAGAACTAAAGGATAAGCTTGGAGAATTATTAAGAACAAGGGGTGGTGAATTCGGGGCAACAACTGGCAGACCCAGAAGATGCGGATGGCTTGATGCTGTAGTCCTCAGACATTCTGTTAGGGTCAATGGAATAACCGGTCTTGTAATTACAAAGCTTGACATTCTTGACGAACTTGATACAATAAAGATATGTATAGGCTATAAATATGAAGGAAAGGTTTATGAAGAGATGCCAAAGGAATTTAAGATATTCTCCAGGGCTGAGCCAGTATTTATAGAACTCAACGGCTGGAAGGAAGAAACAACAGGTATCAGGGATTACAAAAAACTTCCTGAAAAGGCAAGGTCTTATCTCAAAAAGATAGAGGAACTCCTCGGAGTTCCGATTGTCCTTATCTCCACAGGTCAGAGGAGAGAAGAGTTAATAAGGACGGGACCCGTTTTTTAATGTCAAAGAGAGAGGCAAAAAGATATGTAAGAAGATTTGAGGCCGAGTTTGAAGGTGGAGGTCTGAGCGGCAGGGGACTCACCAGTGATATATCAAGAAAGGGTGTCTTTATAAGAACGCAGAAGGCACTGGCACCTGGCACTCCTGTAACAGTAAAACTTCATCTCTCTGATGGAAGAATCTCCATAGTTAAAGGAATAGTGAGGAGGGCAATAAAGGTTCCAATTTATGCATCTGAGATAAAAAATGGAATGGGCATAGAGATAAAGGAAATGGACGATCTCTTTGAATCACTACTGACGGAATTTGAAGGTTCAGGTGCCCCAGAAGAGAAGAAAGGCACTCAAAAAGAAGATTTCCTCATTATCACCTGTCCTTCCTGCGGTGTGAAAAATAAAGTTCCGGCTGAGAAGGCATCTCTTGGTCCAAGATGTGGCAGATGCAAGACCCTGCTTCTTATAAATTAAACCTCCTTGGGAAGATATTAAAGTTTCTTTATCCTTCCAGATGCCCTGTATGTCATAATGATTCATCTTATCAATTCTATCCTTTCTGCATAGCCTGCTGGGGAAAGATCACACCTTTTGATGGTCACAGATGTTCTGTCTGTTCAATACCACTTCCTTCTCACTCGACTATCTGCGGAGACTGCATCCAGGACAGGCCATTTTTTAAAAGCTCCTTCACTTATGGCTTATATGATGGGATATTAAAAGAGGCAATCTATCAATTAAAATATTCGGGGTTGAGAAATCTTGCAAGGCCTTTATCAGGATTGCTTCTTAAACTCCCCTTGCCAGATGCTGATTTAATTATGCCTGTGCCACCTGACAGATATAGATTAAAAAACAGGGGATTCAATCACACATCACTTATCGCAAGAGACCTCTCAAAAAGGCTCAATGTGCCACTTGACCTTCATGGCCTTATAAAAATAAGAGCTACTCCGCAGCAGATCAACCTAAAAAGGGAAGAAAGGCTCAAAAATCTCAGGAGGGCATTCAGGGCAATAAAGAGTTTTTCAGGAAAAAGAATTCTGCTTGTTGATGATGTGATAACAACTGGTGCCACTGCCTCAGAGTGTGCAAGGGAATTATTAAAGGCAGGAGCATCTGAGGTCTATCTCGTAGCCATTGCAAGGAGTGCCGGAGAGATAATTTATACATAAAATTTCTATTTAATATTTTCTTAGGTGAGTTTGCAGATTGGGGTATGACATTTCAATATGGACAGAAATAGGTGAAGAAAAAATCTTGACTTCCTTATTCCCCAGTAGTAAGATTTATAGAGCCTTTCATGACTGGCATAATCTCATTGAAGGAGGGAGTTATGAGATACCTATCAATTATTTTAATAGTTCTCTGTCTTTTATTCTTAGCAAATCAGGGGCAGGCTGTTGACCTCAAGTATGCTGGTTCTGTAACCATCCTTGAGGGTATCATGAAGGATGCAGCACCTGCCTTTGACAAAAAGACAGGCCTTAAGATCGGTCTAAGCGGTGGTGGCTCCGGAGCTGGAATCAAGGCTGTGCTGGGAGGAATTGTTGATATCGGAGGTGTATCAAGGGATTTAAAAAAAGAGGAGCTTGACCAGGGCATAGTTGCTTATCCTATTGCATGGGGTGCTGTAGGAGTTGTTGCCCATAAGGATATACCCTTTGATGATCTTCCTTCAAAGACTATCAAAGATATAATGACAGGTAAGATTACAAACTGGAAGGAGATAGGCGGGCCTGACCTTCCAATAAAGGTAGTGGTGAGCACACCTGGTTGTGCCTGCAGAGAAGAATTTCAAGAGCTCATTATGAATAAAGAGCCCTATGTACAGGGTGCAATAATATCACCAATGTTAACACTGAGTGAGACAGTCGGGAATACCCCAGGTGCAATAGGACCACTTGCAACTGCAGTGATGGATACAAAGAAGGTGAAGGTCATCAAGGTGGACGGGTATCTACCAACACCTGAAAATATAAAGGCAAAAAAATACAAGGTATCACGCCAGATAAACCTCATTACAAAGGGGCCTGCCACAGGTAAGGCAAAGGAATTCATTGACTTCATGCTCTCTCCCGAGGGTCAGGCAATCGTTGAGAAAAATGGTTTTGTAAAGATAAAGTAAGCATAAGTAAATTACCCTTCATAGAAGGGCAAATTTTTAAATTGTGGAGGTTTTTCAATGAAACGATTTCTTTCATTTCTAACGGTAATAGGTGTTTTGTTACTGGTTACTACTGCATTTGCTGTTGACCTCAAGTATGCTGGTTCTGTAACCATACTTGATGGTATCATGAAGGATGCCGCACCTACCTTTGAAAAAAAGACAGGGTATAAGATTGGGATGAGTGGAGGTGATTCAGGGGGAGGGATAAAAGCAACTCTTTCTGGTCTTGTGGACATAGGAGGGGTATCACGGGATCTTTCAGAAGATGAAAAAAAACAGGGGTTAATTCCCTATACCATTGGATTGGATGCAGTTGCTATAGTTGTTAATAGGGACATCCCGGTAGATAATCTTTCCTCAAAGGTTTTAAAGGATATAGGGACAGGAAAGATACACAACTGGAAAGAGATAGGCGGGCCTGATTTGCCAATAAAACTTGTTATAGGTCCTCCAGCAGCATCAGCAAGAGAATTATTCCAAAAGATCATCCTTGAACATGAACCTTACACAGATGGAGTGATAGTATCTCCTGTAAAAAATATCAGTGAGACTGTAAGCAAAACAACTGGAAGCATAGGAGTACTGCCTTTATCTCTGGTGGATGAAAAGATTGTAAAGATAATAAAGGTTGACGGTATATTTCCTGAAACAACTACTGTTAAAAACAAAAAATACAAGATTGTCAGATCTCTTAATCTCATTACAAAGGGGCCTGCCACAGGTAAGGCAAAGGAATTCATTGACTTCATGCTCTCTCCCGAGGGTCAGGCAATCGTTGAGAAAAATGGTTTTGTGAGGATAAAATAGGCTATGTTTAAATCCTCCAGTCTCAGGACAAAGATAAATGTAATTATAATAGCTATCCTTGCTATTATGATGACGCTACTATGGGGATATAATTACTGGGGCCATATAAAAGAGGCAAGGAACAATCTTCAGGCTAAAGGCATTGCTATAGCGAAACTCATCAGTGGTATCAGTTCATACAGTCTCCTTACAATGGACTTTACCCTCCTTGATGAGGCATTGGATAAGACCATTGAGCAAAAGGAGATACTCTATATTAAAGTACTCAAACAGGATGGCACAGCCTTACGAGAAAAGTCAAAAGCTATTTCAGAGAAGAAGATAGAAATAAAAGAACCTGTAATTGTGGCAGAGACAGAGGCAGGTCATGTGGTTATAGGGCTTTCAACTGAAGAGCTTGAGCACATGCTAAAAAAAGATATTCTTTCAACCATATTCCAGATATGCCTGAGCCTCCTTATTACAGGAAGCATCCTGCTTTATCTCTTAAACAATCTCATCCTGAGACCTGTGGAAAATATTAATTCAGCTGCAGAGAAACTTGCCTCTGGAGACCTCACCGCAAGGATAAATATCAAAAGCAACGATGAGATAGGAAGCCTTGCCAGTGCCATAAACCAGGTAGCAGAGAATTTAAGAGAGATAATCAAAGGAGTGAAGGGGCTTACAGAAAAGGGCTCAGCAATATCAGAGGAAGTGGGGCTTTCATCAACAAAGGTACTTGGAGGAGCCCAGAAACAGCAGACAAGCCTTGATGACATAGCCCTCTCCATAGAGGGCATAGACAACACAGCCTCAGAAGTAGCCATGGGAGCAGACAGCCTTGCAGCCTCTGCAGAGCAGGCAAGCTCAGCCATAACAGAACTTGCAAGCTCCATACAGAGGATAGCAGAGACCGCCCAGCAATTCAGTGAGGAGGCATCCTCAGCAGCATCCTCAGTGGAAGAACTCGTGGCATCCATAAAAGAGATATCAGAGAGCCTTGAGACAGTGAGTGCCTCAACAGAGGAGACAGCCTCTACAGTAACAGAGATAAACACAACAGTAAAAGAAGTGGAACAATCAGCAGGAGAATCAGCAGCACTTGCAGAGAAGGTTACCATGGAGGCAGAGACAAAGGGCATAAAGGCAGCAGAGGAGGCCTTAAAGGGGATAGAGGGCATAAGGGAATCAGTGGTAGCCCTATCAGAGGTGATAGGGAAACTGGGAAGGCGTTCAGAGGAGATAGGCAAGATAATAAATGTAATAGATGAAGTAGCAGGCCAGACAAGCCTCCTTGCCCTTAATGCAGCCATACTTGCAGCCCAGGCAGGAGAACACGGGAAGGGCTTCTCTGTAGTGGCAGACCAGATAAAGGCCTTAGCAGAAAGGACAGGGCAATCAACAAAGGAGATAGCAGAACTCATAAATAGCGTTCAGCAGGAGACAAAGGCATCAGTGGAGATGGTAGAAAAGGGGCTCAGGCGAGTAGAAGAAGGGGTGAGACTTGTGGGAGCAATGAACGAGGCACTGAGGGCAATAAGTGATAGCTCAAGGCAATCAACAGACAAGGCAAGACTGATACAGAGGGCAACAGCAGAGCAGGCAGGGGCAATAAAACAGATAACAGAGACCATAAGGAACATAAATGACCAGATAGAGCACATATCAAGGGCAACAAAGGAACAGACAAGGGGTAGCAGACTCATAATAGAGACAGTTGAGAAGATAAGGGAACTGAGCCAGCATGTAAGGCAGGCAACAGAGGAACAGAGCAAAGGGAGCAGGCAGATAACAGAGGCAGTGGTCAATGTAACACATCAGGCAGAGGAGATAGCAAAGGCAACAGGACTGCAGAGGGACAAGACCCGCCAGATGGTACTTGCCACAGAAGAGATAAAGAAGGTATCCCTTGAGACCGTGAAGGTTGCAGAGGAGATGAACAGTGTAATAAAGAGCCTTGATGAACTGACAAAATCCCTTGTTGCTCAGATGGAGAGGTTCAGGATAGGGGTGTAATATACTACGGGTGGGAAATTAATTCCCCACCCGTCCATAAAATCTTTCAAATTTTTATCTTCACTTTACATCTCATGACAGGCAGTACAATTATCAGCGCTGAATGCCTTCTTACCATTATGACAGACACCACAGGACTGACCTTTATTTATATCATCCATCGTTATCCTGTTCATGCCTCGTTTCATAACAAATACACCTGGATGACAGTCTCTACAGGAATTCCTCTTTGAATGAGAGGCATGGTCAAAAAAGGTCTTCATCCCTGCTCCTGTATATGTGAATCTACCAAGTCCATGACAATCTTTACAGACTGTTGTATCTGTCTTTATTGATTGATGCATCTTCAGTTCATGGCACTGATTGCAGTGATAAAAATCTCCGTGTTTTTCATGAGGGAATCTGCCAGTCCTTCCAACAAATTTATCATAGGAATGACATTTAAAACAAAAAAGCGCCTTTGTTGTCTCTGTAATCCCTGCGGTCACTTCTTTATCATCTTTTAATCTTTCATGGTTGAATTTTGATAATATCTCCTCTTTTGAGCAGGAAGATACAAGGAAAAGGACTAATACCAGAAGCCATCTCATCTCAATCCACCTTCCCTTCTTTCTTGAGTATTTCATACTCAAGGGGATGTTCTTCTTTAAGAAGGTCAACTGATATCTTTCCTGTTATCCATATCATGCTCATAGGGAATACATGAAACTTGAAATGTTCATTATAGAAATGGAATATCAATATAAAGACTATTGCAAGAAGTGCCTCATCACTGTGCATGATTGCTATGGTCTCCCATATCCAGTTGAGGCTCCAGCTCGGGAAGAAATAGGATGCCTGGACAGGAAAGGCAAGACAGAGACCTGATAACCCTATTATTCCCATGCCCCAGAAGACTGCCCAGTAGTCAAACTTCTGGGCATATGTAAATCTTCCAAACTGAGGTTTCTCCTTGCCAAGTCCCAGAAAATAGAGGAAGTTCTTTATGGCATCAAAGACATCCTTGGGAAGGGGGATAACTGTTGTGGCTGCCCTTATCTTTATCCTGCCTGTAAGGATTCGGTATGCCATATATATGGCATGCCATATAAAATCAAGAACCATTATTACACCAGCTACCCTGTGGATTATGCCTGCCTTTTTAGCTCCACCCCATATCTTTATCCACCAGCTTGAATACTCTCCAACATCAGGATACTTTAATGCCCATCCTGTAAAGGCAACAAGCAAAAATGTGCATAGGAGAATCACATGCTGAAGTCTTTCAATAATATTAAAACGCTCTATCTCTTTAACCTCTTTTCTTTCCATGGCTATTCCTCCTCCTTTTTCCTGAAGACTTTGTCTCTTATCTCAGCATATATCTCAAGTGTTACATGAAGGGTTATAAAGGCAAAGACAGAGATAGTCAAAATCATCAATGCCTTCTCAGCATAATAAGGGATTGGATTGTCCTTCCCAATGGGTTTATGGGTTATTGCGACGACAAATTTATCAGTTGCACCCCTATGACATTTTCCACAGGTTATCTTTCTATTATTTATAGCTACAGGGGATTCAGGATCATCCCATCTCTTTACCTTATGATAGCTATGGCAGTCTGCACAGGTGGGTGCATTCTCATGGCCGAGTCTGTATTTCTTCCCGTGGAAACTCTCATTGTATTTTTCAACAATGTGAAGACCGTATCCGTATTTTTTAGCCATCTCTTCATTATTATGACAGTTACCACAGGTATTCACCACATTTGCCCTGTTCACAGAGGAATCCTTTGAGCTTTTAGAGACTATGTAATGGGCAGAACCATGACAGTCAATACATGATGGACCATCCTTCTGTTTTTTCTGGATAATATTATTACCATGAATACTTTCTGCATAGTCATTGTAAACATCAGGATGACAATCCATACAGGCAACAAGGGCCACTCCATCAACCTTTGCCTTTGATTTCATCCTGTTGAACATATCTATAAGATGAGGGGGTATTGCCTTTGATGGTTTTTCATGGGGATTCTCACTAAATAATTTATGGCAGGTGTCACAGGATGCAAATCCGTGAACAGAAGAACTGAACCGTTCTTCATCAATCCAGAGATTCACCACCTCGCCCGAACCTTTAGTGATTTTTTGCTTCATAGCAGAGTGACAGACAAGACAGGTATAGGTCTCTGCATTTGTAAGACTGGTAAACATAAAAAGCATAAGAAATATCACAGGAAGATAGACTGCTTGCTGCTTCATAATGCCTCCTTCTCTTTGAGTATGTAGTTGCAAAGGCAAGGCCTTTAAAATATTATCACAAAAAGGGTCTGTAGTAAGGAATACCTCGCTACAGACCCTTCACCTCCAATTTTTATCATCACCTTACTTTGTCTTGACCTCAGCTGTTTCCTCAGCAGGCCTTGGCCTGAAGGCATGGGAGACTGCCTCAATAACATACCCGAGGCTTGTCCCAAGTATTGCTCCTACAACAATACCAACTGAGAGTGCTGATGCAAGCCCAATAAGTAT
>JBDOIG010000156.1:0-1627 GCA_041082235.1 Thermodesulfovibrionales bacterium | reverse complement strand
CCTTTACTTCACACCTGAGATGGGTACAATAACTGTCCAGACAGAGATAGACCACAGCATTGATCAGAGGTTCAGAGGCCATACCTTACCCATAAAAATAACCATAAGGGATACAGGCACAGGGATCCCTGATGAAATAAAAGACAGGATCTTCGATCCTTTTTTTACGACAAAACCTGTTGGCGAAGGCACGGGACTTGGACTTTCTATCAGCCACAGGTTCATTGAAGAGCACGGTGGCACAATAGATGTGGAGAGCACTCCTGGTGAGGGAACTACTGTAATTGTAAAACTACCTGCTATGGAGCAAGTTTATGATTAAGGTCCTTGTAATAGATGATGAAGAGACCATCAGAAAGATCCTGAAAAAGGAGCTTTCAAGAAAGGGATTTTATACAAAGACAGCTTCTGATGGTGAGGAAGGCCTTGAGTTCCTTAGAACTGATTCATTTGATGTTGTACTTCTTGATATTGTAATGCCAGGGATGGACGGAATAGAGGTCCTGAAGAGGATGAGCGGTGATCCTTCATCTCCTGTATTCGTTGTTCTTACAGGAAAGGCAACTGTTGAAAATGCCGTGCTTGCCATGAAACACGGTGCCTTTGATTATGTCACAAAACCATATAAGCTCGATGAACTTTCCCTTCTCATTGAGAAGGCCTATGAATACAGAAGTCTCAGGATAAAGAGTGAGGCCTTCAAGCAGGAATTAGTAAAAAGGGAGACAACAGAACTTGTTTTTAGAAGTAAACAGATGGAGGATATCTTCAGTCTGATAAAAAAAATAGCACCTACAGACTCTCCTGTACTCATAGAAGGTGAAACAGGCACAGGAAAGGAGGTGATTGCCAGAGCCATCTGGCATCACAGCAAAAGAAGCAATGCCCCTTTTCTTGCCCTCAATTGTGCTGCCCTCACAGAGAGCCTCATGGAGGCTGAGCTTTTTGGCTATGAAAAGGGGGCCTTCACAAATGCCTACAGGACAAAATATGGAATAGTAGAAGTGGCAGACAAAGGGACACTTTTTCTTGATGAGATAGGAGAGATGCCCTTGAGCCTTCAAGCAAAGCTTCTTAGATTCCTTGATTCAGGTGAATTCAGAAGGATCGGCAGCAATAAGGCATCCCGTGCAGATGTAAGGATAATAGCTGCAACAAACAGGGACTTAATGGACCTTATCTCAAAAGGACAATTCAGGCATGACCTTTATTACAGGCTCAATGTAATAAATATAAAACTTCCAGCTTTAAGGGAGAGAAGGGATGATATACCATTACTCGCAGAACACTTTTTAAAAAAGTACAGGACCAAATTTTCAAAATCCATTGAAGGTTTTTCTCCAGAAGCCATAGAGCTTCTCATGTCCTATGAGTGGCCGGGTAATGTGAGGGAACTTGAGAATATAATTGAACGGGCAGTGATACTCTGCGATAAGGAAAGGATAGAAAGGGAAGATATAGCAATCAAAACTCCTCAACTGTTGCCCACGCTACCTAACCTTAACTCCCAAAAACCTCTCAATCTTGAAGAGGTGGAAAAGGGTCATATCTTAAAAATACTTCAAGAGACAGGCTGGAACCAGTCAAAGGCAAGCCAGCTTCTGGGAATAGATAGAAAGACCCTTTA
>JBDOIG010000140.1:0-16609 GCA_041082235.1 Thermodesulfovibrionales bacterium | reverse complement strand
TTGATGATGCTGCTGTACTTAGGGTGGTGAATGCTGTTTGCGATGTCCTTGGAATAACACTTCAGCAGGCGGCTGATGCCTTTGGTGAATACTGGGTCTGCAACTTTGCACCAAAGATATATTCTGTCTATTACAAGGGTGTAAACTCTGCAAAGGAATTCCTCCAGAAGATGGATAAAGTCCATGAGGTATCAACCCAGAATATTCCTGATGCAAGACCACCAAGATTCGGATATGAATGGAAGGATGACAGGACCCTTATCATGACCTACAAATCAAAGAGGGGGCTTATTGATATCATGGTAGGTCTTGTGAAGGGTGTTGGAAAGTATTACAAGGAAAATCTAAAGGTGACCAAACTCGGACCCGATAAAGTAGAGATCATCTTCCCTGTATAGGAGAAGACAGAAAAAAATTTTTAAGGATAAGTAACTAACCTGTCTGTACATAAAAATATAATTCATTATCAGTAAAACTGCATAGTCTGAGAAAGGAGAGTTCCATGAAACGGGTATTTATCAATATGGAGAGATGCACTGGCTGCAAGTCCTGTGAGATTGCCTGTGCAGTACAGCATTCAAAGTCCAAGGATCTCTTTACTGCCATATTTGAAGACCCCCTTCCACAGAAAAGGACCCATGTTGAAAAGGCACTCCAGTACTCCTATCCATCAAGATGTATGCACTGTGTGGATGCACCCTGTATAAAGGCATGCCCAAGAGGTGCAATGTTCTGGGACAGGGAGCTTGAAAGGGTAAGTGTAAATAAGGACAAGTGTATAGGTTGTTTCATGTGTGCCATGGTCTGCCCCTTCGGAGCAATCTCTGTAAGAAGACCTCAAGGAATAGCCTTAAAGTGTGACCTCTGCGGCTCCCGCCTCAGGGAAGGAAGGATTCCTGCCTGTGTAGAGTCCTGTCCTACAAGGGCACTTTTGTTTGGTGAAATAGAGGAACTCTCAAAGATAAAGAGGCTTGATATGGCAGAGACAATTGCCTATTCAAAAAAGGAAGAACCACAGGGGATGAATCCTCTGGAGGCATTAAGAAAGACAGGAGGTTTTTAAATGAAGACCTTTGATAGAGCAACTCAGAGTATGATCGAAAAGGCAATATCATCAGGCACGGAGGTATCCATTCAAAGGCTTGAAAGGCAATCACCACAGTGTGGATTTGGCCAGCTCGGCACATGCTGCAGGATGTGCTACATGGGACCATGCAGGATAGATCCTTTTGGAGAGGGAGCTCAGGCAGGTGTCTGTGGTGCCAGTGCTGATACCATTGTCACAAGGAATCTCCTCAGGGAGGCAGTTGGTGGAGCAGCCTCTCATGTTGGTCATGCAAGGCATGTTGTACTAACCCTAAAAAGGGCTATTGAAGGTAAGGCACCTTATAAGGTGGCTGATAAAGATAAACTCATGGAGGTTGCACAGGGACTCGGGATAAAGACAGATGGAAGGCAGGAAAAGGATATTGTCATGGATATTATCAACAAGGCACTTGAGGATATAACAAGACAGGATGGAGGAAGCCTCAACTGGCTCAAATTCAGGGCGCCAAAGAAGGAATATGAAACCTGGGAAAAACTCGGACTCCTTGTCTCAAATGCCCATAATGAGATAGAGGAGGCAATGCACAGGACATCCATGGGTAATGATGCAGACCCGGTGAATCTCCTCCTTTCAACATTAAAGATAGGTATCACAGATGGCTATGCAGGTCTTCACATGGCAACAGACCTCCATGACATCATGTTCGGCACACCAAAGGTAAAGGTCATTGAGGCAAACATGGGAGTCCTTGATAAGGACATGGTAAATATAGCCATGCATGGTCATAATCCTGTGCTTTCAGAAAAGATACTTGAATGGGCAAACAAACTCCAGAAAGATGCAGAAAAGGCAGGTGCAAAGGGAATAAATGTTGTTGGTGTCTGCTGTACAGGAAATGAACTCACCATGAGGCACAATGTTCCCATGGCAGCCCACAATCTTCAGGCAGAGCTTCTTATACATACAGGTGCAGTTGATGCCATGGTGGTTGATATGCAGTGCATATGGCCTGCCATTTCAAAGGTAGCAGAATGTTATGGAACAAGATTAATCACAACAGAATCCTTTGTAAAGATACCAGGTGCAACGCACATCCAGTTTGAACCAGAGACAGCAGATGAGGAGGCAAAAAAGATAGTAGGACTTGCTATAGAGGCATTCAATAAGAGAAAAGGCAGGGATGTATTCATACCATCTGAAAAGAGCAAGGCCTTTGTTGGATTCTCTGTTGAGGCAATAATTGATGTGCTTAAAAAGCTGAATCCTTCAGACCCCCTGAAACCCGTTATTGATAATATTGTAAATGGGAATATTTATGGTGCAGTGGGATTTGCTGGATGTCCAAATCCAAAGATAAGGGATACCTTCATGACAGAAAAGATGATGAAGGAGCTCCTCAGGAACAATGTCCTTGTTGTGACCACTGGATGCACTGCCCATATAGCTGCTCAGGCAGGGCTCATGACCCCTGAGGCAACAGAGAAATACGCTGGTAATGGCTTAAAGGCAGTCCTCACTGCCCTTGGTAATGCAGCAGGCCTTAACGCACCACTTCCGCCAGTCTGGCATATGGGTTCATGCGTGGACAACTCAAGGATAGCCAATCTCCTGAAGGCACTTGCAGAGAAACTGGATGTAAAGATATCTCAGCTTCCAGTTGCTGGCTCAGCACCAGAACTCATAACAGAAAAGGCAGTTGCCATAGGCTCATGGCTACTTGCCCTTGGACTTCTTGTCCACATTGCTCCAGCACCAAGGATACTTGGAAGCCCTGTTGCCACAAAGGTCCTTACAGAAGACCTTGAATCAATAACAGGTGGAAAGGCCTATGTGGAGATTGACCCTGTGAAGGCAGCGCAGGGGATAATAAATCATATTGAAAAGAAGAGGAAGGGATTGGGAATATAAGGAAGGACTGAGTTTATGAATATCATTATTGCTGGGAATGGTCCTGCTGCAATAAGTGCTGTTGAGGCAATCAGGGAGATTGACAGGAGCTCTTCCATCACACTTTTATCAAGGGAAAAAGAAAGGGCCTACAGCCCCTGCTATCTCTATCATTACATAAGCGAAGATATCTCCAGAGATAAGCTTTATATAAAGGAAGATGATTTCTATGAGAAAAACAATGTGAATATCCTCTTCGGCATATCCCTTGAAAAGGTGATACCAGATAAACGTTCAGTAAGACTCTCCAATGGAAAGACCCTTACCTATGATCGATTACTCCTTGCTACAGGTGCAGAAGCTGTGCTGCCAGGAATCCCGGGCATTCAGGGAGAAGGTGTATTTTTCTTTAAGAGCCTTCAGGATGCAGAAAGGATAATCTCAATTATCCCGAAAATTAAAAAGGCTGCTGTTATTGGAGGAGGATTTATAGGGCTTGAGATAGCCGAGGCACTTAGAAAGAAAGGCATCTCAGTAACAGTAATTGAGAAGGAAGACAGACTCCTTCCACGAATGCTTGATAAGGAGATGGCAGGGATTGTAAGCTCTCATCTCCTAAAAAATGGCATAGATATAATCACCGGAAAGGTTATTAAGGAGATTGAGAGGAGGGACGGCCATCTTTGTGGGCTCACGACCAGAGATGGTATAACAGTCCCTACTGATATTGTCATTGTCTCTGCTGGTGTAAGGCCAAACATAAAACCAGCTGAAGACACAGGGATAAGGACAGCCAGGGGTATAATTGTCAATGAAAAGATGGAGACCAGCATCCCAGACATCTATGCTGCTGGTGATGTGGCAGAGATTGAGATAAAGGGTATAAGAAAGCTCAACCCAATCTGGCTCAATGCCACTGTAAGCGGCTCAATAGCAGGCTCAAATATGATCAGGATTTCAAAAAAACTTGACGCCCACATACCTGATATGAACATGATAAATCTCTTTGGATTATATATCTTTTCAGCAGGCTCACCGGAAGGCACAGGCTCAGTAAAAAGAGAAGATAGTGCAGGTATAAAGAAATTTATTTTTGATGAGGATAATAGACTAAAGGGTATCCAGATCATTGGTAATGAAGCCCTTAAAGGTGGACTCTATCTCAATCTCCTTGGCAGGGTCTTAAAGGAATCACAGGAACTTATAGGGGAGTTTAATTATGGCCTGTTCTTAGAGCCATCAATGAAATGGCTCTGATTGATTGCTCTTTTTGGGCTAATTATGTCTGGCATACTTCATCTCAAATTCAAAGCTCTTCATTATCTTTATCTCAGGATATTTTTCCTCAAGATATTTCTCTACCTCTGGAGAATAGGAATATCCAACAACAAAGGAATATACAGGAGCATTGAGATAACCCTTAACTTTTTTTAAAAGCTCTGCGAATCTTTCTATCTCCTTTTTGCCATGTCTTGCCTTGCATTCTCCTATCATATAGACCTTCTCACCATCTTTTATTCCCTCCACATAGATATTCACCTCGTCAAATCTGCCATCAGGATAAACTATATTTCTCCTGTCTATAAGAAGGGTCTCTATTGCAAATTCCTTTTTTGCAAAGTCAGATATATAGGGCATTATCTTATCTTCCAGACCATAACCAACAGTATCGGAAAGGCCAGCAACTATCTCCCTTGTCCTTTCATGTTCTTTTATAAGCCTTCTTAATTCTTCCTCTGTTTTCCTCTGTGCCTCAGCTAATTCCCCTACTACTAGCTCAAGCTTCGTAAGTCTTACCTCTGAGGCCTTCTGTGCCTCAGCAAGTTCCTCTACCCTCTGCTCTGTCCTCTTCTGTGCCTCAGCTAGCTCCTTTTGAGCTTTTGCAAGGTCTGCCACTATTGATTTGAGTTCATTAAAATCCTTTGCCTTAACAGTCTCATTAACGATGTCTGCCAGTTCAACAAGCACCCCTGCCTGCTTTTCGAGAAAGACCTTTTTTATTTTACCTTTTATATTCACAGCCTTTTGCATGATTAATTATATCATAAATGCTTCTTCAAATAACCTACAGTGGTGAGCAGATAGCAGGCTTTTAGACAGCAAATATTTTAACTCTTGCTAAAAGAATTAGCCGGTCTTTTAAGGAGAAAAATCAGGAAAAACACCCCTATCATCATTACACTCAATAAATGGAAGGCATCATTGAATCCAAGCATGGAAGCCTGTCTTAAAAGCTCCTTATATATAGATGCCAGTCCGGCGTATTCAGATACTGGTTCAAAACCCTTTAATTCAAACAGATGAGATAGATCTTCAGAGGCCATCTGAAGCTGTGGGTCAAAGACAGTAAGATGCTCCACAAGTCTGAACTGATGAAACTGAGCCCTTCTCTGAAGCATTGTTGTGACAAAGGCAACACCAAAACTCCCACCAAGATTTCTCAGGAGATTATATATGCCTGTAGCATTTCCCATTTCTTCCTTTTTTATGCCTGCCATGGTGAGTATTGTAAGGGGGATGAATATAAAAGGCATTCCGATACCAAGGACAACCCTTGGCCAGATTATGCTCCAGAAATCAGCCTGAAGATTAAAATTAGACATGAGATAGGTTGCATAGGAGCAAATAAGTATTCCTGCACCAAGAAGTATCTTTGGATTGAGTTTATGAACAAGTTTCCCAGCCACAGGCATGGCAATAAGTGTTGCCAGCCCACCCGGGCCGAGCACCATACCTGCCTTTGTTGCAGTATATCCCATAAGGGTCTGAAGATATATTGGCAGAAGCACTATGCTTCCAAAGAGATTGAAAAAGGCAAAGAACATTACAATATTACCTGCACTGAAGGAAAGATTTTTAAACACCCTGAGATTTACTACTGGATCTTTTATAAAACTTTCTACCATTACAAAAAGGCAGAGAGAGATAAGGGAGATGATGCTTAATGTTGTAATGAATCTTGAGTCAAACCAGTTCTCGCTCTGACCTTTATCAAGGACAACCTGAAGGCATCCCAGCCCCAGCGCAAGAAACATTATTCCCCAGTAATCAATCCTGAGTTTCATACCTTTCATATAGGGAGGGTCTTTTATAAAAAAGAGCGTCATAAGAATGGATATTAGCCCTATGGGAATATTTATATAAAATATCCATCTCCATGACCAGTTATCAGTTATCCATCCTCCAAGCAGGGGGCCGACAATCGGACCAAACATTATGCCTATTCCAAAGGCTGCCATTGCTGTTCCATGCTGATGGGGTGGAAAAGTCTCAAGAAGTATGGACTGACTGAGTGGCTGGAGTGCTCCTCCACCTATTCCCTGGAGGACACGAAAGAATACAAGGCTCCCGAGACTCCAGGCAGAACCACATAGAAAGGAACTGGCAGTGAAAAGAAATATTGAAAATATAAGATAGCGTTTTCTTCCAAATCTCCTGCTCAACCACCCTGTCATTGGTATGATTATGGCATTTGACACAAGATAGGATGTGATTGTCCATGTAGATTCTTCTATACCAGCAGAAAGACTTCCCCTGATATGATCAAGTGACACATTCACCACTGATGTATCAATGATCTCAATCAGGGTTGGAAGCATTACTGTCAGGGTAATGAGCCACTTATTCATTTTTCTACAAGCACAGTGGTCACCACTGACATGCCAACTCTCAAGATATGCTCTCTGTCCGTACCTTCCTCAAGGACTATCTTCACAGGAATCCTCTGGACAACCTTTACATAATTGCCTGTTGCGTTCTCAGGTGGAAAGAGGCTGAAGACCGCACCTGTTCCTGCCATAATACTGTCCACCCTTCCCCAGAAAACCTTTCCAGGGTAGGTATCCACCTTTATCTTTACCCTCTGACCTGGCCTGACCTTCTCAAGCTGTGTCTCCTTGTAATTTGCCGCTATCCAGATATTCTGTAGCGGAACCACCGCCATGAGTGGCTGGCCCTCACGAATAAGATTTCCTACCTCAACTGATTTTTTTGTTATGTATCCGTCAGAGGGTGCGTATATCTTTGTATATTGATGTTTAAGCATTGCAGCCTCAAGGAGTGCCTCTTTCTGTTTAATATTTGCAAACTGAAGTGGCCTCAATGCCTCTGCCTGCCTGAGAAGTGCCCTCTGGGTCTCAATACTGCTCTGAGCCTGTCTCACCTGTTCCTCTGCTGCCCTTAGCTGTGCCTGAGCCACTTCATAGGCTGTCTTTGCCCTATCATACTGGGCCCTGGATATTGCCTCTTTTTTGAAAAGGGCATCAGCCCTCCTATAATCAAGCTCTGCCTGAGAAAAATTCGCCCTCTGCAGTTCAAGATTTGCCTTTGCAGCCTCCAGTCCTGCTATTGCCTGCTCAAGTTGTTTTCCTGCTGCCTCAATCCTTGAGCTTATTTCATTTAACTTTTTTCTCTCAGCCTCAAGTGCTGCCTCAGCCTCTTTTACCTTTACCTCATAATCAGCAGGGTCAATCTCAAGGAGAAGGTCTCCTTTTTTTACATACTGATTATCCTTAACATGTATGACCACCACAGTTCCGGATGCCTTTGAGGATACTATGTGGATAAAACCCTCCACATAGGCATTGTCTGTGGTGATATGCGTTGACTTGTATCTTATGTAAAAGAAAAGGATAAGGGCACCTATTATGGCAATTGCTGAAAAGACAATGGCAGCTATCTTTTTTCTTTTATTATTCATTGTTCCTTCCATCTCCTCCTCCATATATTGCCACGAGGTCTTTACCCATGGCATATTCAAGGCCAGCCCTGGCTTTTAGGAATTCATATCTTGCCCTCTGATAATTAGTCTCTGCAAGGATATAAAGGGCTATGGCATCAAGGACATCACTGGATTTACCAACACCCTCCTCAAATCTGAGTCTATTTATCCTCAGGTTCTCCTCAGCCTGTAAGACTGCCCGGCCTGTCACGGATAATCTATCCATGGAATTTTTAAGGCCAATATAAAACCGCTTTACCTCAAGCCTTATTTCATCCATGAGTTTTTCTCTTTCTTCAATTAACTGCCTCTCTCTGTATTGGAGTTTATTCACCTCTGAGGTCGTTGCACCACCTTTAAAAAGATTTATATTTACTCCGAGTATCAATGACCAGTTTTCTTCATGGAGCTGGTATCTATTTTCTGTATAATCATATCCCGCCTGAAGAAAGAACTCTGGAGCGTATTCTGCTTTTTTTGCCCTCTGCTGAAGCCTCATCTTCTCTATCTCTTTTTCAATTATCTGGAGTTCAGGTCTTGTATTTATTGCCTCCTCACATGCCTGTTCAAAATCAATGAGTTTATAATTCTCTGACTCATTAAATCTTATGTCTTCAATCATAAATTCCCTGTCAAGGGGCATAAGAAGCATGCTGTTTATTCTTGATACATAAAAAGACCTCTGATTCTTCAGGCTCAAAAGTCTCTGCCTTGCATCAGAGAGCCTTACCTCAATCTCAAGTTTCTCATTCCTTGTTATAACACCTTCCTCATAGAGGGCATCTGCCTCTTTTAGATGTGCCTCAAGACTTTCTACCTCTTTTTCTGATACATTTATAAGTCTATCAATCTCAAGAAGGTCAAGATAAGCACTTATAAACTCAATTGCAACTAAGTTTCTAAGTCTCTTTATATCATATCTTCTGATTTCAATATCCTTTTCTGAGGCACTGTATATAGAAAGGTCAGCACCACCCCTGTAAAGACTCTGGTACAGGGTCACACCATAGGAAAGGAATTCTCTCTCAGAGGTATAAACCTCAGCAGGACCAAATCTTGCCCCTGGTTGATTTGCAAGAAAGGTCTGCCTGACATAGGCATTAATAGATGGAAGAAATCTTGACCTTGCAATTTTCAGCTCCATCTCCGACATGTTTTCACTGAGGCTGGCGATTCTCAAAAGTCTTGACTCTTCAGTGACTATCTTAAGGCCATCATTCAGGGGAAGAAAAGGCAGTTCTTCTGCATAAATATCTTTATCTGAGAAGATGACGGTAGAAAATAATATTATCATTAAAAACAACATCAAACCTCCCTTCCCATTATGAACCCTGGCTGAGTTCTGTTATACCCAGGGCCTTGAAAAGAAATATGTGGTTATTTATTACCTCTGTCTGTAGCCTTATGAGATTGAGCCTTGCATTGAGATAACCCCTCTGGCTATCAAGGACAGTTAGATAGTCAGTAAGTCCTCTCTCATATTTTTTCTCTGCAAGGGCTATCACCTTCTCAAGGCTTCTGAGTTGTTCTCTCTGTGCCTCAAGCCTCTTAATAGATTGATCAAGATTCACCATGGCATCATAGACCTCTTTAAAGGCTGTTCTAACAGTCTTTACATATTGTATGAGTGCCTCTTTCTTCTGTGCCTCCTTGAGCATTATAGTGTTTTTTGTTCTTCCGAAATCAAGGACAGTTCCAGCCACAATTGCACCTATATTCCAGAATGATGCAGAGGATTGAATGAGATTGCTCAGTTCGTTACTTTGAAGACCTGCTGAACCAGTTAGTGTGATGCTCGGAAAGTAAGAGGCCTTTGCAACAGCTATATCAAAATTCGCTGCCCTGAGATTTTCCTCTGCCTGTACTATATCAGGCCTTTTAAGAAGAACCTCTGATGGAAGCAATGATGGTATGGGGATATCCTCTGAAAAGTCTTGGGATATATCAAGATTACCCTCAAAGAGCTCCTTCGGAGTCTTTCCGATAAGAACAAAGAGGCTGCTTTTGATATTCTCTTTCTGTGCCTTTAATGTCTCAACAAGGATCCTCGTTGATTCATACTCTGCCCTTGATTGTTCAAGGGTGAGTTCATCAATCAATCCGTGCTTAAATTGTTTTTCTCTGAACTCATAAATCTCCTTAAGTCTGAGCATTATCTCTTCAGCTGTTCTGAGCTGCTTTTCAATTGAGATAAGATTAAAATATGTGCTCGCCACTTGAGATATAATACTTATCTCAAGACTATCCCTTACTGCCTTTGTGGCAAGGAGTCTGCTCAGGTCAGCCTTCTTCTTATTTCTCAATTTACCCCACAGGTCAATCTCATAAGAGACCATGGCTGAAAGTGTAAAGGTATTGTTTGTGCCTCCACCATTATGAACCTCTTCAGATGCCTTTGCCCTTGTGAACGAACCACCCGCTGTAAGTAATGGATACAATTGACTACTGCTTATCCCTAGTATCGCACCTGCCTGTTCAATCCTTGATACAGCAATCATGAGGTCATCATTATTCCTCAGTGTCTCTTCTATCAATTTATCAAGTACAGGGTCATTGAACTGCTTCCACCATTGAGGCTCAGGGTTATGGTCTGAAGACTGAAGACTGAAGGCTGAAGGCTGAAGGTTTGATGGAATGTCAAGCTCTGGATTTTTAAGCTCAGGCGTAAGGGAACAGCCAAGGGTGGCTGAAATAATTATTATACATATTGATATTGTTCGCAATTTCATCTTTTTAAATCACCCCTCACCCTATCCCTCTCCCGCAAGGGAAGAGGGGATTTCTTCTCTCCTAATTTGCGTTTTCCCTTTCCTTTCATTTAACTTATATTCTCTACAGCTTGTTACAGGGTTTCCTTGTGTCACTTTCTGGCTTGCCCAGAAAATCCAGAGTTTCCTTGGATTGCCCGATCAAGCCGGGCAATGACAAAGTAAGTTATTGAGAGACTCACAAAAATTATGCTCTTTTCACCCATCCCTTCACCTTCATTACAAGATAATAAAACAATGGTATAAAATATATGCCTACTAATGTGGCAAAGAGCATCCCTGCCACAACAGTTGTTCCTATTATATGCCTGCTGTTTGCACCTGCTCCTGTGCTTAAGGCTAATGGTAAAGCTCCGGCAATAAAGGCAAAGGAGGTCATGACGATTGGTCTGTACCTTATCCTTGAAGCCTCAACACTTGCCTCAATCAAGGGCATCCTCAATCTCTTGAGTCTCTCCTCTGCAAACTCAACTATCAGTATCGCATTCTTTGCAGATAGTCCGATGAGAGTTATAAGACCTACCTGAAAGTATATATCATTCTCAAGGCCTCTGAGCAGAAGTCCCAGAGCAGCACCAAACACTGCAAAAGGCACAGAAAGGATGATTGCCAGTGGCGCCATCCAGCTTTCATAGAGGGCAACGAGTATGAGGAATACAAAGACGAGCGCATAGAACAAAGCTACATTTCCCTTTTCCTGAACCCTTATCTCTTGGAATGATGTCCCTGCCCAGGAAAGTGTATAACCTGAAGGCAAGACCTCCTTTGCAACCTCCGAGATTGCCCTTATTGCATCACCTGAGGTAAAGCCTGGTTTGGGCTCCCCTGTGACCTTTGCAGCAGGAAACATATTAAACCTCTCAACGACCATTGCATCAGCAGTTCTCTCGATTGAGATAAGGGAACTCAGGGGAATTAAGTTGCCGCTTCTTGATTTCATGAAGACATATCCATAATCCCGTATATCATCCCTGTATTCCCCCTCTGCCTGTAAATTTACATGGAATACCCTTCCGTAAAGGTTGAAGTCATTTATATAGGTGCTTCCAAAGGTCATTGAAAGGGTGTTATATATATCGTTTATCTCCACACCGAGTGCCTTTGCCTTTTCCCTGTCCACCTTAACTGTGTAATAGGGAACATTTGTATTAAGGGTTGTTCTTACAGACATAAGCTCAGGTCTCTGATTTGCCTTCATCACAAGTTCTTGAACATATCTGCTCAATTCATGGATTGAGCCACCTGTTCTGTCCTGGACATACAGTTCAAAGCCACCTGTTGTGCTCATTCCCATTATGGGTGGTGGATTCACTGCAAAGGCAATAGCATCCCTGTTCTGCATGAACTGACCCATAAATCTTTCAACAAGTGCCATTGATGACTGCTCTTTTCTTTTTCTCTCAGACCAATCCCTGAGCCTCACCCATCCAACACCAGCATCTGTCCTGAAGGCAAAGGACTGTAGGTCAAGGCCTGTGACAGCAACCCACTCCTGCACTTCAGAGGTCTTTGAGAAGAGCCCTTCAATCCCATGGACAACATCCTGTGTCCTCTGAAGTGATGAACCAGGTGGCAGATATGTGAAGAACAGGACAGCGCTCTTGTCTTCTACCGGTACAAGGGCAGTGGGTAGCCTTTTTATAACCACATAAGTAGCAACTAACATCAATACAAAAATAATAATATTTATAACAGCCAGCCTTATGATAATCCTTACACCTTTAACGAAACCTGTTCTCGTAAGCTCAAAGAAGTTTTGAAATAACCTTATCGGAGGTATCGGTCTCTTTTCATGGACTCTCAAAAACATTGCACATAGCGCTGGTGTGAGGGTTAGTGCAACCATTCCAGAAAGTATTACAGATATGGCAATGGTGATAGCAAACTGCTGATAGAGCTTTCCACTGAATCCACCAACAAATGAGGCCGGCACAAATACTGCAGAAAGCACAATTACTATCGCAATAACGGGTGCGGTAATCTCCTCCATCGCCTTTATTGTTGCCTCCTTTGGAGGAAGGCCCTGTTCCCGCATAATTCTTTCAACATTCTCAATAACAATAATTGCATCATCAACAACAAGTCCTATAGCGAGAATCAGTCCAAAGAGTGTTAAAAGATTAATGGAGAATCCAAAGGCATAAAGGCCTGCAAAGGCTCCGATGATTGATACAGGTATAGCAAGTATGGGTATTATGGTCGCCCTGAGATTTCCCAGGAAGAGATAGACAACAAATACAACAAGTAAAATAGCAAGACCGAGGGTAAAGAGTACCTCTTTTATTGATTCCCTTACAAATACAGTAGGGTCAAAGGGTATGTGATATTTTATGTCGGGAGGGAATTCCCTTGAGAGCTCTTTAAGAAGATTATCAAGCCTGTCAGAGACATCAAGGGCATTTGCACCTGGCGAGAGAAATATCCCAACAGGTATGGCAGGCTGACCCTTATAGAAGGAATTTCTGTTGAATGTCTCTGAGGATAAAACCACTGATGCCACATCCTTAAGCCTCAGGGATGACCCATCAGGATTTGAGCGAATAATTATATCCTCAAATTCTCTTACTGTCTCAAATCTCCTCTCACCCTTTATTGAATAGGAAAAGACCTGTGGTGTGCTCAATGGTTCCTGAGCAAGTCCTCCTGCTGGGAACTGTTCATTCTGGCTTGCAACTGCATTGTAAATATCAACGGGTGTGAGGCCGAGTTTTGCAAGCTTGTCGGGCTTAAGCCATATCCTTATGGAATATCTTTTCTCATCAAACACTATGGCATCTCCAACACCTGGTATCCTTTTAATGTCATCAATGACATTGATGATAATATAATTTGAAAGGGATACCATGTCCCTCTTATTTCCCTCTGATACAAAGGCAATTACCTTTAGAAGATCAGGTGTCCTTTCCCTTATCTGAAGTCCCTGTCTTCTTACAGCCTCTGGGAGCCTGCTGAGCGCAGTCTGGACACGGTTATTGACATCCATCTTTGCCACATTTGTATCAGTACCAACCTCAAAGAATATGCTCATATTAAGAACACCACTTGATGAGGCTGTGCTTGTGATGTAGAGCATATTTTCAACACCATTTATTGCCTCCTCAAGGGGTGCGGCAACAGTCTTACCGAGGGTCTCAGCATCCGCACCAGGATATGTCGCTGTAACAGTTATCTGAGGTGGTGTGAGTGTAGGATACTCCTTTACAGGAAGACTCCTGATAGAGAGTATTCCTGCAATAATGATTATTATCGCAATTACTGCAGCAAACCTGGGCCTCTCTATAAAAAATCTTGAAATCATCCTCTCTCCTATTTAGAGCAACAGACAAGCAGAGCAGCAGATTAAGGAACATAATTTATTCCTTATTAAAAACTACTGCTCTACCGCACTACTGCTCTACTGCACTATTTTCACCGGCATCTCTGGCCTCAGCTTCATGAGATTGTCCATTATCACCATATCTCCAGGCTTGAGCCCTTCTTCCACAATAAAGTCCTGTCCTGCCCTGTCACCAAGCTTTATATTTCTTATCACAGCCTTCCCATCCTGAACCACATATACTGCTGTTCCGAGGGGGGTCTGGAGAACAGCCTTCTGGGGAACAGTGATTGCCTTTTTTATCTGAAGACCGCTTAATTTAATCCTCACAAACTGACCAGGTATAAGCTCTCCTTGAGGATTTGAAAATACAGCCCTGACATTTACTGAAGAGGTCTTCTCATCTATAACTGAATCAATGAAATCAATGTGGCCAGTATGTATATAAGGTATGTCATCAACAAATAGTTCGGCTTTCAATGATTTAATTTTACTGCTCTGCTGCACTGCTGCTCTGCTGAGCTTGTGAAGGTCTGTATCAGGGATTGAAAATTCCACATATATAGGATCTATCCCTGTTATTGTTACAAGTACGGTGCCTGGATTCACCATATTTCCAGCATCAACGAGCCTTGCTCCTGCAATCCCGCTTATGGGTGCCCTCACATCAGTATATTTCAGATTTATCTCAGCTTGCTTGAGTCTTGCCTTTGAGGCCTCAAGCATTGCCTTTGCCTGCTCATAGGCAGAAAGTGCTGCATCCCTCTGCTGTTCACTGGCAACCCTGTCCTCATAGGATGCCTTAATCCTCTGCCAGTCCCTCTCTGCCCTGTTCAGTTCTGCTATTGCTTGCTCCACCTGAGCCTTTGCAGAGTCATATTCTGCCTGATAAATATCAGGTTCTATCTTAAAAAGAAGGGCATCCTGATTGACAAACTGTCCTTCTTTAAAATATCTCTCCCTTAATATACCCCCAACCCTTGCAGCCACATTTACCCTTGATATGCTCTTTGTCCTTGCAGGATACTGGAGCTCAAAAGATATATCCCTCTTTTCATATACCCTGAAGACAGTCACATCCAGTGCTTGCACCTGCAAGGATTTTTTCTGAGGATCAGGTTTTGATGAACATGCCGCAAGAACTACAAAGATTAAAAAAATTAATCCCTTCAAAGAACCAGCCATCCCTATCCCTCCCGGCTTAATGTACCATTTATAAAAATATCTACATAGGCCCTTACAATCTTTCTTGTATCATCTTCTTTATATCTTGTAAGCATCTTTATATCTCTTGCATAAAAATATGAAAAAAACATCCCGAGGAAGGCCCTCGCAGCATATTCTGAAGAAAATTTTCTTAATACACCCTTTTTCTGCAGTTCTGCAAAATAACCTGAAAGAAGCCTCAGGGTCTCATTAATAAGTGAATCATGTATCTTCTGAATCTTCTCAGGATACCTCTGCATCTCTGAATGCATTATCCTTATAAGGTCCTTCCTCTTATTGAGAAGTTCAAGAAATCTTGTTGCTATAATGATGAGTGCGTCCCTGTAGGGTTTCTCCGCAATCTCTACGAGTAGTTCCCTAAGCCTGGGAAGGAAAGAATAAGTATTAATGACCTCTTCAAAAAGTTTTTCCTTGGAGCTGAAATATCTGAAGAGGGTTAATTCTGCAACATCCGCCTCCCTGGCTATCGCCCTTGTGGTTGCTCCAAGATAGCCTTTTTCTGAAAAAAGTTTTAATGAAGCCCTTAGAATTCTGTCTCTTGTTGATTCCATAAGTAAGTAATTGCTTACATTATAAGAAAAACATACAAAATTGTCAACTGAAGATTGAATCTTAATATAAGGAATTTATTTATATCAAATTTGCAGGCTTGAGACACAGAAAGCAGCGGGCACTACGCTCTCTACACATTTAAAATAAAACTGGCCAGGGCTTGTTAAGCCCTGGCCAGTTCAGCCTTACATCTCGGTTATTGTAATAGCACCTGAAGGACAAACACCAACGCAGCTCTCACAGAATACACACTCACTGGTCTGATAGGGGTCAGACTTTCCATCAGCCATCTTAAAAACACCCTGAGGGCATACATTAACGCACTCCTCACAGCCCTCACATTTACCAGTATCTACCTTTACAAGATACATAGCCAAACCTCCTGAAATTTATTTTCTGGTTACACCAGTCAAAAGTTTTATTATTTTTACATATCTTTAACAAAAAAATCTACCCTGCCCGTTATATCATATAAAATGTCCGTGAAAATTAACTGGTTAGATCAAAATACTATGTCCAGGGAATTATAATCTCCCCGGCAATAGATTTTTACCTGGAGTTCTAAAGGCCAAAAAGTTTGAGATATCTAAACAGGGTAATGCAGCACAAGCAAAAAATATTTTAATTCCTGTGAGAGGGATAAATCAGGAAAAAATCACTCTGAGGTGACACACTGGTAATTTTCACTTGACCGAAACCCTATTATGTGATAGCCTTTGGTAAAGGCTTACCACAAGCCACATTAAAATCAAGGAGGGAGAGATGAACAGAAATATTTTTATCTCTCTAATTATGGTCTCTTTATTTATGTTTTCAGGCATCGTTCTTGCTGGAGGACCAGATTTCAAAGAAGGCCTCTGGGAAATAACCATGCAGATTGAGATGACAGGGATGCCCATGCAGATGCCCCCACAAAAGTTCAACCAGTGCATCACAAAGGACAACAATATACCGGTGAAAAAGGAGCAAGATAAAAATTGTAAAGTTGAATCTAAAAAAATCTCTGGTAACACTGTAACCTACAGGGTTGTGTGTAAAGAAAAGGATGGCACATATGTAACCACAGGCACCATAACCTATAAAGGTGATAC
>JBDOIG010000130.1:0-40799 GCA_041082235.1 Thermodesulfovibrionales bacterium | reverse complement strand
TATACCATTTGCATAGTATTCCTTTGTCTCAAGGCCTTCTGGCTCAAGAAATACCTGGTGCCTTTCCTTGTCTGAAAACTTTACAACCTTATCTTCAATAGAGGGGCAATATCTTGGCCCTATTCCCTTGATCCTTCCACTATAAAGGGGTGAGCGGTCAAGATTCTTGAGGATTATCTCATGGGTCTCTTTATTTGTATAGGTTATATAACATGGCAGTTGAGGATTGGTAATCCTGTCTGTGGAATAGGAAAAAGGTGGTGGTGGCTCATCTCCATACTGTGGCTCGAGCTGGGAGAAGTCTATTGTCCTTGAATCAAGCCTCGGAGGTGTGCCTGTCTTGAGCCTTCCCATCTTGAAACCAAGGTCAGCAAGGCATTTTGAAAGCCCTTTTGATGGAAACTCACCTGCCCTTCCTGCCTCCATGGTCTCAAGGCCAATATGGATAAGGCCATT
Source organism: Thermodesulfovibrionales bacterium (assembly GCA_041082235.1). Classification (GTDB taxonomy): domain Bacteria; phylum Nitrospirota; class Thermodesulfovibrionia; order Thermodesulfovibrionales; family CALJEL01; genus CALJEL01. The sequence goes on along the minus strand of JBDOIG010000130.1, from coordinate 40,343 downwards.
AAGGAAGGTCCCTGTTGTGATAACCACAGCACCTGCCCTGTATTTAATACCAAGCCTATCAATAACACCCTTTACCTTTCCATCCTCTACAATAAGGCTCTCCACTGATGCCTGCTTGATAATGATATTCTTTTCAGATTCAAGGGATTTTCTCATCTCTAACCTGTAAAGGAGCCTGTCACACTGTGCCCTCAAAGACCAGACAGCAGGACCCTTTGAACGATTGAGCATCCTGAACTGGATACCTGTCCTGTCAGTGACTTTTGCCATCTCTCCGCCAAGGGCATCAATCTCACGGACGATATGACCCTTTGCAAGGCCACCAATGGCAGGATTGCAGGACATCTGGGCAATGGTATCAAGATTGAGTGTAAAAAGACCCACTTTAAAGCCCAGTCTTGCACCTGCAAGGGCGGCCTCGCAGCCAGCATGGCCAGCACCAACAACAATTATGTCAAACTCTCCACCAATCATTGTGAGGGACTGGATAATAATTTATTATAACAGGGCTTCATGCCTTATTGAACTTGTCTTTCAATATTTTATAGGTTATTATAGGTTATGACCCGGGAGGAGATAATTGAGGTCATTGATACCTGTCTTCAAAAAAAAGAGGATGTTGTCTTTGCCTATCTCTTCGGCTCCTTTATTGACCCTGAGATGTCGGTTTTCAGGGATATAGATCTCGGGATATTTATAAGCCCTTTTTCAACTAATAAAGCCTTTGAGCTTGAGATTGAGCTTTCAGAGGAGATAAGAAAGGCAATAAACAGGTCTTATCCCGTGGATGTACTTGTTATAAATAATCTCAATCCACTTTTTGCGAGGAAGATTATCACAGGGGAATTGCTTTTTACAAAGGACAAACGCCTCTGGATTGACTTTGTTGTGAATACCTCAATGAAGGCAGATGATATGGCACCTCTTTTTTATCAAACTTTTAAGGAGGCCTAGATGAGGATTGATATCGAAAGGATAAATGAAAGGGATAGGGGCATTTAAAAGCACGGGCAAAGAGGAGTTCTTATCTATTGAGGGCAATATCCATATTTTTCGTTCTCATTTGCTCATTGCGGTAGAAGCTGCTATATCAATATGCTATCACTTATCAGCAAAACTTTTTAAAATAGCCTCTTCGGAATATAGTGGATGTTTTGAGTTATTACATAATAAAGGAATAATCTCAAAGGAGTTAAAAGAAGGACTTGTTAAACTTACAGGGATAAGAAACAGGATGGTTCATATATATGAAAAGGTTGATTATGGATTTTTATATGAAAGTATTGATGGGATACTGGAAGTCTTGAATAAATTTATAAAAGAGGTAATAGAGATTTTAAGAAAGCAAGGTGCGGTGTGATAGATACGGATAAGATAAAGGATATCCTTAAAGATTATCCATATATAGCATCTGCCTATCTCTTTGGCTCTGCAGCCACAGGGAAGGTGGGTCCTTTAAGTGATATTGATATTGCTGTGCTTTTAAAAAAGGAAGCTCCACAGGGCAGATTCCTTATTCATGAGCTTGACTATATAGCCTACAAAATAGAAAAGATTTTTAAAAGGCCAGTAGATGTAATACCAATGAACAGAGGAGGCCTGATTTTTCAACATAATATCCTGAAGACAGGTATATTGATATACGATAGTGATCCTGCTTTCAGGATTAAATATGTGAGCTCCCTCATATCAGCCTATTGCGATTTTGAACCACTGCTGAGATTTATGAGTAGATTCTATCCCGAAGGTTACAGGAGACGTTTAGGGGCAATATGAAAAGGGAAGACATACAGACAAAGATAGATATAGTTCTGGAAAATTTAGAAAAATTAAAAACTTTGAAGAAATTATCCTTTGAGGAGTTTGTTTCGGATTTCAGAAATATTGATTCATGTCTTCACAGACTACAGACTTCTATACAGGCGCTGCTTGATATAGGTAGTTATATAATCGCCAGCCTTGGTCTCAAGACACCTGAGACCAGTTCAGAGATAATAGAACTTTTGATTGAGGCAGGGTTTATTCCTCAAGAAAGAAAGGATACTTACATAAAAATGGTACAGTTTAGAAACAGAATTGTTCATCTTTACAATCATATAGATGTGGAGATTTTATATGATATCCTTCAGCACGAGACAGGTGATATAAAGGAACTTTATGAGTTGTTACTTGACATAATAGAGAAGAACCCATGACAGGTTTTATTTATGATGATATCTTTCTAAGGCACAGGCCTTCTGGGTGGCATCCTGAGTCTCCTGAAAGGCTCAGGGCTATTATAAGTGCCATTGATAAAAGACCTGACCTGAAAGAGAAGCTTATTTTTCTTAAACCTGAGAGGGTTGATATCGGGCTTTTAAGGCTTATACATACAGAGGGCCATATTAAAAGAATCCTTGAAGGTTCAGAGGGTTATCTTGACCCTGATACTTATATGTCAAAGGACTCTCCTGAGGTTGCCCTTTATGCAGTGGGTGCTGTAAAGACCGCTCTTGATAAGATAGCAGATCGGACTATAAAAAATTGCTTCTGTGCAGTGCGTCCACCAGGCCATCATGCAACACCTCAGAGGGCAATGGGTTTCTGTCTATTTAATAATGTTGCCATAGGTGCAAGGTATGCCCAGAAGAAGGGATTCAAGAGGGTCTTCATAATAGACTTTGATGTCCATCATGGCAATGGCACACAGGACGCCTTTTATGAGGATGATACAGTCTTTTACTTCAGCACCCATCAGTATCCCCATTATCCTGGCACTGGCACGGAAGATGAAAGAGGCTCGGGAAAAGGAACGGGTTTTACCTATAATGTTCCGATGAGGCCTGGCTCTGGTGACAGGGAATATATGGAGATATACCAGGATATATTGCCAGGAGTGATAAAGAAATTTGCTCCTGACATAATTCTTGTATCTGCAGGTTATGACCTTCTTAGAGATGACCCACTTGCATCCATAAGGGTGAGTAATGAAGGAATAAGGGCCATTGTTCGCTCTATCCTTGAGCATAAGATTCCATCAATATTCTGCCTTGAAGGTGGCTATGACCTCAATGGCCTTGCTGAGGCAGTTGTTATAACCCTTGAGGAAATGGTGGGTTCTGGTATGTTAAAATTGTCTTAAGGAGGCTTTAGATTTATGAAAGTATCAGATCTTACAGTTGAAGAATTTGAGGCATTAATTCAAAGGATTATAGAGGATGAGATCGAAGACCTTTATTTTTTAATCAGTCCAGCAATTAAAACAAAACTCGCTGAAGGATTGGAGGATATTGAGAAGCAAAGATTTATCTCTTTTGAGGATTATATAAAACACCAGAAGGAATAGTGGAGCCTTTTAATATATTTATTACATCCCGTGCCCAAAAGGACCTGACTTCCTTAACCCAGAATAGGAAGAAATAATCAATGGAATTGTAAGACTTAAAACGAATCCCTTTCCTGATGGAAAGCATATTAAAAAATTGAAAGGTTATGAGGGACTATATCGTCTGCGAGCAGGAGATTATAGAATTGTGTTTAAGAGGGAGGGTAAAAATATCTATGTTGTTTCCATTTTAACAAGGCAGGACTTTGAAAAGGTTTATTAAAGGGGCGAAGCCCCTTTAAAACCCCAAATTAAGGATAAAATTAAAAATTTATTTAAAAGGGAGTTTGAGGAACGAAGTCCCTCAAAAGAATTCAGACTATGTCCTCTGAACTCATTATTGAAGGTGCAAGGCAGAACAATCTGAAGAACATAAATCTCAGGCTTCCTCATGATAGCCTGATTGTTATTACAGGTGTATCTGGTTCAGGAAAATCCTCTCTTGCCTTTGATACTATATTTGCAGAGGGACAGTGGAGGTTCATAGAATCCCTTTCCACTTATGCAAGACTCTTTGTTGAAAAGCTTGACAGGCCTGAGCTTGATGCTATTTATAATGTCCGTCCTGCCATAGCCCTTGAACAGAGAAATCCTGTAAAAGGGTCTCGCTCCACAGTGGGAACAGTTACAGAGATTTATGACCTTCTGAGGATACTCTATGCAAAGATAGGCAGGCCCTATTGCCCTCATTGCAATATTGAGATAAAGGACTGGAATCCCTCAAGGATAAAAGAATGGGTTATAAAGACCCTTCCTCAAAGGAGGGTTTATATACTCTTTCCATCGGGTGATAGGACCCTTCAGGAATTGTTCAAAGAGGGATTCACACGGTTTATGAAAGAGGGAGAATTAATAGAGATAGAGCCTTCAGCAACTGTTACTTCGCCCCCAATGGTTCAGCCTGAGAGTCCTTTTGATGTGGTCCTTGACAGACTCCAGATAGAGGATGATGAGAGGCTTTCTGATTCAATAGAGGGTGCATGGAGATTCGGTAAAGGCACTATTAAGATAAGGACTGTGGAAGGAGAGGAATTTATCTTTAAGGCAGGCTGGATTTGTGATATCTGTGGTTATAAGGCACCTGAGCCATCTCCTATACTTTTTTCCTTTAACCATCCAGTGGGTGCCTGTCCTGAATGTAAGGGGTTCGGGAATGTCCTTGAATTTGATGAGTCCCTTGTAGTGCCTGATAGATATTTATCCCTTGAAGAAGGTGCTATAGAGCCCTTTGAAAAACCAGCTTATTCATGGTGGAAAGAACAGCTTATTAGGGGAGCGAAGAGGGCTGGAATAAATACAAAAGCTCCTTACAAAGACCTTACTCCTGAACACAGGAGATTGATATTTGAGGGTAATGGTAATTTTTACGGGATAAAGGATTTTTTTGAAGACCTTGAATACAGAAAATATAAGCTTCATGTAAGGGTCTTTATCTCAAGATACAGGACTCAGAAGACCTGTCCTCTCTGTGGGGGAAAGAGATTAAAAAAAGAGGCACTGGTATTTAAACTGATGGCAGACAATAGGAGCTTTGATATAGCAGAGCTTTCCAGCCTGCCCATCAAGAGGCTTTATGAGGTCTTAGGGAGGCTTGAGCTCTCAGAAGAGGAAAGGTCTGTGGCTGAGGAGGTTCTCAGACAGATAAGGTTTAAACTTGAATTTCTGAGATATGTGGGTCTTGGTTATCTTACCCTTGACAGGCAGGCAAAGACCCTTTCAGGTGGAGAATACCAGAGATTGAATCTTTCAAATCAGCTTGGCTCCCAGCTCACAGGAACAATGTATGTCCTTGATGAACCAACTGTGGGGCTTCATCCAAGGGATACAGGAAGAATCATAGATGCCATGAAGGAGCTTGTGAGACTTGGAAATACAATTATAGTGGTGGAGCATGATGCCCAGGTAATCCGCTCTGCAGACTGGGTTGTAGAGCTTGGTCCTGAAGGTGGTGCAGGTGGTGGCTATGTAATATTTAATGGACCTATCTCTGAATTTAAAAAGGCAGATACACGGACATCAGTGGTATTGAGAACTCGGAAATCTGACGGATTTTTGAGAACAGCTTCCAGCCTGTCTTCCTCAAGATGGGTTAAACTGAAGGGTGCAAAAGGGAACAATCTTAAAAATATTGATATTAAAATTCCCCTTCAGAGTCTTACTGTTGTAACCGGTGTTTCTGGTTCTGGAAAAAGCAGCCTTATGGTAGATACCCTTTATAAGGCTCTGGCCTTTCATTTTAAATTCAGCCCTGAAGTGCCTTTGCCATATGATAGTATTGATGGAGTTAATAATCTTAAGGGTGTCAGGCTCATAGACCAGAGCCCGCTCAGCCGTTCTCCAAGGGCAAATCCTGCCACATACATGAAGATATTTGATTCTTTGAGGTCAATCTTCGCAAAACAACCCGAGGCTCAAAGAAATGGTTATGGACCTGGTTATTTCTCTTTTAATGTCCCTGGTGGAAGATGTGAGACCTGTAAAGGAGAGGGTTTTGAGAGACTTGAGATGTTCTTCTTTGAAGATGTATATGTAACCTGCAGTGAATGTAATGGTAGAAGGTATAAACCGGAGATACTTTCAATCAGATATAGGGGCATGAATATAAGCGAACTTCTTGACATGACAGTAAAGGAGGCCTATCAGTTCTTTTCTGAAATAAAGGATCAGGATATTCAAACCGAAAGACTAAAGATACTCAATGGCCTGAGGATAATGGAAGAGATAGGGCTTGGATATCTGAGACTCGGACAACCCCTAAAGACTCTATCAGGAGGAGAAGCACAGAGACTCAAGATATGTGCAGAGATAGATGGGTCTGTTAAAAATTTTATGTATATCCTTGATGAGCCAACAGTGGGGCTTCATGCCCTTGATGTAGATAAACTCCTCAGGGTTCTGAGAAGACTCATTCACTCTGGAAATACAGTTGTGGTAATAGAACATAACATTGACTTTATCAAAGAGGCAGACTGGCTTATAGACCTCGGTCCTGAAGGTGGTGATGAAGGTGGTTATGTTTTATATGAAGGACCTGTGAGGGGAATTATGGAGGTCAAAGGCTCTCATACAGGAAAGGCACTTTTGAATCTGGCAGAAGAGACCCTGCCTTGCCAGTAGGTCAGCTGACTTTTATTTCTAAGATCTCTATCGCCAAAGGAAGATGGCACCCAAAAATCGTTCAGATTTTTGGAGTGGAGTGTGAAGAATTTTTTCACAGAAATCTTATTAAGGAGAGATTAGATGAAGATAGTCGTAGCAACAAGAAACAAAAAGAAACTTGAAGAATTAAAAAGGCTCATGAAAGATATTGATATAGAGCTCCTGAGCCTTGAGGATTTTCCTCAAATAGGAGAGGTTATAGAAGATGGAAAGACCTTTGAAGAGAATGCCATTAAAAAAGCCTTACAAATAGCGAAGGCTACAGGTCTTTCTGCAATAGCAGATGACTCAGGCCTTGTTGTTGACAGCCTTGGAGGAGCACCAGGAGTATATTCTGCCAGATATGCTGGCGAGCCCTCTGATGATAGAAAAAATATAGAAAAGCTTCTCAGGGAGATGGCAACAGTTCCAGAGCATAAGAGGCAGGCACATTTCATATGTGTGATAGCACTTGCTACCCCGAAAGGAGAGTTAAAGACCTTCACAGGCAGGGTTGATGGTATAATAACTAAAGAACCAAGGGGAGCGGGTGGTTTCGGGTATGATCCTGTATTCCAGCCAGAGGGCCTGAACAGGACATTTGCTGAGATGTCAGCGGAGGAAAAGGATTCCATGAGTCACAGAAACAGGGCTTTAGGTTTATTAAAAGAGTTCCTAAAGGCTGAAGGCTTGAGGCTTAAGAAAGAGAAATTGATCCTGTCCCTATTTTTAACCTTTATCTTATTTTTCTCCTCAAATGCCTTTGCCTTTTCAGAAAAAGGAAATTGTAAGAACTGCCACAGACTTACAAAGGAAGAGGCGCAGCAGCTCTTAAGCGGAGGTCCTGACCTGAAGGTTACAGATGTGATAGATTCACCCCTCAAAGGTCTCTGGGAGGTGAATTTTGAAAGTCAGGGAAGAAAGGGCCTGGTTTATGTAGACTATGGAAAGAAGTTTATTATCGCAGGGAATATATTTTCCAGCTCCACAAAGGAGAATCTCACCCAGCAGAGGCTTTCCTATTTAAACAGGGTTGATCCATCAAAGATAGATCTAAATGACGCCCTTGTTCTCGGGAAAAAAGGAGCAAAGTACAGGGTCATAGTCTTTGATGACCCTGATTGACCTTATTGTGCAAAACTTCATCAGGAGATGAAGAAAATAGTACAGATGAGAAATGATATAGTTTTTTATATAAAGCTTTTCCCTCTAAATATTCATCCAGGAGCTTATGAAAAGTCAAAGATTATTGTCTGTGAAAGGTCTATTAAACTCCTTGAGGATGCCTTTGATAAAAAGGAATTAAAGGGAAAGACCTGCAATACTGACGCTGTAGATAAGAACATTGAACTTGCACAACGTCTCGGGATAAGTGGAACACCTGCTTATGTCCTTCCTGATGGAAAGCTCTCTACTGGCTACAGGCCGGCCGAGGAGCTGATAAAGATAATAACAAAGGATGCGAGATAGGTTTAAAGCTTTAAAAAGCAGACTTATACTGGTTAATAAATGCTAAAGGATTTTAGACTTCACGGAGAAATTGGAGTCATTGAGTATATTGCCCTTATAAGAGGCATAGAGGCATATAATACCTGTTTCTTTGAAGAAGCCCCAGGGGGTATAAGATTCTTTTCCAAGGGTAATGAATTCAGGATAACTCCTGAGTTCATCTTCTATAAAGGTGCTGGAGGTAGTTTTTGTGAATATATGTTTGGAGTAGAAAAGCCCCTGAAGGATGCCCTGAAAAGTGATGTCCTTAACAGACTGATTATGTTTGGAGCCTATCTTGATGAAAAAGATAATCTAATATTTACCAATGATACAGAAGGGGCAGAATCTATTGAAAAGCTTTTTATATCAGGTCATGCTGCAAAAAACTATTACTTCCTGGTTTCTTCTGACTTCAAGGGGCCGATAAAGGAGAGACAGGCGCAGATATTGAGACTCACAGGAAAGTTTCTGAAGAGAACAGGGCTTATTTCAGAGGATAAAGATGAGGAGCTCCTACATGAATTTGCGAAGGCACTGGGCGAAGAAAATACAACCATTTTTATCTTCAAGCTCATCAACAGGAACAACTATGAGTTTTACCAGACCTTTCAGAAGATATATTCAAAAAACAAAAACCTTAATGAATATGATGAGCTTTATCTTCAGGACCTGACATCCAAGCTTAATCTCAACAGCTATCAGATAGAAAGAATCAAGATAGATGTTATGTACAGACATCCTGAAAACAGGCGGATTGTTGATGAATACAGGGATATCCTCCTTGCAATAGCAGGGAGTGAAAAGATACCCATGGAAGAGATAGCAAGGCTTAAAAGGCTCAGGACCCTTGGTATTAGAAATAACATACCCTTAATCCTTTTTGATACCCTTGATGAGACTCTCCTCAGGGGAAAGAAGATTACAGAGATAGAAGAACCTGAGTATATAAAGGAGGCAAGGATTATCATTGAGAACCTCTTTTTCAAAGACCCTGCTTTAAAACACCACATCATAAAGGAAGATATAATCAGACTCCTCCTTGCAAGGCACAGGGCCCATCAGCTTGGGGACCTCAGTTTTGAAAATATCCTCCTTGATGCAGGGAGACGATGTGATGAGATTTGCAAAGAAACAGGTGATTTCAGCACCATGGAGGAGCTTGGTTCAATTATTACATTCTTTGATCGTTATGACAACACCTATGGACTTCTCAGTAAGATCGCCTTTACAGATAATATGGAGTTTACAGAGGATTCGCTGAGAAGTCTTATTGGAAACAAACAGGCCTTTGAAGAGCTTGAACAGGGACTTTGGAAGAGATTATTTATTGACGAGTTTCTGAAAAATAATTATGTGACCTATTATGGTAAGAAAAAGCTCCTCACGATAAATGACGGAATTGATGAGATAGTAAAGGGGAATTCAACAATCAAGGATGTCGTTGCTGCTGTGAGGTTTATATCTGATGAGGCACTGCTTTACAGGCATGTCTATACATCTTTAAAGGGAAATTTAAGAGCCCTCTATCCACTCCTTGATCAGAAAGAAGGAAGACAGCAAATCCTTGATAGTATTGCCTTAGAACTTGCATCAAAGGGTGTTGCTGTCAGAGTTCCGGATTCCATTTTTGATAAGGTTCTCCTTGACCTGAAAAAGGAATCTTTCTATATTAATAACCTCCTTCCAGAGATAATTCGCACAGGGAATCTTGCCTTAAGAGAGGATTTTCTCCTTAACAGCGGTTTTGATAGATTTCACCTTGAAAGTATAGAAGCACAGTATCTCACAGAGAATGGATATCCGCCAGATTTAACCCGCCTTATGTGTTCAACAGATCTGACTTCAACTTCTGCCTGAGCATCCTCTGAACTCTTCTTAAATTTATTACATCATCTCTCCCTGTCTTCTTTGGTGTCTCAAGGATAATTGGCACATCACTAAAGGGTGGGCTGGAAAGTAAAATCCTGAAGCCTTCATCCCCGATCTTTCCTTTACCTATATGTTCATGCCTGTCAATCCTGGAGCCAAGGGGCTTTTTAGAGTCATTCAGATGAATCAGTTTTACAGCATCCTCACCAATAAACCTGTGAATTTTATCAACAAGTTCTTCAATCCCCTCAACATTCCTTAGCTCATAGCCAGCCTGAAAGGCATGGCATGTGTCGAAACAGATACCCCCTGATATGCCCTGCGAAGCCTCCAATAACTCTGCAAGGTCTTCTACAGTGGAGGATATATCACCTCTCTCACCGGCAGTATTTTCAAGTAGAAGTCTTACCTTCCATCTACCTTTTTCAGAAATTTCTCTTAATACCCTTTTTGCCCTCTTTCTTCCTTCAGTCATATCAATTGAGGAAGAGCCTGGATGGAGGATCAAATAATCAGCACCAAGGAGCTGGGCTGATTCAAGCTCCCAGAGGAGCATGTTTATTGAGCGTGCTATTAAATGCCTGTCATGCGAGGCTATGTTTATAAGATATGAGCTATGGACAAAGACAGGCTCTATCTCATAAATCTTCCTTAATTCCTTAAATCTCTGTACAGATTCATAAGATATTTCTGGCCTTCTCCAGTTCCTGGGGCTATGTGAGAATAACTGAAGGGTATTACATCCAAGGGCTCTTGCCCGTTCAATAGCAAGATGAATTCCTCCAGCGATAGATGTATGAACGCCAAGCCTCTGCATTTCCAAAATTACCACATTTTAGACTAAAATATCATCATGGACAATTTAAAGGAGCTTATTGAAAAAGGTCGTAAGGCCATAAGGTCCGGTGATACCCTAACTGCCCTTGTCTGTTTTGAAAGGGCCTTCCAGTTTGAAAACAGTCCAGAGGTATCAACCTATTATGCCTACTGTATTGCAAAGGAGAGAGGAAAGCTTCAGAAGGCCTTTGAATTGTGCAGGGATGCCCTTGACAAAGAACCATCAAATCCTGTTCATTATCTGAATCTCGGAAGAATCTATCTTGTGCTCAATAACAAGCCAGAGGCCATTAAGGCATTCAGGGAAGGGCTTTCCCTTGCTCAGAATGAAGAGATAATTGAAGAACTTCATAAACTTGGTATAAGAAAGCGACCGCCTATCCCCTTTTTAAAAAGAAGCAATCCACTCAATAAATACCTCGGAATAATATTAAAGAGACTCGGTTTAAGATAAATGGGTAGCGAGCGTATTCCCTGCGGCAAGCCGCAGGGTTAAGCGAGCGAATATGATATAAAAAATTCCTTACATTAAGATTCCCTGTGGCAAGCCACAGGGAATCTTCAATCATTATATTTGCCTTACCTTATAACCCTTTTTCTTAAGAATCTCGATAATACCTCTATCACCTACAAGATGCCCTGCACCGGTAATAACAAAATATCTCTTTCCTGTTTTAAGAAAATTCTCTATCTTTGAGGCCATTGCACTATTTCTTTCATAGAACAATATTTCATAAAGCTGAAAGAATCCCGGATCTTCTTTAAGGGGTCTGAAGGTCAGTTCTTCCACGATAGATGCATCTCCGGATTCCCATGCCTTGAAGATTTGAGCCGTGATGGAAGAGAGCTGGTCCATATCCCTTATCGTATAAAGAAGAAAAAGCTCCTGTACCTTTTCAGAAAGGCTATCAAGTATCTCAATCTGGTATTGAGAAGTTTCAAGACCTGTTATCTCTTTGCCTTCTGCCTTTTCAAAAAAATACCTATCTATCCCGTATTCAGGCATAAACCCGAGCCTCTGTAATTCCATTGACTGAAGTGTCATTGCCAGTAGCCATGGCCTGAATCTCATGGCAAGCTCTGCAGGTATCCCGTAGGACTGAAGCCTTGGCATAAGAAGGTTCAGGGTTGTTTCTGAGATATGGGATTTTAAAGAATCTCCTTCCGGATAAAGCCCCTTCTGCTGGAAAAGTGCCAGTATATCCATTGAATCCAATTCATTGAGATTTACTTCAAAGACAATTACCTCTGACGAATTGAAGGCTTGCTCTATTTTCTGATTCAGTGGATACATCTCCTTTTTAAAAAGATGCACAGAGCCAAGGATATAAACAGCTGACTTATTTGATGAGACCTGCCAGAAAAGACCCTTCTGTTCAGCCCGGGCAGAGACATGATAAAACACAATGTAAAAAATGAACCACAAAAAAATAAATCCTTTAATTTGCTTTTTCATTTTCATGCGATATCCCTCCTTTGTTTATTAGTTTATCACATCTGACAAGATGCTTACTTACTTCTTCTCGGCTGTAAGATGTCTTTGTGTGGAGTATATTCATACCTATCTGATATACCTGAAGATTCCTCTTGCTCTCTTACCGTGTTTTGATATATTATTTTTATCATGATCGGGGGTCTCTTAAAAGAGAAAAGGCTGTCAAAAGGGATAACCCTTGACAGAATCTCTGCTGACCTTAAGATAAGGGTTTCTTTCCTCAAGGCACTGGAAGAGGAAAACTTTGATATCTTTCCTGCTGATGTTTATATCATGGGTTATATAAGGACCTATGCCATGTATCTTGGCATTGAGCCTGAACCTCTTATAGAGGAGTTTAAGGCCTTACGAGAAAAGCAAAAAGTTTCTCATGAAATTATCCAAGGAACATCAGAGACTGATAAAACTGAGAGCAGGGAGGGCAGGTCAGTAGTCCAAAATCAAAAATTAGACCTCAAATCTCAAAGACCTATCACCCCTTCCGGTTTGAGCTTTAAACCAAATTTTCTAATCCTGGGTGTTATTATCCTCATTGGAGGGATTGCCATTTTTTCTATCTTTAAGACCACAAGACAGCAAAAAGAATTCACTCTACCTGCTCCGCCAGTTCCTGTTCAATCCTCACAAACCTCTCCTTCATCAGGACCGCTTCTGCCTCAAGCCCCGGCTGTTACTCAGCCACCAGGTCCAGTAACAAAAAAAGAGTCCCTTCCTTCTGTGTCTCCTCATGTTGCCACTGACAATAAATCCATCACCAGACCATCTGAAGGTTATAATCTTAAGATAGTGGCAACTGAACTTTCCTGGCTCGTTGTAGAATCAGAGGAAGGTTCTCATGATATTACAATTAAACCAGGTGAGACAGTTCAGTATACCTCAAAAAAGGGATTCAAGATTAAGACTGGCAATGCAGGTGGTATAAAATTGTTCCTTAATGGAAAGGACATGGGATCTCCGGGCAAATCAGGAGAGGTAAAGATTATTAACCTTCCCTGAATTCATTCAGTTTCCCCTGCCTGTATCCTTCAAGGTCAATACTAACTGTAGTATAACCAGTTGATTTTATTTCCTTAATGATTTTCTCTCTTGTCTCTTCCTTAAATAAAAGCCCTATCTCATCTCTGGAAACCTCTATCTTTGCCATTGGCCAGTAATCCCTTACCCTCACCACCTTGAAACCAAACTCTTTTAAAATCTTTTCAGCCCTGCCTATGCGATTCAGTCTTTCAGGTGATATCCTTATGCCATAAGGGATTCTTGAAGAAAGGCAGGCAGATGATGGCCTGTTCCATGTAGAGAGGCCCAGTTCCTTGCTCAAGAACCTTATCTCATTTTTATAGAGTTCAGCCTCTATAAGCGGACTTCTTACACCGAGGACCCTTGCGGCCTCAAGACCTGGTCTGTAATCATTAAGGTCATCCATTGTACTTCCATCAAGGACAGATGAATATCCGTGACCTTCTTTAATCTCAATAAGCCTTCTGAAGAGTGAATCCTTACAATAAAAGCATCTTCTCCTGTCATTCCTGAGGAATTCTTCCCTCTGGAGTTCTGTTCCTTCAATGAAAATGTGTTCTATCCCGAGTTCAGATACCAGTCTCTTTGCTGTATCTATATCTTCAGGCGGTGAAGTCCAGGATACGGATGTTACAGCGATAAATCTTATATCTGAAAGTTTTAGCGCCTTCAAAAGAAATGAACTATCCACACCACCTGAAAATGCAAGGACCGCACTGCCCATCTCCTTGAGTAATCTGATAAGCCTTTCAAATTTTTCATTAACTTGAGGCTCAATTGCTTCCATTTTATACCTGTATTATTTCAAAATGCTCCTGATGAAAGGTTGAATCTTCCTGAATAACAATCTTTAAATTAAAGATGTTCTCAAGCTCTTCTATGCCCTGCCTTTCCTCATCTGACAGAAGCTCTGCTACCAGGGGGTTTACCTTAACAATCAGCCTTGTTGAAATATAGGGCCTCATCTTTCTTATCTTTCTCATAATCTCATAACAAACTGTCCTTGCTGTCTTTATATAACCCTTTCCATCACAGTAAGGACAGGGTTCACAGAGTATCCTTGTAATGCTCTCTCTGACCCTTTTTCTGGTCATTTGAATAAGGCCAAGTTCAGAGATATTAAGTATAGTGCTCTTTACCCTGTCTTTTTTCATCATATCAACAAAGGCATTGAATACCTTCTGCCTGTTTTCAGGCTTTTCCATGTCTATAAAATCAATAATTATTATCCCACCCAGATTTCTCAATCTTATCTGATAGGCTATCTCCTTTACAGCCTCAAGATTTGTCTTAAGAACAGTCTCCTCAAGGGATTCCTTGCCGACAAACTTCCCTGTATTCACATCTATTACAGTCATTGCCTCTGTCTGGTCAATAACTATATAGCCACCTGATTTGAGCCATACCTTTTTACCCAGGGCCCTTGAGATATCAACCTCAACGCCGAAGGCATCAAAAAGTGGCTCCTGTCCATCATAAAGCTCAATTCTATCCGCAAGTTTAGGAAAATAAACAGAGACAAAATCAATTATTCTATTGTAATCCTCATCTGAATCTATTATCATCCTCTCTATATTCTGCCCCATCATATCCCTCACAGTTCTCAGGACAAGGTCAAGGTCAGTATATAGAAGATATGGGGCTGGCTGTGAGTCCTTCTTTTTCAGGATGTTATCCCAGAGCATCAGTAAAAACTCAAGGTCTCTTCTCAGCTCTTCTTCACTGCACCCTTCAGAGGCTGTCCTCACAATTATCCCTCCCTTAGAGGGTTTGATAAGCTCTGCAATGTCCTTGAGCCTTGACCTTTCTGCCTCGTCTGTTATCCTCCTTGAAACCCCGATATGGTCAATGGTTGGCATAAATACCACGTATCTACCTGGTAATGTGACATGGGCTGTAACCCGGGCTCCTTTAGTTCCTATGGGATCCTTTGCAACCTGAACCAGTAATTCCTGCCCTTCCTGGATAATCTCATTTATGGAGGCCTTTTGTGGCTTTATGTAGATGCTATCATTAGTAGCCTCTACAGAAACCTCATTATTAAAATGGGAAGGCATCTCATCCAAAATAACTATATCACCCACATAAAGAAAGGCTGCCTTTTCAAGTCCAATATCGACAAAGGCTGATTGCATACCTGGCAGGACCTTTACAATCCTTCCCTTATATATATTGCCTACAAGACTTGCTCCCCTTCTTCTCTCAACATAGAATTCCACAACCTGGCCACCCTCAAGCAGGGCAACCCTTACCTCTTCTTTTGTAGCATTTATCAGTATCTCATTCTGCATTCTTGATTCCTGCTTCTTCAGGACTGACCAGTTCGCCATTTACAACACCGAAGAGCCCGGTCCTGATAATTTCAATGCCTTCATGTAACTCTATGCCAGCGGCCCTTATAAAATCCATTATCTTCACCTTTTCACTGTTATCTCTATCAAGAAGTAAAAGCCTTATGCCATTGTCCGTGATACTGAAATCCCTGAGCATGGGGTAACCATCATTGTCTCTCAGTTTGTTAAGATTCGCTTCTATGCCCTTTCTTAATTGCTCTGAGTTGATCCTCAAAAGATATTCATATCCCTTTATGAAGGAGCTCAAAGACTCACTCTTTAAAGGTATCAGAAAAAGTTTATTTAATCTTATATCTTCAGGTAATACATTATTAATTACAGAGCAACAGGGTAATAGGGCGGTAGGACTGAGAGCCTTGTTAAACTGTCCATCTGCTGGACTGGCACCCAAAAAAATCTGACGATTTTCTGGAGACCCAGGTCTCTGAATATCCCGTAAGCCCTGCTTTATTATACAGGAATCCACAACCATATCAAAATATTCCCTCAAGCCTTCCACACCTACTGGAAGGGCAGGACCAAAGGATATCCTGGGCGTAGGATGAAATCCCTCAGTATAACTGAACGGGATATTAGCCCGCCTTAATGCCCTTTCAATAAGCCTGCTCAATTCAAGATGGCTGAGATATTTCAGCTCTCCTGTCTTTGAAAATTCAGCCCTCATACAAATGACAGAGGTGGGTCTCTTTAAAGAAATATCAGGACTCTGGGAGACCCCTAAGGATAGATTTTCAGATTTTCGCTCTTGCACTTCTGATCTTCGACCTCTTATGTCTGTGCACTTAAGGCCACAGGCACTGCACAGTCTTTCACATCCCGGGGTCCTCATCCCCTGTGTTGCCCGACTGTATTCTTTAAAAAGAAAATTTTTATCTATGCCTGTATCTACAATATCCCATGGGAATAACGCATCTTCCTTATAAGATTGACCCGCCATAGAAATACCATCTATACCTGTAGAATCCATTGCCCTCAGCCACCTTGAGAAATCAAAGAATTCACTCCATGCCTCAAGTCTTGCACCAAGCCTCCATGCCTGGTAAATGAGTTCACCCACTTCCTCGTTACCCCTTGATATCATGGCCTCAATGAGGCTCATCTCAGGAGCATGATCCCTGTAATTAAAGCCCTTTTTTCTTAATACCCCTCTCAGGTAGTTATTTCTTCTCTTCAATTCCTCAAGTCCCATCTGAGGGCACCATTGAAAGGGGGTATGGGGTTTTGGGATAAAGGGAGATACTCCCACGCTTATATTGACAAATTTTTTTGTATATCTTTTTGCAATTGATAGTGCCCTTAATGACATCTTTATAATTCCATCAAGGTCTTCCTCTGTCTCACCTGGAAGACCTATCATGAAATAGAGTTTCAGATTCAACCATCCCTCTTCAAAAAGCACCCTTAGTGCCCTTTCATAATCCTCATCATTGAGCTCCTTATTAATTACAGCCCTCAGTCTTTCTGTGCCTGCCTCAGGTGCAATAGTGAAACCAGTCTTTCTTTCAGATTTTATAGCCTGAAGTATCTCCCTGTTAATAGCCCCAACCCTGAGTGAAGGAAGAGAAAGGGCTATATGGGAATCCTTGAATCTATTGATGAACTTCTGGAATAAAACTGAAAGTTCGCTGTAGTCACCTGCACTCAGAGATGTAAAGGAAACCTCCTCATATCCTGTAAAGGAAAGACTCCTCTCAGCTATCTCTATAATCTTATCTACAGACCTTTCCCTCACAGGTCTATAAATCATCCCTGCCTGACAGAACCTGCATCCCTTGGGGCATCCCCTTGATATCTCTATATTAAGTCTGTCATGAATTGCCTGATGGGCAACAACAGGCCTTACCGGGTAGGGAGCATTGTTGAGATCCTCCACCACCACCCTCTTTACAGAACTGCTGACCCCTGGCACATAAAAACCCTTTATACCTGAAATAGATTTTAAAAGACTTTCTCTATTCCCATCGCCATACTCCTTCCATTTCTTTACAGTATCTATAAGCTCTTTTATTGAATATTCAGCCTCACCAATAAATAAGGCATCAAAAAATTTTCCAAATGGCGATGGATTAACAGTGCATGGACCACCAGCTATAACAAGAGGAAGCCCTTTTCTTTCCTGTTTTAAAACAGGGACACCTCCAAGAGAAAGCATATTAAGTACAGTTGTAATGGAGAGCTCATATTGAAGGCTAAAACCTATGATATCAAATTCTTTAATGGGTCTCTTTCCTTCAAGACTGGATAGATAATGACCTTCTGCCTTCAGATAACCCTCCATATCAGGCCACGGGGCAAAGACCCTTTCAGCAGAAACATCATCCATAGAGTTGAGGATTTCATAAAGTATCTTTAAACCAAGGTGGGACATGCCTATCTCATAAACATCAGGAAAGCAGAGGGCTATCTTTATTGAGCCATTCCTGTGAATACTATTCCATTCCCTGTTTATGTATCTGCTTGGCTTCTGAAATTGAAGAAGATTCATAAATATAGAATAACATAATACTCGGGCATCACAAAAAATTTAAAGATTTCTCCCAAATTTGCTATTAGAAACATTTCCTGATTATCGGGGTATGCCTCAAAGCCTTTATAAAGCTCAAAGGGGCAGAGCTCAAAGGGGCTTTTCGCCCCTTTTATGTTTGGTAATGTTGATTAAAAAGTTTACATTAAGGTGTCGCAATAAAAGTCTTTTCAGCATACCCCGTATCTGTCGGCAGTTTACAAAGATTTCTGGAAATCCCGATACAGTACAACTGACGGCATGCAAAACACTACTGCTCTTAAAAAGAACAAAGGAGCTTCGCTCCTTTAAAAATTTGAATTTAAAAACTTTTCCATTAAATTTTGAAGGACAAAGTCCTTCAAAGGATATGATATATATCATTCCTGTAAAGACCCCTTTCATGTAAAGATTAGTCATGGGGCTGAATAGCTCGGTTATGTCCATTACCAGGCTGAGGAGGCTTACACAGGTTCTTTTTATCCTCCTTGTCCTGTTCATGCCTGTTTTAAATATCTTGAGATATGATATTGATACAAAAGAACTCTTCATCTTCCAGAATACATGGACTTTAGGGATATCAGAGACAGATATAGCCGCCTCTGGCCTTTCAGGCATAAAGTCATCTGGACATGTGGCATTAAGATTTCTTCTTAAGGCTGTTCTTCCCTGGCTGGCAGCCCTATCAATATTTCCATTATTGGGTGCCCTCTTTGGCAGGTTTTTCTGCGGATGGTTCTGTCCAGAGGGAGCCCTCTTTGAGTGGGCAGATTTTTTAAATAAAAAGATTACGGGTAAAAGCTCAATCTGGGATAAAGAAAAAAAATATTATCCATCAAAAAGAGCAAGGGGGTTTTATATCCTTATCACTATCATTTGCCTTATTATCATACCTCCTCTTATCGGTATAGGTCTAACAGGATATCTTATCTCACCACAGAGAATCTTCAATGAGCTTATCACCCAGAATCCTTCCTCTGGTGTAAAGGCAGGGATAACAGGTGTGTCAATATATATACTGATAACCTCAATATTTATAAGGCACCTCCTCTGTAAATACATCTGTGCTGCAGGTCTTATGCAGATGCTTTTTGGAATGGCAAGTCCCATATCATTAAGATTAAAATTTTTAAGTTCCGAGGCATGCTGGTGCACTGACTGCAAAAGATGTGAAGAGGCATGCTTTATGAAAATAAAGCCAAGAAAGAATACGAGGGACATATCATGCATTAACTGTATGGCCTGTGTGGAGGCATGTAATAGAGAACTTGGAGAGGGACTTTTCAGATTGCAATTCGGTGACAGAAAAGATGGCGTCCCCAAAAAATCTTCAGATTTTTTGGGACGTTCCAGACAGGCACCTTCTCAATTCATCAAGCTTCAAAAAAAGTTAGAATAGAATAAAAGGAGGAGGATAAAATGGAAATACTTGATCTTAAAAAACTTATCAAATTCTCTCCAGAAAGTATTTCAAGAGAAATGCTTTCTGACAAGCCAGAGATGCGTATTGCCCTTATGTGTCTTGAAAGAGGGCAGAAGCTTGCACCTCATAAGGCACCTCTCAGGCTTCTCATGTATGTTGTGGAAGGAAAGGGCACATTCACAGTAGGTGATGAGAGAATAGAGGCTGATGCAAAGACATGTATACTCTGTGACCCCATGGTCCCTCACGGATTTGAGGCGAATCTCGGAGAAAGACTCGTGGTAATGGCAGTTGTTACACCTGTAGAATAAAAAGGGTTATATTGTTTTGCCTCCCAAAGTTTACATTAAGGTGTCGCAATAAAGTCTCTTCGGCATACCCCGTATCTGTCGGCAGATTACAGTTGCCTATAGTTCAGGGCAATACCGAGCAGTTTTTATGTTAAAATAATTTTTACCAGAGGTTAGCTCATTCTAAGATACCTCTGGTTTTTATTCTGGGAGCGTCAGGGGTTCTGGTGTCCCCCCTGGACTTCAAATCCAGTGTTCCCTGCCACAAGCGGGGAAGGTGGGTTCGATTCCCATACGCTCCCGCCATTACAGAGGAAGGCGAGTCGGGCTCTGAGGTCAGATTCTGGATTTAGATTTCTGAGGAGGTGACCATGAAAAGGTTACTTGTGAATGTTCAGAAGGAGTTCTGCGAGGAATGCTCTCTTGCACTGAGAAGATTCATTGGAAAGATGCCAGGAGTAGAATCAATAGATACTCAGAGCGGGATGATAGAGATAAAATTTAATGATTCCCTCATAAAGGAAGAGGAACTCCTTAAACTTACAAGGGACAGTATAGAAAAACTTGGCTATAAGATATTGCAAACTAACAGTAATGAAGACCTCCCTTGACTGTTTCCCCTGCTTTCTTAAGCAGACTGTAATAGCCCTTAAACTTGCTGGAGCAGATGAAGCCCTTCAGAAGAAGGTTTTTTCTGCTGTCAGTGAAGAAATTAAACGGGCAGATGTCTCCAGGCCACCTGCCTGGACAACCACATTTATTCATAGAAAAATAAGAGAGATACTCAAGGGTGATCCCTTCAAGGATGTAAAGGAGAGATATAATCAGATTACCCTTTCTCTTTATCCAGAGCTTAAAAAAATGGTGAACAGTAGCAACGATCCTCTCTGGACAGCCACAAGGCTTGCAATAGCAGGCAATGTGATTGATTTTGGGATCTTCACATCCATTGATATAAAAGGGACTATTGAAAAGGCAATAAAGGAAGAACTTGCAGTAGACCAATTTGAATTATTCAAAAAGGAAGTCTCCTCAACTCAGGATATCCTTTATCTTCTGGATAATGCCGGTGAAATTGTCTTTGATAGACTCCTGATAGAGGTTCTCAAAGATATGGGTAAAAGGATAATTGCGGTGGTGAAAGGAGCACCGGTGCTGAATGACTGCACTATCACTGATGCCGAGGAGACCTTCCCCCCGGGAACAACAGAGATAATAGATAATGGTTCTGATGCTGTTGGCACCATAATTGAATTTACCTCCCCTGCCTTCAGAGTCATTTTTGAGAAAATACCTCTGATTATAAGCAAAGGCCAGGGGAACTTTGAAACCCTCAGTACCTTTACTCCTGCCCCAGAAAATCTACGATTTTCTGGGGACCCCTTTCTCTCAGAGAGAAATTTAAATTCAAAAAAGATATTTTTTCTTTTTCAGTCTAAATGTGAGGTTGTCTCGAGGGAACTCGGACTACCTGTGGGCTCTATGCTTCTCTCCTCCTCTCAGATCTCTGCCTGAAGTTCCTGGAACCCTTCTGGGGCTGGCGGGGTTTTGCCTTATCAACTACAAGGTTCCTCTCCATAAAATTAGTACCATTAAACATCTGAATGGCCTTATCAGCATCAACTGAATTTGCCATTTCTATAAACCCGAAACCCTTTGACCTTCCCGTTGCCGGGTCTTTCACGAGCTTTGCTGAGATAACCTCTCCTGCCTTCTGAAAGAGGTCCTTGAGGTCATCCTCTGAAGCCCTGAAAGATACATTACCTACGAACAACTTGTTACTCACACTGAGCCTCCTAAAATAAAAATTCCAGGGCAATGCCCTGGTGCGTGCAATTGCACAACCTTAACCTATTTTCAGACCGCTATCAATTACTATACAATTAACTATGATAGAAAGCAGCCTTAATTGTCAAGTGGGGTTTAAATGGAAATTATAAAACTTAAAGAAACAGGCATGGATTATGCAATTGAAAGGGCAAATGATGTCCTTCAGGAGGGAGGAGTTATTGCCTATCCCTCTGATACCGTTTACGGGCTCGGAGCACTTTATAATAATAAAGAGGCAGTTAAAAGGATAATCAGGCTTAAGGGAAGGCCAGAGACAAAGGGCCTCTTATTAATAGCAGGAAGTATTGATTCAATTAAAGGTGTCGTAGAAGATTTTCCAGAAGAGGCGCTCAGTTTAGCAAAAAGGTTCTGGCCAGGACCCCTGACACTTGTCCTCAGGGCAAGGTCACATATCTCAGGCTTAATAACAGGAGGCACAGGAAAGATTGCAGTAAGAATCCCCGGTGCATCTTTTGCCCTTGAGCTCATCAGGAGAAAGGGTCTCATAATCACCTCCACAAGTGCGAATCCATCAGATCTACCACCAGCGATGGATGCAGATACAATAAGTAAATATTTTCCAGAGGGTCTTGACCTGATCGTAGATAATGGAATACTTTCAGGACCACCCTCAACCATTGTGGAGATTGAAGGCGGTAAGATAATTGCTATTAGAGAAGGGGCAATATCAATCAAAGAACTAATGCCGTGAGACCGTAAACTTCTGACCTCTGTTTGGGGTGTGTATCTGACAGGTGATAGTGTATAATAATTAAATTCAGTAAACCCAGACAGGCTCTCAAAACTAACGATTTTTGGGGTGCGAGAGGAGGTTACCATTGCATATAGGAGTTATTGGAACAGGTTATGTGGGTCTTGTAACAGGTGCATGTTTTGCAGAATTCGGTGTCTATGTCACCTGTGTTGATAAAGACCAATCAAAGATTGAATCCTTAAAAAAGGGTATGATCCCATTTTTTGAACCAGGGCTTGAAAGCCTTGTAAATAAAAATCTTAAAAATGGAAGGCTCAGATTTTCCACTGATATCGCTGATGCTGTAAAAGACACCCTTGTAATATTCATTGCTGTTGGCACGCCACCCAGGGGTGATGGCTCTGCAGACCTCAGTTATGTTGAGGAGGTGGCGAGGCAGATAGCAAGAAATATGAATGGCTATAAGGTAATAGTGACCAAGAGCACAGTTCCTGTTGGTACAGGTGAGAGATTAAAAAAAATTATATCTGAAGCCCTTAATGAAAACCATCGCTTTGATATAGTATCAAATCCGGAATTTCTCAGGGAGGGTTCTGCAATAGAAGACTTCATGAGACCGAACAGGGTTGTCATCGGAGCAGAGAGCCCGGAGGCAATTGCTATCATGAGAGATCTCTACAGACCCCTTTATCTCATTGAAACACCCTTTGTGATAACAAATATTGAGACAGCAGAGCTGATAAAATATGCATCAAATTCTTTTCTGGCTGTAAAGATATCATTTATAAATGAGATTGCAAATCTCTGTGAAAAGGTTAGAGCTGATGTGCATGTGGTTGCAAAGGCAATGGGGCTTGATCAGAGGATAGGTCCTAAATTTCTCCATCCTGGTCCCGGATATGGTGGATCCTGTTTTCCAAAGGATACCCTTGCCCTCATACGACTTGCTGAGGAACACGGAGAGGAACTTAACATTGTAAAGGCTGCTGTGAAGGCAAATCAACTTCAGCGTGAAAGGATGGTCAAAAAGATAAGTTCTGCCCTTGGCGACCTTAAAGATAAAGTCATAACAATCCTTGGTCTTTCCTTCAAACCCAATACCAATGATATAAGGGAGTCACCTTCTATCTATATAATCAATGAACTTAAAAAATCAGGTGCGGCAATAAGGGCATATGACCCCGCTGCGATGGATGAGATGAAAGGCCTTTTCCCTGACATAATATACGCTCAGGATCCCTATGATGCCTGTAGTGGTGCTGATGCACTGGTTATAATTACAGAATGGAATGAATTCAGGAATCTTGAACTTGAAAGGATAAAATCTCTGATGAAGAACAGATATTTCTTTGACCTTAGAAATATCTATGAACCGAAAAAACTCAGGGAGCTTGGCTTTATATATCATTCTGTTGGAAGGGATATCTGATATGGAGAATCTCTACAGCCTTGACATAAAGACACTGAGTCAGATGCTCCTCAGAAAGGAGATCAGACCAGCAGAGCTTATTGAGGATGTTTACAAAAGAATAGAAAAGATAGAACCCGCCATAAAGGCCTATATTACCCCCACACCTGATGAGGCAAAAAGAGCTGGAGATTTGGCGGAAAGACTCATTCTTGAAGGAAAGGCAACCACACTTACAGGTATTCCTGTTGCTGTAAAGGACAATATCTGCACCCTTGGAATAAAGACAACCTGTGCATCAAAGATACTTGAAAACTTTATACCACCTTATGAGAGCACCGTTACTGAAAGACTCATCAGGGCAGGGTATATACTGACGGGCAAGACAAATATGGATGAGTTTGCCATGGGCTCATCAACAGAAAATTCTGCCTTTGGTGTTACAAAAAATCCATGGGATCTTGAGCGTATCCCTGGTGGTAGCAGCGGTGGCTCAGCAGCAGCAGTCAGTGCAGATGAATGTATTGCTGCCCTTGGTTCTGATACAGGTGGTTCAATAAGACAGCCTGCAGCACTATGCGGGGTTGTTGGGTTAAAACCAACATACGGGATGGTATCAAGATTTGGCCTTGTTGCCTTTGCATCATCCCTTGACCAGATAGGACCTATTACAAAGACTGTCTATGACTCAGCCATTATTATGAATTTCATAGCAGGTCATGACCCGAAGGATTCCACATCTGCACCGTATCCTCCAAAGGACTTCACTAAAGTCCTCGGTAAGGATATTAAAGAGTTGAAGATTGGTATTCCGGAAGAATATTTTATTGAAGGCACAGACAGGGAAGTCAGGGAGGCAGTCCTCAAGGCAGTAAAACTTCTCAATACAATGGGTGCTGAGCTGGTAAATATTTCCTTACCACATACAGGATATGCAGTTGCGACCTATTACATACTTGCTACTTCTGAGGCATCTTCAAACCTTGCAAGATACGATGGTATTAAATATGGATTGAGAATAAATGGCAAAGACTTAATAGATATGTACATGAAGACCCGCTCACAGGGCTTTGGAGATGAGGTAAAAAGAAGGATAATGCTTGGAACTTATGCCCTCTCATCAGGCTATTATGAGGCCTATTACAAAAAAGCACAGCAGGTTAGAACCCTCATAAAAAGAGACTTTGAAGAGGCCTTCAGGTCAGTTGATGTAATAATAACCCCTACCTCACCTACACCTGCCTTTAAGATCGGGGAAAAGGTTTCTGATCCATTGCAGATGTATCTCAGTGATATATTTACTATATCTGTAAATCTTGCAGGTGTCCCTGCCGTATCAATCCCATGTGGCTTGAGCTCAGGGAATCTTCCCATTGGCCTTCAGATAATAGGCAAGCACTTTGATGAAGAGACAATCCTTCAGGTAGCCTATGCCTATGAACAGGCAACTGACTGGCACAAGAGAAAACCACCCATTGAAAATGGATGACCTTATTAAAAGGTTAAGGACATTTGCAAAAGAACGAGACTGGGAAAAATTCCATTCTCCAAAGAATCTTGCCATGGCATTGAGTGTTGAGGTCTCAGAGGTTGTTGAACTATTCCAATGGCTGACAGCGGAGGAAAGTTATAATCTTTCACCAGAAAAGCTTCAAAGACTCAAAGAGGAGATCGGAGATGTGATGATATACCTTACCAAGCTATCTGATAAATTTGGCATTGACCCTGTAGAAGCAGCAAAGAAAAAGATAGAGATAAATGAAAAGAAATATCCAGCAGATTTAGTAAGAGGAAAGGCAAAGAAGTATAGTGAGTATTGAGGGGCATAAAGAGATTCAGAGGACTTTTAAGGTGGTAAAGAGTTATCTGAAAAGATTTTTTGAGGTATTAATCAGAGGTGATACCGGGGAGGAAAGCCTTTACCCCTGTCTTGGAGCATCAACAGGGTGGAAAGGTTGCAATATAAAGGAGAAAGGCTTTACATTAATAATAACCAGTTTTTGAAGGTATCACGCCTGAGATATGGCAGTACCAGATTGGTGGTTATCGGGTCTCGGAAAAGTGGCTTAAGGACAGAAAGGATAGGTCACTTACGCTGAACGTAATCAGGCATTACTGCCAGATTACAGGGACTATAAGGAAACAATCCTTATTCAGCATAAGATTGATAAAGAGATGGAGGTATTATAGATATGCAATATGAGGCGGTTATAGGGCTTGAGATTCATGCCCAGCTCCTTACAGAATCAAAGATATTCTGTGGATGTCCTACCACCTTTGGTGCTGAACCTAATACACAGGTCTGCCCTGTCTGCATTGGCATGCCAGGGGTGCTACCTGTGCTAAATAACAAGGCTGTGCTTTATACCATAAAGACAGGCCTTGTCATGAATTGCAGGATATCACCTTATAGCAGATTTGCAAGGAAAAATTATTTTTATCCTGATCTACCAAAGGGTTATCAGATAAGTCAGTATGAGCTGCCTCTCTGTGAAGATGGTTATCTTGAGATAGGGGTTGATGGAAATATTAAAAGGATTGGCATTATAAGAATTCACCTTGAAGAGGATGCTGGCAAGAATATCCATGATGGCGACTATAGCCTCGTTGACCTTAACAGGGCTGGTGTGCCTCTTATGGAGATTGTTACAAGACCTGACATAAGAAGTCCAAAAGAGGCAGCCCAGTTCATGAAAAGGCTAAGGCAAATACTGAGATACCTTAATGTTTGCGATGGTAATATGGAACAGGGCTCTTTGAGGTGTGATGCAAATATATCAGTAAGACCTTCAGGAAGCACTGAATTTGGGGTAAAGACAGAGATAAAAAACATAAATTCTTTCAGATTTGTTGAAAAGGCACTTGAATATGAGATTGAAAGACAGATAAGGGCCCTTGAGAAGGGAGAAAAGATAATACAGGAGACAAGGCTCTGGGACTCAAAAACAGAGACGACCCAGTCTATGAGGTCAAAGGAAGAGGCCCATGATTACAGATACTTTCCAGAGCCAGACCTTGTCCCTGTAGAGATCTCTTCAGAAACTATAGAGAAGATCAAGAGGACTCTCCCGGAATTGCCACAGCAGAAAGAAGAAAGATTTATGAAACAATATGGTCTCCCTGCATACGATGCCATGTTTGTTGCTCAGGAGCTGAGCATAGCTGAGTGGTTTGAAAAAACAGTGGCTCTAGGAGGTGCTCCGAAGATTATTGCGAACTGGATAATGGGTGAACTCTCAAGGCTTTTAAATGAGGAAAATAAAAGCTTTGAAGATAATCCTGTGACACCCGAGGCAATGGTAAGGCTCCTTAAATTAATAGATGAAGGTACCATCTCTCAGAAGATAGCAAAGACCGTCTTTGAAGAAGTCTACAGGACAGGAAAGTCTCCTGAAGAGATTGTAAAGGAAAAAGGACTTACACAGATAACAGATGAATCTTTCATAGAGAGGGCGATTGAAGAGGTTCTTAATAAAAATCCAAAGGAGGTAGCCCGATACAGGGCAGGTGAGGAAAAACTCATTGGATTCTTTGTTGGTCAGGTCATGAAGCTCACAAAGGGTAAGGCATCTCCTCAACTGGTCAATGAACTTTTGAAAAAGAAATTGACAGAATAGAGATGTTTTTACAGCAATTCATACAGGGATTAACACTTGGCTATGTTTATGCACTCATAGCCCTTGGTTACACCATGGTCTATGGTATTCTTCAACTTATAAATTTTGCCCATGGTGAGATATACATGCTTGGTGCCTATATGACAGTAATAAGTTTTGGTTTCCTCACAGGCGCAGGATTAACAAAAACCCATATCCTTCTGAGCATTATCCTGAGTATGCTTCTGAGCATTATCTTTGTTTCGGCCTGTGGAGTAACCGTTGAAAGGGTTGCCTACAGGCCTTTAAGAAATGCTCCGAGATTAAGTCCACTTATAAGCGCCATCGGGGTATCTATATTTCTTCAGAACTTTGTGATGCTCACACAGGGTGCTACTTATAAGGTCTTCCCACCTGTTTTTTCTAATACAGGCTTTACGATTGGAAGTGCAAAGGTAACACCGGTTCAGATAACTATAATAATTGTCTCCTCAGTAGTTATGATCTTCCTTCATTTCTTTATCTCCAGGACAAAAACTGGCAAGGCAATGAGGGCAGTTGCCCAGGACAGGATTATGGCATCCCTTGTGGGAATAGATACAGACAGAATAATAGCCATAACCTTTATCATTGGCTCTGCACTGGCCGCAATAGCTGGCTTCATGGTAACCCTTTATTACAGCTTGATTAATTATTACATGGGCTATATAGCAGGGATTAAGGCCTTCACTGCTGCTGTACTTGGTGGCATAGGAAGTATACCCGGTGCAATGGTCGGCGGGATCCTGCTTGGCCTGATAGAAGGCCTTGCAGCTGGTTATATCTCAAGCGAATACAAAGATGCCTATGCCTTCGTTGTGCTCATAATTATCCTTCTGATAAGACCAACCGGCCTTTTTAAGAGACCAATGGAGGAAAAGGTTTAAATGTCTATTGCATGGCTAATGCGGATTCCAAACTGGCTTCTCATCCCGGCATGGTTTGGTGTCCTTTCTTTTCCTTTCACAGGAGCAAAAACAGCTATCGTGATATCAGGGGGCATCCTGGGTGCAGGAATCCTCTGGAGGTTTCTTGAAAGAACTATTGCCCTATCCAGGGGGAAAAAATTCAGCCTTTTTGAACAGATTAAAACAATACCTTCTACTGCATACCTCTATCTTTCCCTCTCCGTTGCCTTGCTGTTGCCATTTATCACGAGCCCCTATGTGGTGGATACAGCAAGTCTTGCGGGCATATACATAATCCTTTCACTGGGACTTAATATAGTGGTTGGATACACAGGGCTTCTCAATCTTGGTTTTGCTGCCTTTTATGCCATCGGCGCCTATTCTTATGCACTCCTCAATACAACATTAGCTCTTGGATTCTGGGAATCCCTTCCTATATCAATGGCAATAAGCGCGGTGGCTGGTTTTCTTCTCGGCATACCCGCTCTCAGATTAAGAGGCGATTATCTGGCAATAGTAACCCTTGGATTTGGTGAGATCACAAGGATTGTTCTTAATAACTGGGTGAGTGTAACAAATGGACCAAATGGCATAGCCGGCATACAAAGACCTTCAATAATTGGTATTGAATTTAAGGGTGTCACAGATTATTATTACCTCGTGCTTTTCTTTGTGCTTTTTACAATCTTCCTCATAAACAGGGTGATCAATTCAAAGGCTGGAAGGGCATGGATGAGTATAAGAGATGATGAGATAGCAGCCTCTACAATTGGAATAGACACCTTTCTTTACAAACTCTATGCCTTTACCTTCGGAGCCCTCTGGGCTGGGCTGGCAGGGCAGCTCTTTGCAGCAAAGATGAGGTTTGTATCTCCTGAAAGCTTTACATTCCTTGAGTCAGTCCTGATACTATCAATGGTAATACTTGGAGGCCAGGGCTCTATAGGTGGCTCCATTATCGGTGCTATTATACTTGTGGTACTTCCTGAAATACTCAGGGAATTTGAGCAATACAGGATGGTCTTTCTCGGTGCAGGCCTTATATTCATGATGATATTCAGACCGCAGGGATTAATTATAAGTAGACACAATAAACCGTAATTTATCATAAATTTTCTATCGAGAGATTTTGGATAAAGTGCGGGCTTAACATGCATATAATTGAGTTTAAGGGATTAACAAAATACTTTGGTGGACTTGCTGCCCTTGAGGAGGTTTCCTTCAGGATCAAGGAGAATGCCATCTTTTCAATCATAGGACCAAACGGTGCTGGAAAGACTACCCTCTTTAATTGCCTGACAGGTCTAACAAAACCATCAAGGGGAGAAATTTTATTTAAAGGCAAAAATATTGTAGGTCTTCCTCCTCACAGTATTTCAAGGGCTGGTATTGCAAGGACCTTTCAGAACATAAGATTATTTAAAGAAATGACTGTTCTTGAAAATGTCCTTTCCGGTCAGCATAACTCCTGTGGTCAGAAGATATGGGCTTCTCTTTTAAGGACAAAGGACTTTTTGAGACAGGAGGAGTCCCTGAGGCAGAGGGCCTATGAGTATCTTGAATTCGTAGGTCTTCATGAGGAGTTAGATAGAGCAGCTGGAGAATTACCCTATGGAAGTCAGAGGAGGCTTGAGATTGCAAGGGCCCTTGCCACAGAAGCAGAGGTAATGCTGCTTGATGAGCCAACAGCAGGTATGAACCCTCAGGAGACAGCAGAGATGATGGAGATAATGAAGAGATTGAAAGAAATTGGTAAGACTGTAGTCCTCATAGAACATGACATGAAGGTCGTGATGGGCGTCTCTGAGTGGATAATTGTCCTTGACCATGGAGTGAAGATATCTGAGGGAACACCTGAGATGGTAAAGAATGATCCGCTTGTAATAGAGGCATATCTTGGAAAGGAAGCCCATGCTTGAGCTTATGAATCTTCAGGTATCTTATGGCCCTATAAAGGCTGTAAAGGGAATTAATTTAACCGTAAGAGAGGGAGAGATAGTCTCAATGATCGGTTCAAATGGTGCCGGGAAAACCTCCACACTTATGAGTATTGCTGGTGCGGTGAGGCCCTTTTCAGGAAAGATAATCTTTAATGGTGAAGACATAACAGGACAACCTCCCCATAAAATCATGAGAAGGGGGCTTACACTTGTGCCCGAAGGAAGGAGGATATTCCCTTATTTAACAGTTATGGAGAACCTTGAGATGGGAGCCTTTACAAAGAAGCTAAGTACCTCTATCCTTGATGAGATATTTCAGCTTTTTCCTGTCTTAAAGGAAAGGAGAAAACAGATCGCAGGTACATTGAGTGGAGGAGAACAGCAGATGCTTGCCATTGCAAGGGCACTCATGTCAGAGCCAAAACTCATAATGTTCGATGAGCCATCCCTTGGACTCTCACCCCTTATGGTAACAAAGATATTTTCTATTATTAAAAAAATAAATTCCAGCGGTGTTACAGTACTCCTCGTGGAGCAGAATGCAAGGGCAGCCCTCTCACTTTCTCACAGGGCTTATGTGATAGAGGGAGGAATTATAAGGCTTGAGGGTAAGGGCTCTGAGCTCTTAAACAATGAAGAATTAAGGAGGGCCTATCTTGGAGAATAATATTTCAAGAAAAGAACTTATAAGACAGAAGATAGAGGAAGAAGAAAGGAAGGAACTTCTTCAACTGAGTGGCATAAGGATGAAGGTGTGGCAGTCCCTTACAAAGGATAAGGGTTTTTCAAAGGATGATATCCTTATTGATCCTGAATTTGAACTCAAATTGAGTGATTGCACTATAAAGATTTCCATTGATTTTATGATTAAACTCAACAATTCTGAGGCAATGCTTATCAGGTGTTCACCCACCTCCATTGAATCCTGGGAGAGATACGTCCTTGCCTTTGCAAGGGTTATAAAGGAACATCAAATCCCCTGTGCAGCGGTCACTGACGGTGAAAGGGCAAGGGTAATGGATGTCCTCACAGGCAAGATTATTGGTGAGAGGATAGAGGACCTTCCTTCAAAAGAAGAACTTTCCCGAATAATGGAGAATCTTAAGCCACAGGCCTTTCCATCTGAAAAGCTTGAAAGGGAAAAAAGGATTGTCTATGCCTTTGAGGGTGTAAAGTGTGAGGTAAAAAGGTAGAAGCCAGGCCCTCTGAACTTCTGTTATTCCACATACCAGTGAATAAAGTTATGCCATATTCCAATAGGGGAAGGCTCTATACCTTTGAACCTTTTGTGAATCACTGGAAGGGCATCAGGAACATATAAAAAGACTGTAGGCTGTTCTTCATGGAGTATCTCATGAATCCTGTGATAAATCTTCTTTCTTTTATTTATATCAAGGGTAGTCCTTCCCTGAAGGAGCAAACGATCCACCTCAGGGTTAGCGTAGGAGATGAAATTGAACTCTCCTTCTCTTGTCTTTGATGAATGCCATATGTCATAAATATCCGGGTCTCTGGACAGGGCCCATCCCATTATTACCGCCTCAAAGAGCTTTTTATCAATAAACTGATGTAACAGGGTCTGCCATTCCAGCACCTTTATATCCATCTCTATACCTATCTTCTTGAGGTCTTCTTTGATTATCTGGGCTGCCATGAGTCTCTGGGAATTGCCCTGATTTACGAGCACAGTGAATTTAAAAGGTCTTCCATACCTGTGCCCCAACAAACCTGACGATTTCTGGGGGACCCCGATTTGCTTTAATAAGCCATCTTTATCCTTTACCCAGCCAGCATCCTTAAGAAGTTCAAGTGCCTTCTGAGGGTCATAGGGATAGCCTTTAATGTTTTTATTGTAAGCCCATGAATCCGGTGGAAATGGTCCTGTACAGGGTCTTCCATAACCAAGAAGGACACCCTTTATTATTTTTTCCCTGTCAATAGCATAGGCTATAGCCTTTCTGACCCTTATATCACGAAATCTCTCATCAAGGAGATTAAAACCAAGATAGGTATACCCGAAGGCAGGGTATCTGAATCTCTGAAATCTCTCCTTAAAATATTCTGTCTCTGCCTTCAATTTATACTGGGCTGGAGTAAGGCCCATATAATCAATGCCACCGAATTTGAGTTCAAGAAACATGGTGGATATATCAGGTATTATCCTCGCTATATATTTCTTAATATTTGGCCTTCCCTCAAAATAATCCTCAAACCTCTCAAGCTCAATCCTCTGACCCGTTATCCATCTCTTGAGCCTGTATGGACCTGTACCCACAGGGACTCTATTGAGCTCACTCTTTGCAAGGTCTTTGCCTTCAAGAAGATGAGCTGGCAGTATCCCCATCCCCCATGATTCAAGGGCGGGTGCAAAGGGCTCTTTGTAAATAACCCTTACTGTATATTTATCAATAGCCTCTACCTTTTCAACAGGGCCATAAATCCCGCCATAGGGAGTTGGATTTTTTGGATCAGTAACAGCCCTGTATGTGAAAAGCACATCTCTTGAGGTGAACTCCTCACCATCGTGCCATAGAACCCTTTTTCTGAGATGAAAGATTATTTCTCTGCCACCCTTCTTAATTTCCCATGACTCAGCAAGATCACCTGTTAGATTTATATTCCTGTCATACTTTGTGAGGCCATTGAATATAAGACTGCTTATATCAGCAGATGCACTATCAGAGGCAAAAAGGGGTAGGAGCATCCTTGCATCAGCAAGGGCTCCCACCCTGATGGATTCAGGTTCCTTTATCTTATGCTCAACCCTGCAGGAAGAGAAAAATATTAAGGTTGCGGCTAAGATTAAAGATACGAGGTCCCCCAAAAATCTAATGATTTTTTGGGGTGCCAGTAAGGTTTTAGAACATGACACCGACTTCAAGACCGAATCTTGTATTTGACAGATCTACTTCTTCTCCATATTCTGTAAAGGAATCAACCCACTGGTATTTTATCTCAGCACCAGCAAAGATTCCGAAACTTGCCCTTGGAGGTGTAAAAAAATATTTCCCTGATACAAAGACCTGCCAGCCAAAGAGGTTTTTGTTCTCATCAACTACTTTTACATCATTTACATAGAGTTTATAATTAAGCACATTGTAGCTAACACCACCCCCAAGGTCAAGGGCAAAACCTGTCTCCCCCCTTGACTTTGCCCTGAGTTTCAGATTCACCTCAATAGGAGTAAAATCAATTGACTCTTCATAACGGTCACCCCAAATATAATAAGTTTCATCTTCAATATTTGCTGTTCCTATCTCAAAACCTATTGCTGCATTAGGTGTGGTATTAATATAGCCAAAGACAGAGGCATAGGCCTTACTATCAGAGATGTCCTCAAAATTGATGCTCTGGAGTTTGATGCCAAGTTCACCGGCCTCCTGAGCTTCAGCCATTTTAAAAGAGAGGCTCAGGATAGTAACCACTGAAAGGAATAAAATTAAAAACCTTTTCATAAATACCTCCTTCAAATGCTTGTTAAGCCCCCTTTAGGGGCAGCAATAAAATTTTAGCCCAATCAGAAAAGATAAATCAATGGAAAATCATCAGGGAAATCCACCTCACGGGCGAACTGCGTAAGTTGCCTGTTGAAAAAGGCACAGCATTATCCAGAAAAACAATGATGTTCTGAGACCCTCTACCTCAATGGCTTTGTAAGGATAATGGTCAGGATACAGGATTCAAGATTCAGAATTCAGAATATTTCAGGTCTGCTATAAATCTTCTATATGCATCGTATCTTCTTACAGAGGAAAACTTGATAGCAATCTGGAAATTCTGGAAATTGCCTATAGAAACAGGTTATAGCACAGTAAGCCTCAAAGCCTTTATAAAGCTCAAAAGGGCTTTGCCCCTCAAAGCTCTGTAACAAAAATTTTATCACCAGATGGTGAAGGATATGTTCGGTCATGTTAATTAAAAAGCTTACATTAAGGTGTCGCAATAAAGTCTTTTCGGCATTCCCTCCTATTCCTAACAGCAGATTACAGGAAATTTAAAAATCTTGACTTATGAATTAGAATTCAGTATCTTATAGTTAGCCAATGAGGACAAATTGGTTAATTATTGAGTTATTAATCTTTGTAATTCTTTTTGCCTGCGGGGGAGGTGAGGAATATAAGGAAACAGGTCTTCCCTCACAGGTCACATCTCAGGAATGCCTCAAATGCCATGGAACTGATATTGAAGATACCCATTATGATGACCTTACGACAAATGGGCTTGAAGGTTATATCCTTGAGAATGCCATTTCATGGGCTCCAGAGGGAATGGGTTATGTGCTGAGGTCAAGTGCTAATGCCTGTTCCGCATCCTGCCATGACTATCATAATACTGATATGAAGATTGCAAGGCAGGTCTTTAAGTCAGGCCATTCAGATATTAAAAGCCCAGCCTTTACATATAATTTTACCTTAGGTCTCTGTCTCAGGTGTCATTCAGGAATAGGATATGCTTCCTATGTGGATTCAAGTAATACCTTATATCCAGACTGGTCACCTCCAACCTCTGATATAGCAGCTCATCATCTTACATGCAATGCCTGTCACGATGCCAAGGGTTATCCAGCAAAAAATAACAGGAGATTGAGAAAATCAGGTGATGTGACCCTCATAAGTGGTAGTGGTACTACACATGTTGAGGATGCCACAATAATGGGTGCAGGCCCTTCTGCAACATGTATTACCTGTCATCAGGCAAGGGAGAGTGGATGGAGTCTGTATAAGGCAATGAAAGGTAAATCAGTAGATCCTTATAATGGAAATGATGAAACAATTTCTAATCAAACATTTGTAAACCCACATTATTTTCCAGCAGGTGCCATGCTTTTCAGTCTTAAAGGTTATGAATTCAGGGGTCAAGAATTTACAGGGATTACTTTTTCAGGCAGATATTCAAGCGGCATATTCCAGCATCAGGTTATGTCATGCACAGGATGCCACATGGCAGATTCAGATGATGAAGACCTCGGAGGTCATACATTTAAAATCAAAGATGGCAATAAAAAGAATATAAAGGTCTGCCAGCAATGCCACGCGGGGATAACTGATTTTGATGTCTATGGAAGGAAGGAAGCCCTTGAGACATTGAAACAACAGATAATAGATGAGCTTGCTAAGTCTGGTAGAGGTAACGGTGAGGGTATATTTTATAATCCTAATGTGTATCCCTATTTCTTCAGGACTCCGGACCCCCAGCAACAGACATTTGCTAACAGGGTTATCCAGTGGAAGGAGAGTGAGCTCATGGCAGCCTTTAATCTACAGTTCGTAAATAAAGAGCCCGGTGCCTATGTGCATAACTATCCCTATGCAGCGCAGCTTCTATATGATTCATGCCTTGCGCTTGGAATAACACCATCTATACAAAGGCCATCAAGGAATGACAGGGATGCTATGATATACAATTAAAAGAAGGGTGGCATGTCCTTTACAGGTGAAAAAATGGAGCTCAATAAAAATATCTCTGGAGATTTCCATGCAATATAAAGTATGGATACTGAGCCTTATATCAGCTATTTTAATATTCACAGGATGCGAGGCGCTCAAGGCATCAAGACCTATTATCCCAATTAAAGAATATGAAAGATTAATAGCCGGTCGTATTGATGCCCAGTATGTTGGTACAGAGAGGTGTCTTTCAGCCTGTCACAGCCATGATAAGATAAGGAGAGATTTTGAGGCAAGTACCATGGGTGCCCAGCTTTCAAGGGAATCCGGTATGCCTGTTGTTGATTGTGAGTCCTGTCATGGACCAGGAAGCCTTGCCATTGAGGGTATTACACCTGAAAAGGTTGAAGAGGACAAAAACAAGGGCATAGAGACAAAATGCAAATATGAGACATTAATAGACCTCAAGAAACTTCCTCCACAGGCACTCTCGCTTATATGCCTTAAGTGTCATACTGCCAATGCTACATTCAATCTTCATCAATGGAATGCCTCTCAGCATGCTATTAATGATGTCTCCTGCTCTGACTGCCATAAGATACATGCCGGCCCTGACCTGATCGTCAGTCCGAAGGAGACTGCAAAGATGTGTTATGGATGCCACAGCAATATCAGGGCAGAATTCAGCCTTCCCAGCCATCACCCTGTTCCTGAGCTCAGGGTATTCTGCACAGACTGTCATAATGCTCATGGAGATGTCCCTGAAAAACTTCTGAGGAAAGGTGTAAAAGAGCAATGTACCCAGTGCCATGCAGACAAGGAAGGCCCTTTTGTTTATGAGCATGCAGATCTTATGGATAACTGTCTTAACTGCCATCTTCAGCATGGCTCTGTGAATAATAATCTTCTGCAGGCAAGGGAGCCTTTTCTATGTCTTCAATGTCATGAAGGGCACAGGCTCTCAACAACCCCTGATCTTGAAAGAAAGGTTACACTTTATGGAAGATGCACTGACTGCCACCCAAGGATTCACGGAACAGATATCCCTTCCCAGAGTGGAAAGGGGAGGTTTGTACAGTGAAGAAGAGGATTAAAAGTATAGTCCTTTTTTTAATTCTCTTTATCTCTGTGCTTTGCTCTCCTTCTTATGGAGAATTCCAGCAGGTAAATGGCAGTGAAGAGCCTGTTTATGTCTATGAGTTTCCTGTGATAAGTCCTGAGATTTATATAAAGCCTGGTTATAGCTTTATTGAGCATAAGGACTCACCAAGGGCAGGAGAATTTTATTATCTTCACTCCTCTTTGGGAGGAGAGATATTTTTAAAGGCATTCCCTTTCCCTCACAGGGTCCATCTTGAATTTGAGGCCTTAAATAAAAAAGATTATTTTGGAGATATTAGATATGCCTATAAGGATATCGCCCTCCTCAGAGGATTGTTCAGAGGGCTTTACCATAACCTTGATAATAAGATACTTATTGATTCAGGACCATCATCACAATACACAGTAGAGCGCAGGGATGCCGGTCAGGAATATGGAACCTCTAATAATATATCAAGTCTTTTTATGAGGTTTAAGATACCTGATTATCCATTGCATTTTTTTGCTGATGCGCAGAAAGTAAAAAGGGAGGGGTCTGTACAGCAGAGATTTCTTTCCAGTTACCTCCCGATGAACAGGGTATCAACTGAGAGGGACATTGACTGGGAAAGTAAGTCTATTAACATAGGAACAAATACCCATCTGGGTCCTGTGGAGATTGAGCTAACACATGCTGAGAAAAGACTTGATGGGAAGGGTGACCGGCTCCTTGAGAATTCCTATGGTGGGAATATCTATCCACACAATTTGATGCCGGACCTTAAGGGTTCAACAACAACATTTAAAATCCATACCTCCTATACCGGTCAGATTGTGGCCTCTGCAACCCTCTCAAAAACAGAGAGAGAAAATGAGATAAGTGGAGCAAGGGCAGATTATCTTATTGCCGCAGGAGATTTTACCTATATGCCGGATGTAAAGCTCACTATATTTTTAAGATACAGACACAGGCAGGCAGACCTTGACAACCCTGATTCTATTCCTGTTAATTACCTTGGCTACAGTGCCTATAGCTCACCCATTCCTGTAAGGCCTTCTATAGATTCTACCACTGATACGGTGACAGGCACGATAAGATATCGGGCAATTAAGGGCCTTACATTATATGCTGAATATTCAGGAGAAAGGATTGAGAGGAAAAACTCTGATGAATGGAAACTTCCATCTGAAACAGTTAAAAACACCATTTCCCTTTCAGCTCATATAAGGCCAGTAAACAACCTTGACCTTAAGGCAAAATACATCCATCAGGACATAGATGCGCCTGCCTACAATACCCAGCCTGACACCTCTGATGAGGGAAGGCTCCAGATTAACTGGAGTCCTGTAAAGGGAATAAACGGACTCTTTATATACAGTGTTGCATGGCAGAAGAGAGAAGGGCTTAATTATATAGACAATGGGCTTCAGATAAAAACCAAGGACAGGGAGGTCAGGAAAGAGAAGTTCTTTGGAAGCCTGATATTCCTACTTAAAGATAACCTCACCATAACACCAAACTTCTCCTATATCCGCAATAAAATAAACCAGACCACTATCTATGACACCATAAGCTCACCTCCTGATTATTATGTTGATCCGGGGGTTTTTTACAGGGATAAGGCTTTCACCTATGGTCTGAACCTCAATTATATCCCGGAAGAGCGACTCAATCTGAGCCTTGATATTACCCATACAATAAGTAAAGGCACATTCAGCCCTGGCTTGATATCAGAGGTAAATTCCATAAAAGGGCTTGAGACAGCGGCAGATATAAAGGAAACAGGTCTTGGAGCAAGGGCTGATTATGACCTTAAAAAAGGGTGGTCTGCTGGCATGAGATACTCCTTTATTGATTACAATGATAGAAGGGATAATACACAGGATGGCAGGCTTCATCTGATATTTGCAAGTATCTCAAAGAGATGGTGATTAAATATAAAATCTTATTTTTTCCTTTAGTGGTCTTCTTATCACTCCTGGCCCTCGGCATCAGTTTTGCCACAGAAAAGAATATAGGCATTATAATGACAGGAGAAATACCCTATTATAATGAGATTCACAAGACCCTTATAGAGACCCTCACCGCAGGTGGTTTTGGCCCTGGCAAGGTGAATATTATCCTCCAGACACCTGCACCAGCTGTAGTTCCCTGGAGCAATGCTGCAAGAAAACTCGTGGCCTATGATATGGATGTTATAGTAACCTATGGAACACCAGCAACAGTGGCTGTCCTTAAAGAGACCTCAAAGATCCCGGTAGTCTTTACAGGTGTTTATGAGCCCGAAATTCTTGATTCAAAGGGAAAGAACCTTACAGGAATAACATCAAAGGTTCCTGTTGTTACAGCCATCAAACATCTTAAAAGTATTTCAGATTTCTCAAAACTTGGTATTATTTTTAATGATACTGAAAGGGATACCCTGAGACAGGCAGATGAGATTAAGGAGCTTGAAGGTCAATTTAATTATAAGACTGTAAGATTCAATATTAAAAAACCTGATGACGCTTTTAAGATATCAGGTGTTGATGCCCTTTTTGTGACAACGAGCTGCGTTGCAAGACAGTGTTCTTACAATGTATCTCAGGTTATCAGGAAAGAGAAGATCCCTGCTGTATCCATCATGGGTATAGGTGAAGAATCAGGTGCAATAATGATATTAACTCCTGATCCCCATGAACAGGGAAAGGTGGCAGCGGAGATGGTAATGAGGATTCTTAAAGGAGAGCCTCCTTCATCAATACCTGTGGAAAGACCGAAGAAGATAGATATGATTATAAATCTTAAGGAGGCCTCTGCAATCGGGCTGAAGATACCAATTGATATACTTACCTCAGCGACAAAGGTAATCAAATGAAGCTCAATTTACAGAAGAAATCCACTCTCTTGATCAGCTTTATCCTTATCTTTGCACTATCTGGCAATACCGCGGTGCTCACCATTGTAGCAGCCAATAAATTCAGGGCAGCCATTCATCTGAAGACAGAGGCACTGGCAGATACAGTTCAGAGGGAGATCAGCAAGGCATTAAATCTTGGTATCCCCCTTGAATATATTGAGGGAATTAACGACAAGCTTCAGGAGCTTTTAAAGAGAGACAGGGATATAGCCTATGGCATGGTTGTTGATATGAAGGGGAAGATATTATTTCATAATGAGACTTCCTTTATAGGCAAGGAGCTCAAGGATCCTGTTACCAGCAAGGCCTTATCAGCAGGAAGGAGCATAATTCAGCATTATACTTCATTCTATGACCTTTCCATGCCCTTATATGAGGCATCAGGTAAACAGATAGCTATCCTTCGTGTAGGTGTAAAGGCAAGTTCAGTGAATGCGAGGGTATATAGCCTCATATTATGGGCAGGCGGTATATTTGTGATTACTTTCCTTCTCAGTCTTGGATTCGTATATATGTTTGTATCAAGATTTATAACAGGACCGATAATAAAGATAGAAAATGCTGCAGAGAAACTTGCCTCTGGAGACCTCACCGCAAGGATAAATATCAAAAGCAATGATGAGATAGGAAGCCTTGCCAGTGCCATAAACCAGGTAGCAGAGAATTTAAGAGAGATAATCAAAGGAGTGAAGGGGCTTACAGAAAAGGGCTCAGCAATATCAGAGGAAGTGGGGCTTTCATCAACAAAGGTACTTGGAG
>JBDOIG010000120.1:0-10532 GCA_041082235.1 Thermodesulfovibrionales bacterium | reverse complement strand
ACTACATCCTCTGAGAAAGCTATCCCTGATAACACAAGGGATAGTATCAACAGAATTCCTGCAAACAGATATAACCTTTTCATGGCATCCTCCTTTACTTTATCTTTCTTGCTCCGTACCTGATTGGATCACCCTTATAACCAAGGGCCTTCCAGTCAAGCCTCTTGCCACTGAAGTGGCAGTCATTGCATTTAAGTGCCTGCTCCTTTGGAGCTACCTCATGGTTTATGCTTCCATAAAAGGCAGTTGAGACAAATTCATATTTTCCACTGTAAGGAAGTCCTGAACCCTTTGCACCCTCAACAAGGGCCTTTTCCCAGTCATAATGGCTCCAGAGCCCTTTGTATGTCTGGGGTATCAGGAGATATTTATAGACAGAATCCATAGGCTGTTTTCCCCTGTGAACCTTGAATGGATAGATCTTTGAATTGGGATCCTTTATATCACCAACTGGCTTTGAGATGTATACAGTCTTTGATGGATCAGCAATCTTCTGTCCCTTGAGATAACGCTCTGTCTTTCCGCTGTACCATTCATAGGTTGGAATAACGTTCATCTGCCATACAAAGGTACCCTTGTGCTTTGCATAGGTCTCCTTTCCAAACTGTTCTTCTGGTTCTATATCCATGCCAACAGTTGACCAGTCCCATGACATCTTGGTAGCCTGACCCCTTGCAAAGAATGGTATATGGCAGGTCTGGCATGCCACAGTCTTTGTGTGTCTTGATATGATCTTTCCTGATGGAGAATCCTTATGAGGTTCTCTGTGACAGTCCTCGCATAAAACCCTTCCATCATTTGTTGCAAGAAAGGTTGAAACACCTGCTATCCTGTGATTCTCTGTAACATGACAGGCAGTGCAGTTCATATCTGCCACTCCGCCCATGTGGACATCATGATCCCTTGTTGGCTTGCTGAGTGTTGAGTCAAGGTCACCATGCTTTACAGCATCTCCACCACCACCAAAGAAATGGCAAACTCCGCAATTGTCCCTTGCTGGGCTGCCAACACTCTGTGCAGCCTTTGTAAGGGACATTATTCCCTTTTCAATGAGTGACCTGTCAGGCTCTCCAGCAAGACCTTTTCTGTAATTGCCCTCCCTTGCATGACAGATAAGGCAGTCAATCTTTGTCTTATCCTTGAAATCAAAGGTATTGTCCTTCCAGCCATATCCTGGATGGCACTTTGTGCAGAATTCTGAATTTGCACACTTATCACCACCCTCAATGGAGATACAGAAATTATTAATTAGATTTGCCTTACCGTACTCTTCCTTACTGTTTTCCATCCCCTTTATTGTGTTAGGTTTACCCTTCCACTTCCAGTGAGATGTCTTCATAAAATCCTCTGCCTCCTTTTCATGGCACTGAAGGCAGGTCTTTGTCACATCCTCTCCGCTCTTAAACGGTCCCTTTATCCATTGAGAATGGTCTGCTGCCATGGTAACAGCAGTGCTGAATACCAGCATCAGTAAAATCACAATGACCAGAGAATATCTCATAACCTCCTCCTGTAGCTCTCTAAAAATAAAAAGAGGCCAAAGGCCTCTTTTTAAGATAGACTCGCATTATAGCTTCTTTTATATATATCTTTGATATATCTTCCAAGCATGAGCAATATTAACTTAAGTGCTTTTCTTTTGTCAATTAGTTTAGAAACTAATTGATTTAGAAACTACTTTCCTCTCTTGAATGCATGATGGATGATAGACTCTAAAATTATAATTTGAAGTTGACCGATTATATAAAGAAAGATATACTATAATCAAAAGAATAAAAACACCCTGAATTTCAGGGTAAGGACAGGTTCTAAGGGGAGGTATGTATGAGAAGAAAACTTACTCTATTGGTCTCGGCTCTATCCATCCTTGTGGCAGTAGTCCTCACAATAGGTCTCACACAAAAGAAGGTTGAATCAGAGGAAAAGAAGGTCTACAAGGGTGTGGTCTACTCTGCTACAAGAGGAGGACATCTGGTCTTTACACACATCACCATTGATGGTGAAAGGGACCTTATCTCAGGTACAGTTGCGGGAAGGCTTGTTATCCCCAATCGTGAGCAGGCAGATGCTATTGAGATGTCACCTGACCAGAAGTATATTTATTATCCTACATGGGACACAAGCACACTTTATACCATTGACATCACTGATAAGTTGAATCCAAAGGTCATCTCAGAAAAGAAGGTCTTTGACAAACCCACAAGGTTCTGCGGAAGTGTTATAGGTCCAGATGGAAGGCTTTATCTGAGTTCCATGGCACAGGGAGATGTCCATGTCTTTGATATCTCAAATCCCTCTGACCCAAAATTAATGGACAGGCTTTACAAGACCACCTATCTCTGTGGAGTGCAGGTAATAGAGGATGGAAAATACATATGGACAACAGACATGAAGGAACACAAGCTATATATCTATGATGCAAAGACTCATGAAAAGGTCGGAGAGATAGTGC
This sequence comes from Thermodesulfovibrionales bacterium, assembly GCA_041082235.1. Classification (GTDB taxonomy): domain Bacteria; phylum Nitrospirota; class Thermodesulfovibrionia; order Thermodesulfovibrionales; family CALJEL01; genus CALJEL01. The sequence continues at coordinate 8,080 of JBDOIG010000120.1, read as the reverse complement.
CTGGAGGGAAGGAATTCCTTCACAGGGCAAGGCTTGGACCTGATAAGAGATACCTCTTCCAGTCATCAACAGGTGCGGTGGCAGGTCAGCCAGCAAATGGAAGGGTCTATATAATTGATACAAAGAAACAGAAGGTAAAAGACACAATAATGCTCGGTGAGGACTATGATCCCCATGATACAGCCCTCACACCTGATGGCAAGTATGCCATTATTGCAGCAAGAAGGGTACCTCCAAAGGACTACAAGGACTCAGAATATCTTGTTGTAAATCTTGAAAAGAAGCGGGTTATAGGAAGCATCTCCATGTGCAAGTCCTGCCACAATGCCATGGGCGTAAATCCAGAGGCAGGAAAGGAGAGAGAGGTCTTTATCTGCGGGATCCAGATAGCCTGGGAAAAATAGGATAATAACATTTTCAATAAAAGGCCAGCCCTTCGGGCTGGCCTTTCTGTTAAAATAACTCATGACACTCCTTTATATTGCAAAAAAGAACTTAAAGAGAAAACTCTTCAGGACATCTGCCCTCATAATATCAATTGCCCTTGTATCAGGCCTTCTCTTTGCAGGTGCTATAAGCATGAAGAGTGTGCTTACAAGCATAAAGCTCGGTGCAGAAAGACTCGGTGCTGACATCATGGTGGTGCCAGAGGGTTATGAAGAAAAGGCACGCTCCACACTCATAGCAGGAAAGCCTTCAGTCTTTTACATGCCGGGTGAGGTCCTTGAGAAGGTGAGGAAGATAAAGGGTGTGAAACAGGCATCTCCACAACTGTTTATAAAATCCACATCATATCCATGCTGTACCTATGTGGATGTTCTCCTTGTTGCCTTTGAACCAGGAACTGATTTCACTGTAAGGCCTTGGCTTCAGGAGACCGTAAAAAGGGAGCTTGGAAAGGATGAGGTGATTATCGGTGCTTCCATACCTGTAAGCACAGGTGAAAAGATGACCTTCTTTGGAAAGGAATTAACAGTGGTTGGTTCACTCTCAAGGACAGGCCTTGAATACATTGACCATGCAGTATATATGACAATGGAGACAGCCCGTGACCTTATAAAGGTATCAAAGACAAAATCTTTTGAACCACTTGATATAGAGGAAGATGTATATTCAACCATACTTGTGCAGCTTGATCCAAAGGTCTCTCCCGAGAGGGCAGCAGTATTTATAGAATATGAGATAAAGGGTGTAAAGGCCATTACATCTCAGGATGTCATAGGGTCTGTTAAAAAACAGCTCTTTGCACTCCTGAGGACCCTCTTTGGTCTTGGGATAAGTCTGTGGATTGTTACAATAATCCTTGTAGGAGTTGTCTTTTCAATGATAGTGAATGAGAGGCAGAGGGAGATAGGGATACTCCGTTCCCTGGGAGCAAAGAAATCAGGTGTCTTTTATCTCATTACCATTGAGGCATTTATTATATCCATAATTGGAGGGATTACAGGCATCCTTGCTGGTGGTGTGCTTCTTCTTTTAATAAAAGAACCTATCAGGATAGCCTTCAATCTTCCTTATCTCTGGCCTGGCACTGTTTTTGTGCTTGCAACAGGTATAATAATACTGTTAATATCCATTATCACTGGCACAGGCACAGCCCTCTATCCTGCACTCAGGACAAGCAGGATGGAGCCCTATGAGGCAATAAGAAGCGGAGAGTGAGGAGTAAAAGCTCAGATTTGAGCTTCTATATAATGGAAGGAGGTCTCTATGTTCAGGATTCTTTTTATTTTGCTCTTTATCCTTTCAGGAACATCCTTTGCATCGGATATAAGTATTGATGACATATCAGGCATATTTTCCATGAGGCCTGACACAGGTGCAGTATTTATGAAGATAAAGAACTCTGGAGATACCGATGATGCAATTACAGGTGCAAGGGTTGATATCAAGGATGTTACTGTAGAGCTTCATAATGTAAAGGATGGGCAGATGTATAAGATTGATAAAATCCCTGTGCCTGCAAAAGGTACTGTTGAGCTTAAAAAGGGTGGACTTCATATTATGCTTTTTAATCTTCCAATAGAGCTTAAAGAAGATCAGGAATTTAAACTCACACTGATATTTGAGAAGGCAGGTGAGATAACAGTTCCTGTAAGACTAAAAAGCTCAAGGCATGAGATGCACCACCATCACTGATAAAATCAAAGCCCTTTAATGCCAGCTCGCAGGAAAAATCTCAGGATAGGTATAAGTGCCTGTTTACTTGGTAAGAAAGTCAGATATGATGGTACTCATAAACTCAACAGGTCTTTAAAGAGATGGGCCTCCTCAAAGGGAATTAAATTTATACCTGTCTGTCCTGAGGTTGAATGTGGCCTTCCTGTGCCAAGAGAACCCATGAACCTTACAGGTAATCCTGAATCACCGAGACTTATCGCTATTAATACAGGTATCGATTACACCGGCAAATTAAGAAAATGGATCAGGAAAAAGCTTGAAGCCCTCAAGGGTGAAAACCTTTCAGGGTTTATCTTCAAAAGCCGTTCACCAAGTTGTGGACTTAGAAGTGTAAAAATAAAGGGCTACAGGAAAAAGAGCAATGGCCTCTTTGCTGCCTCAATTATCAGGTCCTTTCCAGGAATGCCGGTGATAGAAGATGAAGGGCTCAAAGGTTCGGACTCAAAAAAGAAGTTCTTAAAAAAGGTTAAAGACTATCAAATAAAGAAACCATCCGCTCAAGATTAAAAGCTATTAATAAGCTGGCTATACCTATCTAAATTCAACATTCTGGAGAAAAAACCTTTGTTAAATGACTTAATCTTTCTATAACAGAAATTTTATTTATAGAACATTTCTATTTGACATATTGAGATTTTCTTTATTAAATTCTATATGGAGGGGCATGGGGCTGGTGCCCCACCTGGTCTGCAAAACCAGTGTCATGGTGAAAGGCCGGCTGGAGGCCTTCCCTTAGAAGGAGCCATGGTGGGTTCGATTCCCACTGCCCCTCTCCAGAAAGGGCACATAGGGATGAGTAATTAACATATAAACTGATAATTATAATTTGAAGTTGACAATCCGGCATTCAGTAGTTAAAATCTATGCTGATGTTAGATAAAAGAAATAAAATTTTATCTGCTATCTTTATTTCTATCTTCGTTGTCTTTACCATACAAGGAGGTAACGTTACCTTTGTTTCAAATCATGGGAAAATAGTTATCACATCAAATATTTGCGAAAAGAATATTGATAATCTTTCATCAATAGATTATTTCTGCCTTTCAGAATGCCCATGCAAGATGCTATTTTCACAATATGTCATTGACAGGATTGAATTCATAACAATTGTGACTTTTCAATCAATATCCTCACAGATAGACCGACCCCCTGCTTCCTGAAATCTAAACAAAAACATTCCTTCTTTCCTGCATTGCAGGAATTAAACTTTATTACAGATAGCTGAAATGTAAACTTTCAGCTAAAAGGGAGGATTCATATGGAAGGTCTTTCAAGAAGACAGCTCATCACAGGAGCTGGCGCACTGGCACTTGGTGCAATGCTTACAAGATTTATTTCAAAGGCAGAGGCAAAAGGAGGGACAACCGAGAAATGGCCCTGGCCCTATGAGAAGCTTGATCCAAAGAAAACAGCAGAGATTGCCTATGAGGAGTGGTACAGGGTATTCTGCGGTGCCGCTGTAATAAGCAGTATATTCAGTCAGCTTGCTGAAAAGATAGGAGATCCCTATAAATCATTTCCTGTTGATTCCTTTATAGTCCTTGAAGGTGGAATGGCTGGCTGGGGAACGATATGCGGAAGCCTTGCAGGTGCCAATATAGTATCAAATGTGATAATAGGTCCAAGAATCGCTGGTCCTGATTGTGAGCACGGACATGTCATAGGCTCAAATATAATGAAGTGGTATTCAGAGGTCGCACTTCCAACCTTTGTGCCTTCTAATCCAAAGGCAAATAAGGATAAGATTGTCACAACCACAAGCAATTCTCCACTCTGCCATGTCTCTGTTGGGAAATGGATGAAGGCATCTGGATTTGCCCTTGCAAGCAATGAGAGAAAGGATAGATGCGCAAGGGTTGCTGCAAGCGTGGCATATAAACTCGTTGAAGACCTCAACGCATGGAAGGATGGTAAATACAAGGAAGAGGTTGGATGGTCACCGGCAAAACACTTTGGCATCACAGGTCAGCAGAATTGCAATGAATGCCATGGCTCAAACATCCCTGAAGCACCAAGGATGAAGAAATAAAATTTAAAACAAAAAAGGGCGGGCTTCGCCCGCCCTTAATATCAGAATACAGGAGGTAACAGGATGAAGAAAATAGTAAGGCAATCAGCAATAGTTCTTTCTCTGCTTATAATATCAACACTTGCTTATGCAGCCTTTTCAAAATGGATATTCGTTCCAAATGCTGCCTCAAAGACACTATCCGTAATAGACCCCAAAAAGGATATGGTAATAGGCCACTGCGAGACAGGACCAACAGGATGGCTTGCCTGCCTCACACCTGACCTAAAAAAGATCTATGTAGGAAACAATGGAGGCACAACAGTCTCTGTTATTGATGCTATAACTCATAAGACCATCAAGCAGATAGAGACAGGGAAGAATCCAAAACATCCCCTTGTCACACCCGATGGGAAATATGTGCTTATTAACCATACCGGTGAGGTAAAGGCAGTGCTTCTTGATGCGAAGACGGATAAAGAGCTTAAGACCTTTAGTGTTGATGTAGAAAACAAGGAATACAAAGGCCCCCTTATGATGCACTCTGCCTTTACATGGGACAGCAAATATGCCTTTGTCCAGAATTATGCAGATAAGAAGGCATATATCTTAAGTATTCCATCCCTTGAGGTAGTCGCAACAATTCAGGGTGAAAGTCCTGCCCATTATTTCGTACCTACACCTGACAATAAACAGGTTTGGATAGTCTGGGAAGGAAATGATAGTCAGAAGATTAAGCCTTCTGTATCAATTGTTGATATGGCTACATTCAAGGAGATAAAAAAGATAGAGATCCCTGTAAGAGAAGATGAACCCATTGAGGGACATCATGGAATATTCACCCTTGACGGTAAATATTTTTACTTCTGCAATCGTGGTCCAGCACCGAAATTCGGAGGAACAACAGTAGCCATTATCGATGTAGCAAAACAGGAAGTGGTCAGGACAATTAAAGGTGGCAATGGCGTTGGCCATCCTTATCTTACACCTGATGGCAAATATGTTGTTCTCACGCCCTATGGTTCAAACATCATAACAATGGTGGATGCTAAAACAGGGCTCAAACTTAAGGATATTTCAATCGGTAACGGCAATCATGTAGGGCATATAGTCTTCAGCCCTGATAGTAAAAAGGCTTATGCAACAAATGCATCTGATGGAGCGGTTTATGTGATTGATATGCAGACAAGGGAGGTTATAAAAGGCATACCTACCGGCACAAAGGCAGCACAGATCATAAACACCTATACGAATCTCTTTGAGATACCTGGTACATTTAAGACAATACACAGTCATTAAAAATCTATTTAGGGCGGGCTTCGCCCGCCCTGATAAGAACTGGGAGGTAAGAGGCAAACATGAAAAAATTTTTATCTTTGCTGTTACTTACTATCTTTGTACTTGGCTTTCAGGCTATCTCATCAGCAGGCTTAATAGATGCCTATATTCAAGGTAAACAGAATAACATCACATATTCAGATATTCAGATCGCAGAATTGCAGGATAAAAACACCACAGGTCATGAACACCATAGTCACAGTAACCACCATCATGGAAGAGTGGATAGCTCATTTCTGAATCCAGCCATGGGTGATGATATATACCACACCCATCCTGCAGGCACATGGATGATTAATTACAAGTATATGCATATGGATATGAGTGGCCTCAGACATGGAACTGATGATGTATCTCAGAGTGATGTGGGTTTTATGAGGGGCAGACCTTATGAATACATGATGATACCTCAAAGGATGATAATGGATATGCATATGCTTATGATTATGTATGGAATTACAGACAGATTTACCCTGATGATAATGCCAACATATAAAGTAAATGAGATGAAGATGCTCATGGACATGGGAATGGACCCTATTAAGGAGGAACCTCCTATGCGCACGAGTGGATTTGGTGATACAGAATTAAGGGGAATATACAAGATAAATGAATATCTAACAGGAAGCCTCGGGATAGAACTTCCCACAGGAAGCATAGAAGAAGATTTTAAGACCATGGGTATGACCTTCCGTGCACCCTATGATATGCAATTAGGCAGTGGTACATATAACCTCGAACCTGCTATTACATACAATGATATAAGTAATGATGGGAACTGGAACTGGGGTGCTCAGGCTATGTATACCTATCACATTAATAAAAACTCCAATGACTGGAGCTACGGAGATAATCTCAGAATTACAGCATGGCTTCAGAGAAAAATCAATATATTGACCCCTTGGCTCAGGCTTGCCTATGAATACACTGGGAAGATAAAAGGAGAAGATCCAGAGATAAAAAAGCTGCTTGACCCAGCAATGGGTGCACCAATGCCAGATGCTGAGCCTGATAATTATGGCGGCAAAAGTCTGGATAGTTTTATAGGTTTAAGTTACCAGAAAGGCCCATTTGGAATAGGACTTGAGGCAGGGATTCCTCTATATCAGGACCTAAATGGCCTTCAGTTAAAGACCAAGTGGATGCTCAATGCTGGTATCCAGATAATATTCTGAGGGATAGATGGTATGACTTTACTTAGTATCTCAAGATTTTCCCGATGTCTAATCCTCCTCTGAAAGGAATTCGGTCTGAATTCCTGGTTTTAATGAACTTAAAAAATTAAGGAGGAGGTAAAAAGTATGAAAAGATTAATGTTTCTAATTTTAATGACCATTTTTATAGCAGCACCTGTAGCTGCAAAAGAGGTACAAACCCTTGATGAGCTCATAAAACTCTATGACTCATCAAGCTGTAAGGAATGCCACAAGAAGATTTATGAAGACTGGGAAAAGTCTCTACATGCAAGGCCTCTCCTGGGTCCAGTGGGAAGAACCCTTGCAACCTTCCAGGGTTTTGTGAAATCAAGGGATACAGAACTCGCAAAATCAAAAGAGGTTGCTCCTGCAATGAAGCAATTCCTCAAGCCCTGCGTGGAGTGCCATCTACCCCAGATCATGGATGCATCTGATAAGGTCTCAGAGGAGCTTGCAAAGGCCATAGTTGAAGGAAATGAAGATATTCTAAAAAAGCTCCAGATAACCTGCGTGGTCTGTCATAACAGGAATGCCATTATAAGGAAGTTCAGAGATGGAGCACCCAAAGCAGATACAATATATGGACCTAAATATTCTGGTGTTCATGGAGATAAGAGATTCTCAAAGGCACAGAAGAATGAGATGATGAGAGATTCTGTTTTCTGCGCCCAGTGTCATCAGGGTCCGAATGTTCAGCATTATGATGAGCCCATGTGGTGTGTCTCGAACTATGACAGCCATCAGCAGTTCTATGTGCCAATGGGCGGAACAGAGAGCTGTCAGGACTGCCATATGCATAATGAAGGTGGCCATAACTTCCCACCTAACTATCAGAACAAAGAGGCAACCTCAAAAAGACTTGCAAAGTGGATAGACCTTAATATGAATGCAGTAGCATACAAATTTAAACCAACCGGTAAGGACCTGATACCGATGGTAGTTATCAACACAGAGATAGTAAGTAGAATTGGTCACAGATTTCCTGATGGATGTCCATCACCAAACAGGATAACCCTTGATATTAAGGTAACTACAACTGATGGAAAAGAGATCCATAAGGAACAGAAAATCTACATGCCACAGCATAGCCTTGGATATGACAATAATGAGATGGTCTATGCAGCCAACAGAAAACTCACCCTCTTAAGAGATACATCTCTCTTCCCTTTTGTTCCTAAGAAAGAGACACTTGAGGTGAAGCTACCAGAGGGTGTGACAGAGGCAATTGTTGAGGCTACCCTTACATTCAGACAGCTTCCAGGTGTTGAGGAGGCTGAATTCCCGATCCATAAGGTATCCAGAAAGGTCAGCCTGAAACGATAACAATAAAAAAGGGAGGCTATAAGCCTCCCTTTTC
>JBDOIG010000037.1:0-1170 GCA_041082235.1 Thermodesulfovibrionales bacterium | reverse complement strand
GAGGTCATAAAACTATCTATTGTCTTCACATAAAAGTCTGAATAATTACTGAGTATCTCTTCTATTAATCTTTCTGCCTCCCTTGAAAGTATATCCTCTGGTTTTTCAGAATTTGATTCAATTTGAACCAGCTTCATGAATTCATCTACTGCTTCCTTATCTTTAAAATAAAGCCTTTTAAGCCACCCAAGAATCCTCTCCTTCATCTCCTTTGCAGCATTATTTGAAAATGTTATGGCGAGGATATTCTGAAGTTTATTATTTGTTTTAGTTGATATCTTTTTTGATAGGAGAAACTGTACATATCTGCCAGTAAGTGCCCTTGTCTTACCAGCACCAGCAGAGGCCTTGAGTACCATGCAATGAGGAAATCTGAGTTCACTATCTTTTAAAAGTTCATTCATATAATTCTCCTGTAAACCAGTATCTTTCCATCAGGGGTCTGCTCATCTGCCCTTCTGATAAGTCTTTTTTTATAGAGGTTAAGAAGCCTTGTGGCTGCTGTATTGAGCTCAAGCCTGAGTTTCTTTGAAAGCTCCTTTGCGGTTATCTTTTCTTTGTCTTTAATAATCTCAAAGGTCTCTTTAAGATAATTGTTAAGACTGCCAACAATCACTTCCTTTCCATCCCTCATTAAGGCTATGGCTGAGAGCTCCTTTCTCTCAAGGGCAACCTCTATATTCTCCTTCTGGGTTTCATTAAGGCCTTTGAGGATAAGGAATCTGTCTCCATATTCATTGTTTATGAGCCTTGAGATGAGTTTTGCTATGATTTCATCAGCACAGGAATAGTCAATTATTCCTATTTTTGAAAAATCAAGGGCTATAACCTCCTGCTCCTTTTCCTTTATAATATCCCTCTCGATACGCTCCCTTATCACCTGACCTGAATGCCTTGTAACAAGGTCAGAGGAGCCATTTTTTAGCTCTTCCTTGAGAAGCCTGTAAAGGTCGTATATCACCATGCTTAATCCTCAAGACTCAGGAGTTCTTGAGCCTTTTCCATGGGTATCTGCTGGACGTTTTTTAATTTTTGCTGTATACTTCTGGTCTTTCTTGCTGCATCCTCAATGGTATTACTTGCCTCAAGAAGCTTTTTATGAGTCTTTTCAAGAAGGTCACCGAATTTGCCGAATTCTGTCTTAACAGCACCAAGTAACTCCCATATCTC
>JBDOIG010000017.1:0-1021 GCA_041082235.1 Thermodesulfovibrionales bacterium | reverse complement strand
CAGGATTTTTTATAAATTCTGTTCCACCTGAGGAGGCTGCAAAGTTCATGAGAGAGGCAAAGGTATAATGAGAGGCAATAACCGGGAACTTGAAGGATGAAGATATTTATTGTGACACCAGAAGCAATACCCTATGCAAAGACAGGTGGACTGGCTGATGTAACTGGTGCGCTTATTAAGGAGTTCAGAGAGGCAGGTCATGAGGCATGGCTTGTTTTGCCTTTTTATTCCCAGATAGAAAGAAAAGGAAGGTTCAGTGATACAGGAATAAGGTTTTCTATAGATGTGTTATCCCAGAAGATAAAAGCCTCTGTCATTAGCTCCGGTGATAGGGATGCTCCAGCCTATTTTATAAGGTCTGATAGATTTTTTATGAGAGAGGGTCTCTATGGAACCTCTCAGGGTGATTATCCGGATAACTGTCTCAGGTTCTCTTTTTTTTCAAGAGCTGTCATAAAGCTCTTTAAGGCCCTGAATATAAAGCCTGATCTTATCCATGTCCATGACTGGCAGACAGCCCTTCTTCCTTTTTATCTGAGGAATTTTTATAACGATGACCCCCTTTTTAGAGAAACGAAAACTGTCCTCACCATTCATAATCTGGGCTATCAGGGTCTTTTTTCTCCCACTGAACTACCCTATACAGGGATAGGACTGGAATATTTCAGTCCTGAAGGAATTGAGTTTTATGGAAAGATAAATTTTCTCAAGGCTGGTATACTCACTGCTGATGCTATAACAACTGTGAGTGAGACCTATGCCAGGGAGATCCTTACAGAGGAATATGGCTATGGTCTTGAAGGCGTGCTCAGAAAAAGAGCAGGAAGACTTTATGGGATATTGAATGGCATAGATTACAATCTCTGGAATCCAGAGATTGACAGGTCTATACCTCACAGGTACAATCCTGATTCCTTTAAAGGAAAGGCACTCTGCAGGGATAGTTTGCTCAGGGAACTCGGTTTTGACCTCGGAAAATCCCAGCCCTTAATCGGTTTTATTGGAAGATTTGTATCACAGA
>JBDOIG010000287.1:0-1230 GCA_041082235.1 Thermodesulfovibrionales bacterium | reverse complement strand
TCTACCTCTACTTTAACCCCTTCTTTCTGGCAGGCGAGCCTTATCCTTTCAAGGGCATCATCTGATTCTTTTATTCTCTCTTTAGTGGCCTCAGGCCTTGTCACTGCTATTGCATAAAGGGAGGCACCGGTATGTCTTGCAAGCTCTATTGCCTCCTCCCTGCCTTCTCGCTGAATCTTGATGCATCAGTGGCAATAACAATATTTTTAAATTTTATCTCTGCCTTTCTCGGCACAACAAGGACGCTTACAGGTGAATGGCCGATAGTCCTTGCAGTCTGTGAGCCCATCATGAGTCTCATGAGCCCCTTCCTTCCACGTCTTCCCATGGCGATGAGATTAGCTCCCTTTTTGGATGCCTCATCAATTATGAACCTATGGGGTTCATCTCCCTCATGAATTACAATCTCTGATCTTATACCCTCCTTCTCAGCCCTCTTCCTTAATTCCTCGAGATACTTCCTTGTCTTTTCCTCTGCCTTTTCAAGGATACCCGGTGCAAGGGCAGTGAATTCAGGATTTGTCTCTATAACAGAAAGGATAAAAAGTTCTGCGTTGAATCTCTTTGCTATATTAACTGCCTCTCTCTCTGCACCCGAACTGAATTCAGAACAATCGGTTGAAAGAATTATCCTCTCTATCTTCATCAGTGTCCTCCTGTCTTAAGAATACCTGATGCTGCAAGCAGCAGCACCAGAACCTCAATTATTGCTATCACTCCATAGACCTTATCCTTTTTCCTGAAAAATATAGGTATAATAGAAAGATAGCATATTATTGTCACACCAGCAAGAAAGGCTATGCCCAAAAAATTGAGAAAATCCCCTTTATTAAGGAGTTTAAGCCATGTCCAACCTCGATATCACCTCTGGTGCTAAAAATTATAGCAAGGCATAAAATGGTTATCTCTGACAGGCAGTAAAAGTATAAAGTTCAAAAGGATGCTAAATATTTGCAGGCAACTGCCATAATGGTGCTTTTAGCAGGTCTTTTTCTCGATTTATAATATCTACTGCCTTTTTTAATTCAGAAGGCCTGTTACTATAGACAGAAATCATTATCATTGACACCTCATACTCCTGAACACATCTTAATATCTCTTCGTCTACAAATCCACTCCTGAGTATCTCCTTGACTTCAATCCCATTAACGCGGAGAATTTGCTTAGCCTTTTTTAATCTTCTTAATATCTCATTCCTTATCCTGTTTAATTCTTCTTTTTCTGATCTGC
>JBDOIG010000283.1:0-21840 GCA_041082235.1 Thermodesulfovibrionales bacterium | reverse complement strand
TCAAAGCTCCCCTTTATATTAATTTAAATTTAAACTTTAAAAATTTATTTCTGGGGTTTCAAAGGGGCGAAAAGCCCCTTTGAGCTCTGCCCCTTTGAGCTTTATAAAGGCCTTGAGGCATACCGTGCTATTGTTTTATATTTTTATGGGTAGATTTTAGAGAGCAGTAGAGCAGTCTGTTCCAATTCCAGCAACGCCCGGATGTCCAAGGTTTCTACTGCCGAACTGCTTTATATTTTTATCACCTGACATCCTTCAGGTAAATCCTGAAGGATAAAATCATGACATGTAAATAGGAGGCATTGATATCCGAGGGCTGAAAGCCGACTTAGTATCTCAATCGCTCCTTTCCTTCTTTCTATATCAAAGTCCACAAAGGGATCATCGAGCAGAAGAGGGAGTCTTTTATCGCCAGTAAGGATGCCCATTAAGGCAAGCCTTATAGCAAAATAAAGCTGCTGCATAGCACCTGTACTGAGGCTCCTGTTGACAGCATCCCTAAATTCTTGACTTCCGGCTTCCTTTACCTTTATGGGTACTTCATTATCCATGGAGACGAGCACTTTATCATATTTACCCCTAGTGAGGTCATGGAAATATTTGCTGGTTAAATCGTTTATCCTGGTTTGTATAAAATCTCTCGTCATTTCTGAGGCACTTTTTAGATTTTCTTCCAGCACAGCAAGCGCCTTCAGGAGAATATATGATTTTTCTTTAATCTCCTCCTTTTCTCCTATGTCTTCTTCTGTTTTAAGAAGTTCTTCATAGGAAGGAATATGTTTTAATTCAATCTCCAGGGCCACCCTTTTCTCTCTGTTAGACTGAATCCTTTTCATAAGATTTTCTATTTCTTTTGACAACGCTTCCCGTTTCTTTTTTAAATCTGCTATAGATAAACCCATTAATGCATCTTTTTCATTATCACTAACTTCAATCTTTGCAAGGTTTAACTCCTGAGAGATTTTCGTCCTCTTTAAGTCCTCTTCTGTATCCTGACCAAGGAGTTTAGCCTTTTTTATTTTTAATTCCTCCAAATCTTTCTTTTTATCTGATAATCTTTTCTTATCCTCTTCCAGAACAAATTCTTCAACCTCAAGGGATTTTACATCACCGAGAGCTTCAGCTGATGATTCGGTGTCTCTCTTTATGTTTTCTACATCAGAATGCAATGAATCAAGTGTGTTTTTAATCTCTTCTACTGTCTTACCCTCAAGGAGTTTATCCCTCTCCTTGCTTGCTTGATCTCTTTCCAATTTCTTCTCATATCTCTGTTCTAATTCATCAACTGTTGATATGCCAAACCTTTCTACTATCTCTTTCATCTGTTCACGGCATTTATTGAGGTTTTCTGAGGCAATCAAAATACCATTATTTTTTATAGTTATGTTTGCAACATCCCTGATAGATATCTTCTTTAAGGGTTCCTTTATATCGAGCTGCTGTCTTTCAGAACTGGAGAGGCGTCTGGTAGTGCCAGAAAATCCTATTTCAATATCACTGAGGGCCTCAAGATCAATGCTTACCGCCTGAGATTCTAAAGTTGACTCCATCTGTTTGTTTTGAGTAATTAATTGTTTAAATCTTTCTATGTCACCCTTTGATGGAATCTCTTTATTTCGGAGAAACGAGTCTATTCCAGAAATATCCTTTATCTTTTCTATTATCTCTTCATATCTTTTTTGGGTAGCACGCAGTTCCTTCTCTTTTTCTTCTAAGGTTTTTTTCTTCTCCTTGAATCCCCTGTACCTTTTTAACCTCTCCTCTCTGTCTTTAACCGACCCTTCTGTATCTTTAATATCCTCTTCCAGTACTTTCATCCTTGCTTCTATGTCTCTTACAGCATCTATTTTCTCTCCTGCTTCCCTGTATGGAATAAATGAATCAAGCCACTTCGTGATGAGCTGCAAAGATTCTATACTTTTTTCATCCACCTCCAGAGCATTATTAATCTCCTCAAACTGCTGTCTTTTAGATTCTGTTATTTCTATATCCCTCTTTAATCCATCCCTTTTTTCTTTAAGGGCATCAAGTTCTCTGCATATCTTGTCATAAACTTTTCCATCCTCTCCCTTAAACCTATCCCTTTCCTTTGAAAGCTTTGAATCCAGAAGATTGAGTATCTCCATTACTGAAAGACCCTCTACACCTCCGGTCACCATGGTGTCTATTTCCCTCTGGATTCCATCAGTATCAATATTAGCCATCTCATTCTGCTTGATTGTAAGGAGATTACGGAAGGTGTCAGGATCATTAAAGCCTAAAAGTCCCTCAATCCTTTTCCTTATCTTTTTTTCATTTTGAAGGTCAACACCATCACCCTTCATATAATTTCTGCCATCCTGATAATTTCTTTCTATAACAATATTCTTTTCATCTATTTCTAATGTTAGTTCTATGACTGGCTTGTCTTCCTTGCCCCATGTCTTAAAATCTGGTGTTCTATGCCTGTCAACCTTTTCAAAAAAACCAACCACTATGGCTTCAAGTATTGATGTCTTGCCAGCTTCATTTGGTCCGTAGATGACTACAAAGTTGGAATTAAATTCATATGCGTCCTTGTTCTTTAGATTTCTAAAATTAATAGTCTTTAACCTTTTTATTTTCATCTAAGATAATCCTCAAGGGATATGGATTTTTCATCAAGATTTCCTGTCAAAAGCCCTATGCCAATCCTCAATGATTCTCTGAGAATGATAAGATCTTCTTCCCGGGCGGTCTTTATTTTTTCATTCATGATCTTTATAAACTGACTTATCACTGTGCCTTCAGGATATTGAGATATATCTATCTCTGGTTTTACGCTTCTGTCATCCAGATTTACATGGAAAAAACTTGAAAGGATACCCTTAAGCCTTGTTTTTAATTCATTTAGCATGTGGAAATCAGCAGCACCTTTTAACCTTAAGATCAGGATTGTGTTTGGAGGGTCTTTGAAAATTTTGTTTATATTTTCGACAGCCTTATCAATGTCATTAGAAAAATCTACTTCATAGGATGCCCAGAAAAATCTTCCCACCTCTATTGGCTCAACATCTACCTCTCCATCCAGTTTTATCAGCAATGCCTTACCTTTACCTTCACTACCAGATTCAAGGATTTCTGGTGAACCCGAATAATATGCCTTTGTCCTGCCTCTGCTGTAATCTCCAAAGGTATGCCAGTGACCGAGGGCAATATAGTCATAACCTGACCTTTCTATCTCTGCCTCCTTAATTGGATAATCTTTAAATTCTTCTCTGAAGGCAATACTGCCATGAGCAAGTGCAATATGGTATTTTGCATCCCTGTGTTTTTCCAATACAGATATAGGTGATTCACCATATCTGGTAGGCCTGCCATAAAAGGCTATACTATTTTCTGAATCAAAAAATACCTCTCCATCTTCATTCTTAAAGATAAAGGCATTCGGAATATCTTTCCAGCTTTCCCTATAATAGACAGAGCCAGGGACAAGGGCATCATGACCGGAAATACCTTTTTCCCCTGCACCCGGCAATATATAAAACTTTAAACCACTCTCTTTTATGAGATTTTGAACCACATCTAAAAGTCTGCCAACACTATTTGAATCAAATAAGTCGCCTGCAATTAATACCCCGACAACCCCTTCCTTTTTGCCTAATTCTATAATTTTTTTAAAGGTGTCTAACTGGGTCTCTCTTAAAATTTTCCCTTTTTCACCAAGGCTGGTGAAGGATTTGCCCAGATGAAGGTCTGATATGTGCAGGAGTTTAATCACAGCTTATCCTTTATTTTTATTTTTCATGAACTCAGAATCTTGAGTTTATTCCTTATGGTATATAATGTCTCTAAATTTTTCTTAAATTCACGATATGTTCAGCTCTACCTTTTCACTCCATATATCCTTAAATACTTTTCATACGTTGTAAGAACCCTTTTTACATAATTCATGGTCTCTCCATATGGAATATCCTCAATAAACTCATCAACGGATGAATAACCATTTTTTAGCCATGAGTCCACCGCACGCTCTCCAGCATTATATGCAGCTATGGCCAGTGGAATATCTTTATATTGTTCAAGAAGTCTTTTGAAATACAATGCTCCAAGATGTATATTCAGTTCCGGATCATATAATCTCTGTGAATGGTTAGAGTTATTCTGCAGATATTGAGGCCAAGAAGAATTTAAAATTTTTGGGTAGCGCTCCTGATGGTCAAAGGTAGCCCTTATAAGTCTTTCTGCTGTATAAGGCATTATCTGCATGAGTCCCCTGGCACCTGCTGGAGATATAGCCTCTGGATTATATCTGCTTTCTTCACGGATGATTGAAAGAAGCAGATAAGGGTCAACAGTATAAAGCCTTGAGACATTTAAGAGCAGCTCAGGATAGATAAAGGGATAGAGGTATCTATCATCAATCCTGACCTGCATATCAGGAAGCGTCTTCAATATTGAATAAAGAGCCACTGCCCTGTAATACTGACCTGCACTATAAAAGAAAAAACCGATATCCTTGAGAATTTCCTTGCAATCACTTGTTTCATAATTTGAAAGGTACAATGAATATGATGTCTTAAGAGGGGCTGGCCTCTCTGAATTTGATGATATTTCCGGCAAAGTAACAGGAAGTTCCCAGGGTGGGGCCTCCGCCAAGCAGTCTTTCACAAGTGCTGTTATCTCTTCTGTGAGTTCCTCCTTGAGCCCAAGCCTGAGAAAGATTGAAAACCTTCTAAAAACAGGCCGATAGGGATTGAAATTATGGTCTTCAGAGGAAGGTGTAATGGTTTGTAAAATTGAAGGCCCCGAAGCCTGTGCATTTACAACCTCTGTGATCTCTTTGCCCTCAAGTTTTTCAAGCCTCTGCCTTGCAAGGAGGCTATAAAATCCGCTGTCCTGTTCTATGAGCTTTCTATAGCCGGAAGAAATACCTTCTCCTGTTTCTGGTATCTGTTTTCTGACCTCCGGGGTCCCTAAAAAATCCTTAGATTTTTTAGTGTATACCTCTGCTATCCTGAGAAGCCAGTAATCATAACGGGGCCTTTTATATTTTTTCTGAAGTTCCAGGAGACGGTTTTTGGCCTCTTCATAATTACCCGTCCTGTAATGAGTCCATGCAATTGCCCATTGAATCTGTTCTGAGTCAAAAGGAAAGTATTTTAAAAGCCTCTCAAGATAATTTATAGCTCCTCCGGAATCCCCCCTGTCCCTTAGTGTCCTTGCAAAGGCAATTGCAAGGGGTACAACCCTCCTGTCCCTTGCGTTTATCAATCTATTTATAACCTTTCTTGCCTCTTCATCATTACCAGACCTGAGATAGGATAGACCAAGCAAATAGTATTCTTTTGATAAAAGGAATTCCTCTGCTGCCTCCCCGTATCTTTTCTCCTTGAAGTAAATGTTTCCAAGAAATCTTCTCAGGTTTTCTATTTTTAAAGGATTTTTTTCTTCTTCAAGTCTCTTCTTTATAGCAAGCTCGGCCTCATCATATCGAACAAGTTTTAAAAGACCCTTTATTTTTTCTTCAAACTCTTCAGGGCTGAGCATATTATAATTAATCCTGTCCTTAATTAAGGACGATAAGCTGCTATTTTTTATAAATAGTCTCTTGTAAATAGAACTTACATCAACACCATCTTTTTCCTTCAAATAAGCAAGAAGATAATGTGCATAGTCATCTAATGGATATTTTTCAATGTATCGCTCCAGTTCTTTTATTGCGCGATTTCTGTCATCAAGGAGCAATAGCTCTATCAGGGCAAATCTTGCCTTTTTAACGAGAAGAGGGGAGCAGGGCTGTAATTCACAGGTAAGAATTAGTTTTTCATAAGTCTTACGGGCATCCTCTGGTGAAAGGGCCATCAGGGCCTCTGCCTTCATAAAAAGCACAAGGTCGGAGACAATAATACATCCTTCAAGGTCTTTTAAGGTATCTATTGCTTTTTGAAATTCAAATGATTGAAGATATTGTCTTGGTCGCTCCAGCATTTCATCCGAACAATTATCAACTGATGTTGAAGCAGCAGCGATATCCCATAAAATCTGTGATTTTGTGGAGATCCCAGCCTCAGAGTAGATTCCAAGGAAGGAAATAATCAGTAATATCTGAAATAGTTGTTTCATCTGTTTATTATATCAGATAAATTCGTAATCCGTGATGAGTAATGCGTAATCAGATGACTCCTCACCCATAACGCATAATTCCCCTCTTTTGCCAATAGAAATGGCAGGGTATGCCGAAAAGACTTTATAGCGACACCTTAATGTTAAGCTTCTTAATCAACCTTGCCGAACATAATTTACTTCACCTTTTGGTGATAAGCTTCTTGCTACATAATTAATAAATTTTTGTCGCATTTTAAAGGCCTTGAGGCATGCCCTGCTATTTAAAGCCTTTCTATCAGCAGGTTGAGGTAATTCATAATCACTTGCAAGAACTATATTTTTTCTGGTATTTTAAGAACATGAAGAAGGGATTGTTTGATGATGGTGAGATGGAACCCCCGAATGCCCTGGAGGAAACAGGGATCAGGGAGTTCGGTGAAAAGATAGCAAGATTTATTGAAAGAGCAAGGGCAATAAAGAATGAGAATCAGCGGCTTCAAAAAAAGGTAGAAGAACTTGAAGAGCTTATAAAGAAGCAGGCAAAGGAGATTGAGGAGCTTAAAACTGAAAGGCTCTATGTAAAAAAAGAGATTCAGGAAATCATGCGCGAGATTGAGGAGATTGAGATATGATAAAAAGCACAGAGGTCTATATACTCGGACAAAAATATATCATCAAAGGAGAGGCCTCACCACAATACATGAATGAACTTGCCAAATTTGTCGATGCCAGGATAAGAGAGATTCTTAAAAATTCTCCCTCTACTCCTCCCTTAAAGGCAGCCATTCTTGCGTCAATTAATATGGCTGACGAGCTCTTCAAGTTAAAGAAAAAAGAAAAGTATCTTCTTGATTATGTCAATGAAAAAACCGCAGCCCTTGAACTTATTTTTTCTGAGGAGTAGTAGGACAACTTAGACGCTGGTTTTTCTCAGGATTCTCCAGATCCCTTGAAGGGATGCCTCATGTGGGGACCCCAAGTCTTGGAAACACAACCAGTTGCAGCAGTAAATATACAGCAAGGACTATTATAATAGCCAGTATATCTATCACTTTTTCTCCTCTGATTTTGATTCTTTCTTCTCCTCATGCTTTCTCATTATATCCTCATAATCAACAAATTCAAGTACAGCAAGCTCTGCCCTGTCATTTACCCTGCGCCTTGTTCTTACTATTCTCAGATAACCTCCATTCCGGCCAGCGAATCTTGGACCTATCTCTTTAAAAAGCTGACTGACCAGTCCCTTGTTTGGAAGATAGGTCTGAGCAAGTCTTCTGGATGCAAGGTCCCCCTTCACTGCAAGGCTTACAAGTCTTTCAGCAATCCTCTTTGTTTCCTTTGCCCTCGGTAGGGTGGTTTCTATTCTCTGGTGCTCTATTAATGAGGCAACAAGGTTCCTCAAGAGTGCCTTTCTCTGATTTGCAGGCCTTCCAAAGAGCCTTCCGTCAACTTTATGCCGCATTTCCTTTACCTCCTGCCTGTAGTGCCTTAAGTGCCTCTGTATCAATCTTCATACCTAATTCAAGACCCATACTCCTTAATATCTCTTTTATCTCATTAAGAGACTTCCTTCCAAAGTTTTTGGTCTTCAGCATCTCCTGTTCTGTCTTTTGCACAAGATCAGCTATTGTCTGGATATTTGCATTCTTGAGGCAGTTATGGGCCCGTACAGAAAGTTCAAGCTCGTCAATGCTCTTGAGGAGATTCTCATTTATTGGGGAACTACCCTGCTGAGAGATTAAACTCGCCCTGTCTTCCATTGGATAAATAGCATCTTCTTCAAGTATAAAAAGGTCAAAATGTTCAACAAGTATTCCTGCTGCTTCAGATATTGCCCTCTCCGGGGTGATACTGCCATCAGTGGTTATCTCCATTATGAGTTTATCATAATCAGTTGACCTCCCAACCCTTGCCTTTTCTACCCAGAAATTAACCCTCTTCACGGGACTGAAAAGAGAATCAACTGCAATCACACCTATAGGAAGACCTGCCTCTTTATTCACCTCAGCAGGCACATAACCCTTTCCCGTGCTCATGTAGAGCTCCATCTCAAAGGTAGTTCCCTTGTCAAGGGTAGCTATAGGAAGTTCAGGATTGAGTATCTCCACCGAGCCATCAACCTTAATATCCCCTGCGGTAACCACCTTTGGCCCTTTCTCAGCAATTGAACCCGTCGTCTTCTTACCATCTCCGTGAATGCGCATCCTTATTTTTTTTACATTTAAAATAATATCCACTACATCTTCTTTGACGCCATCAATTGAAGAAAATTCGTGAAGCACCCCCTTTATCTTTACAGCAGTAACAGCTGCTCCTGTAATTGACGAAAGAAGAACTCTTCTCATGGCATTGCCTACGGTGATGCCATATCCTCTTTCAAAGGGCTCTGCAGTGAGCCTTCCAAATGTGGGGCTTAATGTATCTTCATCAAATTTTATTCTCTGAGGAAGCTGAAAACCCTTTTTCCTTAAATTCATAAAACCTCCTTTGAAGGGCTTCGCCCTTCAAAATTTTAATGGAATAAAGCTTTATTCAAATTTCAAAGGAGCTTATCTCCTTCATTTTTGTGCAATAGAGCAGTTTTTAATAAAACTGTCTTTTTTTCATTTAAACTGCGCTACTTTGAATATAATTCTACCACCAGCTGTTCGCGGGCCGTGACAGGTATCTCATCTCTTGAAGGCACATGAAGAACCTTTCCCCTCATATTCTGTACATCCAGTTCAAGCCATGATGGAATTTCTCTATGTTGCGCCTTTTCAAGACTCTCTTTTATTACCTGAAGATCCCTGCTCTGCTCTTTTATCTCAATAACATCACCGGGTCTTAAATTGTAAGACGGTATGTTCACCTTTTTACCATTAACAAGGACATGGCCATGAGTCACAAGTTGCCTCGCAACCCTTATCCCGGAAGCAAAGCCGAGTCTGTGTAATGTATTGTCAAGCCTCAATTCAAGAAGCTGCAGGAGCGCCTCTCCTGTTACACCCTTTTTCTTTGAGGCTATCTCAAAATATCTCCTGAATTGTCTTTCAAGTACCCCATATATCCTTTTTAATTTCTGTTTCTCCCTCAGTTGTAATCCATAGTCAGATGGCTTGGGTCTATTCTGCCAGTGCTGTCCGGGTGGGTATTTTCTCCTTTCTATAGCGCATTTATCTGTATAGCATCTGTCAGCCTTGAGGAAGAGTTTTTCTCCCTCACGCCTGCAGAGCCTGCAAACTGCCTCTGTATATCTTGCCATTTATTTTTCAACCTCCTTAATTAGTGATTTAAATAGTATCATACCCTTCTTCTCTTAGGGGGTCTGCATCCATTATGAGGTACCGGTGTTACGTCCTTGATCAGGTTTATATCAAGACCTGCAGCCTGCAATGCCCTGATGGCTGACTCCCTTCCAGCACCGGGACCTTTTACTAGCACATCAATCTGTCTTAAACCCATATCCATTGCCTTTTTAGCAGCGGCCTCGGCAGCCATCTGAGCTGCATAGGGGGTGCCCTTTCTGGAGCCCTTAAAACCAAGGCTCCCTGCTGAAGCCCATGTGAGGACATTCCCATTCTGGTCAGTAATCGTAACAATTGTATTATTAAAGGTTGCCTGTATATGGGCAACACCTGCTGTTACATGCTTCTTTTCTTTCTTTGTACCTCTTTTTTTCTGAGCCATTTATGCCTCCTTCTTCTTACCCACAGCCGCCCTTCTGGGACCCTTGCGGGTTCTTGCATTTGTCCTTGTCCTCTGACCCCTTACAGGAAGTCCCAGCTTGTGCCTTATACCCCTGTAGGAGCCAATATCCATGAGCTTCTTTATATTCATTGCTATCTCCCTGCGGAGCTCACCTTCAACCTTATAATCTCTCTCTATAACAGATCTTATCTTGACAACCTCGTCATCCTTGAGATCTTTGACCCTTGTATCAGGATTAACACCGGTTTCTCTAAGAATCTTATTTGATAACGACCTACCAATACCAAAGAGCCTTGTAAGGGCAATCTCTACCCTTTCATTCTTTGGCAAATCTACTCCTGCTATCCTTGCCATTGTTCACCTCTTACATTTTTTAATTCCGACATTGAAAATAATTACCCCTGTCTCTGCTTATGCTTCGGGTTTTCGCAGATGATCCTTATCACACCCCTGCGCTTAATAATCTTACATTTTGAGCAAATGGGTTTTACGGATGATCTTACTTTCATATGGGTCTCCTTTTATTTAAACCTGTAAGTTATTCTTCCCTTCGTAAGGTCATAAGGTGAAAGCTCAACAAGCACCTTATCACCAGGCAAAATTCTAATAAAATGCATCCTCATTTTCCCTGAAATGTAAGCCAGAATAACCTGGCCATTGTCCAGTTCTACCCTGAACATGGCATTGGGCAGGACCTCAACGACCGTTCCCTGAACCTCTATGCTCTCTTCTTTGGGCAATTTTGCATTATACCTTTTTAATTCAATTTAGTCAAGATTTGGGCACCGTTCTTCGTTATAACCACTGTGTGCTCGAAGTGTGCTGAGTAACCACCATCAACCGTTACCGCTGTCCAGCCATCATTGAGTATCATAACATCAGGTAAACCTGTATTGACCATTGGTTCTATAGCAATGGTCATCCCTTCCTTGAGCCTCGGACCCTTACCGGGCTTGCCAAAATTTGGCACCTGAGGTTCTTCGTGAAGAAACTTTCCAACCCCATGTCCCACAAAGGCCCGCACAACAGAGAAACCATTTGATTCAACATAGGTCTGAATTGCTGAGGAGATATCTCCTACCCTGTTGCCAGCCCTTGCCTTTTCAATCCCTATATAAAGTGCCTTTTCAGTTATCTCCAAAAGCTTACGCTGGAGTTCTCCGATACTTCCCACCGCATAGGAACGAGCTGCATCTCCGTAGTATCCCTCGTATATTACTCCAAGGTCTATGCTAACGATATCACCTTCCTGAAGTCTCCTTTCCGAGGGTATCCCATGCACAACCTGATTATTTATAGAAACGCATATGCTTGCCGGATATCCTCTATAGCCTTTAAAGGCTGGCTTGCCACCCTTTGCCTGGATATATGCCTCAGCATACTCCTCAAGCTCCTTTGTCTTTATACCAGGCCTGATAACTCCTTCAAGCATCTCAAGGGCACCAGCTACAATCTTACATGCCCTTTCAATCATCTTTATCTCATGTGGTGATTTCAATATAATCACAACTACCTTAGCTTATTTAGTTATAAGCGCTATTAAATGTAAAAACTTCCAGACCCGTATTTTAGCCTCTTCTACCTTTAAGCCTGCCCTTTTTAAGAAATCCTTCATAAGACCTGGTAACGAGATGAGCCTCAATCTGTGAGACTGTATCAAGGGCAACTCCAACAACAATCAGCAGAGAGGTTCCACCAAAATAAAAAGGTACATTTGCCTTTTTAATAAGAATCTCCGGCAGAATACATACTATTGATAAATATACTGCACCCACGAAGGTAAGCCTGCTTAAGACCCTGTATATATATTCTGAAGTCTTCTGACCGGGCCTTATTCCAGGAATGAATCCTCCATATTTTTTAAGGTTATCTGCTATATCAACAGGATTGAATATAATGGCTGTATAGAAATAGGCAAAAAAGAATATAAGCCCCACATAAAGCAGGGTATATATGATGGTTCCTGGTGAAAGTTGCCTTGCTACACCCTGGACCCATGGAATACCGGCGAATCCTGCAATGGTAGCTGGAAACATAATTATTGATGATGCAAATATCGGAGGTATCACTCCTGAGGTGTTGATCTTTAAAGGAAGGTGAGTGCTCTGACCTCCATAAACCTTCCTGCCCACAACCCTTTTCGCATATTGAACAGGTATCTTTCTCTGGCCTCTTTCTATGTATATAATGCCAGCCACAACAGCAACCATAAGGAATATTAAGAATATCACAAATAATATTGAAAGCTCTCCAGACCTTATCAATCTTACGGTGTTAACCACGGCATTTGGCATCCTCGCCACTATACCAGCAAAGATTATCAGGGAGATTCCGTTTCCGATTCCCCGCTCTGTTATCTGTTCTCCAAGCCACATAATGAAGGCAGTGCCAGATGTAAGGGTAACCATGGTCATGAGCCTGAATCCCCAGCCAGGATTAGTTATAAATTCTCCCTGAGACATGGTCTCAAGCCCCACCGCGATAAAGAATGACTGTATAGCACTTATTATAACTGTCCCGTACCTTGTATAACGAACGATCTTTTTTCTCCCGTATTCACCCTCCTTTGCAAGTTTTCCTATTGCCGGTATCACAACAGTCAAAAGCTGCAGGATAATGGATGCACTTATATAGGGCATTATGCCAAGGGCGAATATAGTGAGCCTAGAAAGTGCCCCACCTGAAAACATATCAAAAAAACCCATGAGGGCTCCGCCTTTCTCTGTAAGAAATCTGCTGAGTGCCTCACCATTAATTCCAGGAGTGGGTATATGGGCGCCAATTCTATAGACTATGAGCATTACAAGAGTAAAGACAATACGGTTCTTTAGCTCTTCAATCTTAAAGATATTCTGGAAGACCTCAAAGATTCTCAACCGCTTATCACCTCAACTGTAGACCCTGAAGCCTTGAGCTTTTCAAGGGCAGCCTTACTGAAGGCATGTGCCTTTATCTTAACAGGCCTTTTAATATCTCCATCTGCCAGGACCTTTAATCCATCCTTGATATTCCTTATTAAACCCTTCTCAAGAAGCACCTCAGGGCTTATATCCTCCAGACCGAGTTTCTCTATATCCTTCAGGTTAACAACTGCAAATTCTTTTCTGAAAGGAGTATTTGTAAATCCTCTCTTTGGAAGCCTCCTCTGAAGGGGCATCTGGCCACCTTCAAAGCCAGGCCCTTTTGTCCCTCCTGAACGGGCCTTCTGGCCTTTATGGCCCTTGGTAGAGGTCTTTCCATGGCCAGAGCCAATTCCTCTACCTATCCTTTTTTTCTTTTTCCTCGCCCCTGGTGCGGGTTTTAAGTCCTCTATCTTCATTGTAAAGTCTCCTTTACTTCTATCAAATGTGTTATCTTTGAGATCATTCCTCTTATGGAAGGCACATCGTCCTTTATAACTGTCTGATGCCTCTTCCTTAAGCCAAGGGCCTGAAGTATTCTTCTCTGTTTTTCAGGAACTCCGGGATAACCTCTTTTAAGAGTGATTGCTATCTTTTTCATGCATTAACCTCCTCCTGAACCTCCTCAATCTTTCCCCTTATCCTGAGAACTGCCTCTGGATCTTTGAGCTCCTTAAACCCCTGTATGGTTGCCCATACTGTATTGAAGGCATTATGATTTCCTATGACCTTTGCTACTATATCTGTAATACCCGCAACCTCAAAGAGCGCCCTGACACCTCCACCAGCTATGATACCTGTTCCCCTTGGTGCGGGATTCATTACAACCTTTACAGCTCCAAACTTTCCAGTGATCTGATAGGGTATAGTGCCATTTTTAATCGGGATTCTTATAAGGCTCTTCTTTGCCTGTTCAATTGCCTTTTTTATTGCATCGGGTACCTCTGAGGCCTTTCCCTTGCCTGCTCCAACAACTCCGTTGCCGTCACCAACAACCACAAGGGCGCTGAAGGAGAATCTCCTCCCGCCCTTGACAACCTTTGCGACCCTGTTTATATAAACTATCTTATCCTTTAGTTCCAGCCCTTCTGGATTTATCCTCTCCACTATTATCTTTGGCACCTACCCGAGACCTCCTTGCTTAAAATTCAAGTCCAGCTGCCCTTGCAGCATCTGCAAGAGCAGCTATCCTTCCATGATAGGGATAACCACTCCTGTCAAAAACAACACTCTTGATTCCCTTCTCAAGTGCCCTCTTTGCTATGAGCTCACCGACCCTCCTGGCAGCCTCAATATTATCCCTGCTACGAAGATCAGAAAAATCCTTCTCAAAGCTTGTTGCACTCAGAAGTGTATAACCCCTGGTGTCATCTACCAACTGGGCATAAATATATTTAAGACTCTTATAGACACAGAGCCTGGGTCTCTCTGATGTCCCGAAGACCTTTTTCCTTATCCTGTCATGTCTTAATCTTCTCCTGTCTTTTATCCTTCCCAAGGAAAAACCTCCCTTATTATTTCTTTCCAGCCTTACCAGGTTTGAGTTTTAAATGCTCACCCGCATATCTTATCCCCTTACCTTTGTAAGGATCAGGTGGCCTTAAAGCCCTTATATTTGCTGCTATCTGTCCAAGAAGATGCTTATCAGCTCCTGAAAGTGTTATGGTGGTCTGTTTTGAATCCACAGTTGCCTTTATCCCTTCAGGCAATTGAAACTCCACAGGATGGGAATAGCCAAGGCTGAATATAAGTCTATTGCCCTGAAGCTGAGCCCTGTAGCCAACTCCAAATATCTCAAGGACCCTTTCATATCCCTTTGTCACACCATCAATCATGCTTGCCACGAGTGCCCGCATCGTTCCATGTAAGGCCTTATCCTGTTTTTCGTCCGTCGGTCTTTGAAGGATTATCTTCCCATCTTTCAGAGATATCTTTATCCTTGGATGTATCTCTACTGTAAGGCTTCCTTTTGGCCCCTTGGCCATAACAAAATTTTTATCAATCCTGACATCCACACCTTTTGGTATCTCTATAGGCTTTTTCCCTATGCGTGACATTTTTAAACTCCTTTCACCAGATATAACAGAGAACCTCTCCGCCAACCTTTGCCTCACGGCATCTCTTGTCAGACATCACTCCCTTTGGTGTGCTAAGGATCGCCATGCCAACTCCTCCCATCACCTGAGGAAGTTTATCAACCCCTACATATACCCTTCTACCTGGTTTGCTTATCCTCCTGAGACCGTTTATAGCGGATTGACCATCTGCATATTTCAAAGAGATTCTTAATGTGCCTTGCCTCTTATCTTTTATTATCTTATATCCCCTGATAAATCCTCCTTCTTTCATTATCTTTGCTATCTCAAGCTTCAGCCTTGAGGCGGGCACATCAACCTTTTCCGCTCTTATCATTATGGCATTTCTTATCCTTGTAAGCATATCAGCTATGGGATCAGTAACCATTCTTCACCTCTATTACCAGCTTGCCTTTCTCACTCCAGGGATAAGTCCCTGATGTGCTAGTTCTCTAAAACATACCCTGCAAAGTCCAAATTTTCTTAAATATGCCCTCGGCCTTCCGCAGACCCTACATCTATTTCTCTGCCGTGTACTGAATTTTGGGGGCCTTTTAGATTTTTCAATCATGCAAACTCTGGCCATTTGATTTCTCCTTCCTGGTATCCAAAAAAATCTTGAGATTTTTTAGGGACCCGCTATTTCTTAACACCTTTCCTGAAAGGCATACCCAGATGTTTGAGCAATGCCATTGCCTCTTCATCTGTCTTCGCTGTTGTGCATATGGTTATATCCATTCCATAAATGAAATCAACCTTATCTGCATCTATCTCAGGGAATATGAGCTGCTCCTTTATTCCAAGTGTATAATTGCCATGTCCATCAAAACTTTTAGTAGGTACACCTTTAAAATCCCTTATCCTAGGAAGGCTGAGATTGATAAATCTATCAAGGAATTCATACATCCTGTCACCCCTGAGTGTTACCATGCATCCTATGGGAACTCCCTTCCTCAGTTTAAAGGCAGCTATTGCCTTCTTTGCCCTTGTCTGAACAGGCCTCTGGCCTGTTATTTGAGCGACCTCTTTCTGTACCGTCTCCAGTAGTTTTATGTTCTGGATTGCCTCTCCAAGCCCCACATTTATAACAACCTTTGTAAGGCGAGGCACCTCCATAATATTCTTATATGAAAATTCCTTTATCATAGCTGTAACTATTTCTTTCCTGAATTTTTCCTTCAATCTCGGGACCATTATGTATCTATTACCTCCTTACACTTCTTGCAGACCCTGACCTTATTGCCATCAGACAGGAGCTGGCTACCTATCCTTGTTGGTTTATCACATTTGGGGCAAAGAAGCATAACATTTGATATATGAATGGGAGCCTCTTTTTCGATAATACCTCCCTGAGCATATTTCTTACTCGGCTTCATATGCCTTTTTACAATATTAATCTTTTCAACTATTACCTTATCATTAGATGGCAATACTCTTATTACCCTGCCCCTTTTACCTTTATGTTTTCCTGATATTACAACTACTGTATCATTCTTTTTTATCCTCAATGACATCCTTCCTCCTTAAAGAACCTCTGGCGCAAGTGAGATTATTTTTGTGAACTCCTTCCATCTAAGCTCTCTTGCAACAGGCCCGAATATCCTTGTGCCTATGGGTTCTCCCTGGGCATTGATCAGGACAACAGCGTTCTGATCAAACCTAATATAGGTTCCATCAGGTCTTCTGGTCTCCTTTTTGGTCCTCACAACCACGGCCTTTGCCTTATCTCCCTTCTTAATATTACTGTCAGGAAGGGCCTCTTTGACGCTGACAATTATAACATCACCGAGTCTGGCATATTTTTTATGAAAACCACCAAGCACCTTTATACATTGAACCTTTTTGGCACCTGAGTTGTCAGCGACCTCAAGCATTGTCCTGAGCTGTATCATTTCAGACCTCCCTCAGTTAAAGGGTCTCTGACTTCAGGTGAAGTAACTGCCTTTTTCACAATATCAAGCACAACCCATCTCTTACGCCTGCTAAGGGGCCTTGACTCTACAATTGACACAATATCGCCAACCTTGCACCTGTTTCCCTCATCATGGGCCATAAATTTTTTCCTGTATTTAACGGTCTTCTTATAGACCGGGTGCTGGACAAGTCTCGTTACTTCTACAACAACTGTCTTGTCCATCCTGTCACTAACAACCTTCCCAGTAAAAATCTTCTTTGGCATAATTCTATCCTCTATGATACCTTTTTAAGTACCCCAAAAAATCTAATGATTTTCTGGAGACCCTGATTGTTTTTCAGTTATTATTGTAAGGACCCTTGCTATGTCCCTTTTAACCTGTCTCAATCTATTAGGATTCTGTATATCACCTGTTGATTTCTGAATTCTCAGGTGAAGAAGCTCCTTTCTCAGTTCATTCTCCTTTTGCCTGAGTTCCTCAACAGTGAGTTCCCTGAGTTTGGAAGCCTTCATAACAGGGCCTCCTCTCTCTTTACAATTTTTGTCGCAACCGGTAGTTTATAAGAAGCCAGCCTCATTGCCTCCATAGCAACCTGTTCACTTACTCCACCGATCTCATAAAGTATCCGCCCTGGCTTTACAACAGCAACCCAGTATTCAGGATTGCCCTTTCCTTTACCCATCCTTGTCTCAGCAGGTTTTTTTGTAATGGGTTTATCCGGGAATATCCGTATCCAGAGTTTACCGCCTCTCTTTAGATGTCTCTGTATAGCCACCCTCGCTGCCTCAATCTGCCTGCTTGTTATCCAGCCAGGCTCAAGGGCCTTCAGGCCAAATTCTCCAAAGGCAATAGAGCTACCTCTGTATGCCTTTCCATACATCCTGCCTTTCTGCATCTTTCTGTACTTAACTTTTTTAGGCATTAACATCTTTAAGTCCCTCTCTCTTCTGGTTTATTACCATCTCAGGGCACAGACAAACTGTTTTAACCCCATGATGTTTCACCCTCTGCAGACACCGTCGCCCTTTCTGGCAATATTTCACCCTTGTATATCCAGACCTTTACTCCGATCTTTCCGTACGTTGTCCTGGCCTCACTGAATCCATAATCTATATCAGCCCTGAATGTATGAAGAGGTACCCTTCCTTCTCTGTACCACTCAGCCCTTGCAATCTCAGCTCCTGCAAGCCTTCCGGCACAGGAAACCTTAACACCAAGGGCACCAAATCTAAGAGCACTTGATACCGCCTTTTTCATGGCCCTTCTGAAGGATACCCTCTTTTCAAGTTGAAGGGCGATATTCTCAGCCACAAGCTGGGCATCAAGCTCAGGTTTTCTTATTTCTTTTATATCTATATTTACCTGCTTGCCAGTAAGCACTTCAAGCTCTTTTTTAAGCCTGTCAACCTCTGCTCCCTTTTTACCAATTATGATGCCAGGCCTTGCAGTATGAATTGTAATTCTCATCTTCTGGCCTATTCTCTCTATCTCTATCTTTGATACGCCAGCGTGATACAATCTCTCTTTCAGGCTCTTCCTGATATTTATGTCTTCATTGAGTAAATGTGAAAAATCCTTTGCCTTACGGGCAAACCATCTTGAATCCCATGTCCTGATTATCCCTATTCTGTTTGCAAAAGGATGAACCTTCTGTCCCAAACTAAACCTCCTTTTCTTGCTCAGAGGCAAGCACTATTGTAATATGACAGGTCTTTTTTCTAATAACATTTGCCCTTCCCATTGCCCTCTGTTCTATCCTCTTCATCATAGGGCCCTCATCAGCAACAGCATGGGCTATCTTAAGTGAATCAACATCAAGATTGGGTGATTTCTGCATTGCATTAGCCATCGCAGACCTGAGGACCTTCTCTACATAACGAGCCGCCCGATAAGGCATGAATCTCAGGGCAATTACAGCCTCTCCTGCCTTCTTACCCCTGATAAGGTCAAGCACCCTCCTTGCCTTCCTTGGAGTTATCCTGATATATCTTGCTATTGCCTTTGACTCCATATTTTATCCCTTTTTCTCCACCTTTTCTGCTGCGCTACCGTGACCTTTAAATGTCCTTGTAGGTGCAAATTCACCGAGTTTATGACCGACCATATTTTCTGTCACATAGACGGGTATAAACTTCTTTCCATTATGAACAGCAAAGGTAAAACCAATAAATTCAGGCACAATAGTAGACCTTCTTGACCATGTCTTTATAATCTTTTTATCACCACTGTCAATCATGGCTAAAACCTTTTTCATTAGTTTCGGCTCAACAAATGGACCTTTTTTAAGCGACCTCGGCATAATGCCTCCTGCTACATAAAGCAAAAGTCAGCAGTCGGAAGCCCGACCTCTCTTTAAACTCTGTTTTCTCTATAATCTCCCTCATCATTTGCGCCTCTTCACAATAAATTTATCTGTCTTTTTATTCTTTCTTGTCTTGACACCCTCAGGTTTTCCCCATGGAGTGCATGCTGGCCTTCCACCAGAGCTCTTTCCTTCACCACCTCCAAGGGGATGGTCTATTGGATTCATGGCCACACCCCTTACAATGGGTCTCCTTCCAAGCCATCTCATTCTTCCTGCCTTTCCAATAGATATATTTTCATGATCAGGATTGCTCACCTGACCGATTGTAGCCATACAATTGGAAAGCACCACCCTGACTTCACCTGATGGCATCTTTACCTGAACATACTTGTCCTCCTTTGCCACAAGCTGAGCTGCTGTACCAGCTGCGCGAACAAGTTTTCCACCCTCGCCAGGACGTAGTTCTATATTATGGATGAATGTGCCAAGGGGGATCTCATTGAGTGGCATGGCGTTACCGACCTTTACCTCCACTCCGCTGCCTGCCATCACCTCATCCCCAACCTTCAAACCAAGGGGAGCAATGATATATCTACGCTCACCATCAGCATACTTCAAGAGGGCTATCCTTGCAGACCTGTTGGGATCATATTCTATGGTCTCAACCTTTGCGGGGATACCAAGCTTATCCCGTTTAAAATCTATTATCCTGTATAGCCTCTTGTTTCCGCCACCCCTGTGCCAGGCTGTTACTCTGCCAAAATGATTCCTTCCTCCTGTCTTTTTTAAAGGTACGGTAAGAGGCTTATAAGGTTCCTCAGCAGTGACATCCGTAAAGTCAGATGATGTCATGAACCTTCTTCCAGGAGATGCTGGCTTATAAACCTTTATTCCCATCGGGCATCACGCTCCTTCAATGAAATCAAGTTTCTCTCCAGGCTTCAGGGTTACTATTGCCTTCTTTATTCCAGAAGAAAAGCCTTCATAACGACCCCGCCTTCTCATCTTTCCTTTTGTATTGATGATGTTTACCTTTTCCACCTTTACCTTAAAGAGCTCTTCAACTGCCTTCTTTATCATTATCTTATTAGCCTCTGGATGAACTTCAAGCAGTATCTTGTTTTCTCTTTCTTTTATAAAATGCCCTTTTTCTGTAAAAAGGGGGCTTTTTATCACATCGTATATAGTAAGATTCATAGCCGCTCAGCCTCCAGTTTCTGCATAGCTTCTTTCAAAACAAGAACTCTATTATGACTTACGATATCATAGGCATTTACATCAAGTACTCTTTTCACTGTAACCTGTGGGATATTCCTTGAGGAAAGTATAAGATTCTCATCCTTATCTGGTGTAATTATTAAGACGCTTCCGTCAAGCCCCAGTTTCTTAAGTATTGAGACCATCTCTTTTGTCTTTGGCTTATCAATCTTGATGCTATCTAAAAGAAAAAGTTCATTATCTCTGAGCTTTCCCTCAATTGCCTCTCTTAATGCAACCTTCCTGAGTGCCTTTGGTAATTCGTAGAAATAATCTCTTGGTTTTGGTCCAAAGACTATTGCGCCACCAACCCAGTGGGGAGCCCTGATACTACCCTGTCTTGCCCTGCCTGTATGCTTCTGCCTCCAGGGCTTCCTGCCACCTCCGCTTACTTCACCACGTGTCTTTGTGGAATGTGTGCCCTGCCTCTGATTGGCAAGATAGTTTACAACCACCTGATGAATCACCTCTTCTTTTACAGAGGCAGGATCAAGTTTCTCCGTAGTATATTTACCAATAACAGAATTATTTATATCCCTAATATCTATCTCCATATCAATCTTCCTTTCTTATCTCCACATAGCTTCCATAGGCTCCCGGGACAGCACCCTTTATTAATAGGAGATTCTTCTCAGGCATAACTTCTATAACTGTAAGATTCTTTACCGTCATCCTCTCGGAACCCATATGACCTGGCATGCTCTTATTCTTCCATACCCTTGAGGGGAAAGAACTTGAACCAATTGAACCAGGTGCCCTGTTGAACATGGAGCCATGGGAGCCAGGACCACCATGTGCCCTGCACCTCTTCATAATTCCCTGAAATCCTTTTCCCTTAGAAATTCCACTTACAGATATCCTGTCACCTTTTTTAAATCTATCTACTGTAACAAGGTCTCCCACCTTAAGACCGCTCATCCTGAATTCTTTTATTATTCTATGAGGCTTTAAACCAGCCTTCTTGAATATCCCAAGAAGAGGCCTTGTGATATTTTTAACCTTATTAAGTTCTTCAAAACCGATTTTCACTGCTTCATATCCATCTCTTTCAGGAGTTTTTATATCAATAACTGGACACGGGCCTGCCTGAATAACAGTGACCGGAATCGCCCTGCCATCTTCAATAAATATCTGTGTCATCCCTATTTTCTTGCCGAGTATTCCCGTCATAGCTTAATCTCCACATCAACACCTGCAGCCAGCTCAAGTTTCATAAGGGCATCTACTGTCTGAGGTGTTGGGTCATATATGTCAAGAAGTCTCTTATGAGTTCTGATTTCAAATTGCTCTCTTGACTTTTTGTCAATGTGTGGAGACCTGAGAACTGTAACCCTGCTTATCTTCGTTGGCAGAGGTACGGGTCCTGCCACACGCGCACCTGTCCTCTGCGCAGTCTCCACTATCTCCTTTACAGACTGATCAAGCAGTCTGTAATCATAAGCCCTTAATTTTATCCTGATCTTTTGATTCATGTTTATTCTATAATCTCCGTTACCACACCTGCACCCACTGTCCTTCCTCCTTCCCTTATGGCAAACCTTAACTCCTTCTCAAGGGCTATGGGTGCTATTAGCTCCACTGTTATGTTTACATTGTCACCAGGCATCACCATCTCCACCCCCTCAGGTAGC
>JBDOIG010000269.1:0-1447 GCA_041082235.1 Thermodesulfovibrionales bacterium | reverse complement strand
TATGAAAAGATGATACCCCTGATAAAGGCCATATTCCTTGAACAGCCGCTCCTCGTAGCTGAGTTATTTGAGAAAGGTAAACTTTTAGGCGATCCGTCAATAGTCTTTAAGTTAAGACAACTCCATTCAAATATTCAGACCCTCAGGACATACGGAGAGGAGATCATCTCTACATCAAAGGAGCTTGACGGAAAGGCAAGGGAGAGGGTTGAAAGAACGATCTCAGTCTCTCAAAAGGCTATACTTATCTTTTTCCCTCTTTTTCTCATAACAGGTATAGGTCTTCTTTTCCTTATAACAGGCAGCGTTATAAATAGATTGAGACTTCTTGTAGCAGTGGTGGAAAGGACAGGAAGGGGTGAATTCACAAGGCTCCCTCACGAAGGTGTTTCTGATGAGGTAGGTATTCTTATAAAGAAGTTTGATGAGATGGAGGAAGAACTCTTGAAGAGGGAAGAGGAGCTTAAGAAAAAGAATGAGGAACTCCTCCAGTCAAAGAAACTGGCAGCCCTCGGAACCCTTGCAGCAGGCGTTGCCCATGAGCTGAATAATCCCCTCAACAATATCTATATCGCTGCGCAGGTTCTCAAAAGGGAGGCTACAAACATGCCTGATTTTATCAGAGAGACAGTGGATGATATAATGGCTCAATCCATTCGGGTAAAGCATATTGTCTCAGACCTCCTTGAATTTGCAAAGGGAAGGGAGCCTGAGATGAGGGAGACAGACCTTAATGAGGTCATCCTTGGTTCTTATAAATCTGTAAGCATTACAAGAAATACAGAGGGAATAAATTTTAATATAGATGCACCTGATGAACCCATTATTGTAATGGCAGACCCTGCACAGATGGAGAGGGTATTCATAAACCTTTTCAATAATGCCATTGACGCTATGGAGGGGAAGGGGAAGCTGAGCGTTACAATTATTAAAGGTGAGAAGGCTATAGAGATAAATGTGTCTGATACAGGCAAAGGCATACCCCAAGAATTACTTGAAAAGGTCTTTGAACCTTTCTATACAACAAAGGACAGGGGCACGGGTCTTGGCCTTGCCATTGTTTATAATATCATCAAAAAACACGGCTGGGAGATATCAGTTGAAAGTGAGCGCAAAGGCACAACATTTATTATTACCTTACCAAGAGGGAAATCATGACATTTAAGATTCTTGTGGCTGAAGATGAAGAGATAACACTCAAACACCTCCTCAATACCCTTAAGAGAGGGGGCTATGAGGTAACTGGTGTGAGGAATGGAAGAGAGGCCATTGAGTTGCTTCAGAAAGAGAGGTTTGATGTGGTCATTACTGATATAAAGATGCCCGAGATGAGTGGGATGGATGTCCTTGAGAGGGCAAAGGAGATTGACCATGATACAGAGGTGCTCATTATAACTGGTTTTGGAAGCATCGGCTCTGCTGTGGAGGCGATGAAGAAGGGTGCCTA
>JBDOIG010000246.1:0-1085 GCA_041082235.1 Thermodesulfovibrionales bacterium | reverse complement strand
CGGGTATCTTTGAAGTTGGTATGTTTGAGTATGATTCCAACCTTGCCCTGGTTTCTCTAAAAGAGGCACAGGATTTTCTCAAGCTTGGGAACTCTGTAACAGGCATAGAAATAAAGGTAAAGGATATCTACAGGGCAGACAGGGTAGTTGAGGCCATTCAGAAGAGGCTTGGCTATCCCTATTATGGAATGGACTGGAGCAAGATGAACAGGACACTTTTTTCAGCCCTCAAACTTGAGAAGTTTGCCATGTTTATAATCCTTATTCTGATTGTCCTTGTGGCATCATTTAATATAGTGAGCACCTTGATGATGAATGTGATAGAAAAGGAAAGGGAGATAGCAATCCTCAAGGCAATGGGTGCATCAGACAGGGGCATTATGGCTATATTTATGCTTCAGGGGTTGATCATAGGTTTCATAGGGACAATTCTTGGAGTGGCAGGTTCACTTGTGCTTGGATATCTTATAAATAACTATGAGATTATCAAACTTCCTCCAGATGTCTATTATCTCAGCCATCTAACTGTAAAATTGAAACTCTTTGATTATATAATCGTTCCACTCTCATCCCTGCTCATAAGCCTTCTCTCAACAGTTTATCCAGCCTATCAGGCAGCAAGGCTTAATCCCGTGGAGCCACTTAGATATGAGTGAGTTTTTAAAATTCATTTTAAAGATAATCCTTTATTTCCTTATTATTGCAATTCTCTTTACTGCTATCTCGCTCTGGAGGGGTGGAGACTGGATTAGATACACTGGTAATATTATATACAGGGCCTCAGAAGAAGCAGCAAAGACCTCTGACAGTATTTACAATTGCAGGAAAGGCGCGGAGAGGTTCTGTGGTAATGTAAAGAAAAGGGTTACGGGTATATTTAAAAAAGATGGAGACACTGATAAAGGTAAATAATCTTAAAAAATCCTTTTTCACGCCTGCTGGTGAACTCAAGATCCTCAAAGGGATTGATCTTGAGATTAAAAGGGGAGAGATGGTGGCAATTGTTGGAGCCTCTGGTGTGGGAAAGAGCACATTCCTTCATATCCTTGGTACTCTTGACAGGCCAACTGAAGGAAAGGTTATCC
>JBDOIG010000242.1:0-25776 GCA_041082235.1 Thermodesulfovibrionales bacterium | reverse complement strand
TGAGGGGCAACGCCCCTCAAGCTCCCCTTATATTAATTTAAATTTAAACTTTAAAAATTTATTTCTGGGGTTTCAAAGGGGCGAAAAACCCCTTTGAGCTCTGCCCCTTTGAGCTTTATAAAGGCCTTGAGGCATACCCCGCTAATCAGGAAATGTTTCTAATAGCAAATTTGGCTCTCACCCTAAAAACAGTATGTGTTTCAAAGATATGGTAAACAGACTTTTTGGTATGGTATCCTTAAAAAAGGAGGATATTTGAGACTGTATCTCAGGGTTGGTGACAGGGTATTGCACAGAAAAAATAATGAATGGGGTGTCGGTGAGGTCATTGAGGAAAGACATTCTATTCTGGAAGGTGGTTTCTGCTTTGTGAGAATCGCCTTTGAAGACGGGATAGAGAGGACCTTTATCAATGACCTTGATAATGAACTCTGCTGCTACTATTATGGTATTATCTTAATATAGCCTGAACCAATGTTACAAAAAAGAGGACTCTCTTATCTATTCCCGGGTGTATTATATGAATGCCTAATGCGTGATGGGTCACGCATCACTGACAAATTATCACGAGATAGAGTCAGTTTTAATTTATTCTTCCTTTAGAGTAAAATATAAAAATTATATATAAATTAGAAATGATTGCGGGATAATTATTACCTTGACTTAAGGCTTAAACATAAAATTGTTTCAGGAGGATGGATAGAGATGCTCATTGTTCAGAAGTATGGTGGAACCTCAGTTGCCAATACCGAGAGGATAAAGGCTGTTGCCAGACGGGTGGTAAGGACAGCAGATGAGGGCAACAGGGTCGTTGTAGTTGTTTCTGCAATGGCAGGTGAGACAGACAAACTTATAAGACTTGCCCATGAGGTATCTCCTAATCCTGGTGAGAGAGAGATGGACCTTCTTCTCTCATCAGGTGAGAGGATTACCACTGCCCTTACAGCAATGGCTATCCAGGCAATGGGGAAAAAGGCAATAGCCCTTACAGGAAGGCAGATGGGTATAATAACAGAGCCTGTTCATACCAAGGCAAGGATTGAGAGGATAGAGGCAGACAGGGCAAAGAGGGCACTTGAGGAAGGCTATATTGTTGTTGTTGCAGGATTTCAGGGTATAACAGAGTCTGATGAGGTTACCACACTGGGAAGGGGAGGCTCGGACCTCACAGCAGTGGCTATTGCTGCTGCCCTTAATGCAGACCTTTGTGAGATTTACACTGATGTTGATGGTGTTTATACAACTGATCCCAACATAGTGCCAGAGGCAAGAAAACTTGATAAAATATCCTATGAAGAGATGCTTGAACTTGCAAGCCTTGGAGCAAAAGTGCTACAGACAAGGTCTGTGGAGTTTGCCATGAAGTATAATGTGCCTGTTATAGTGAGATCAAGTTTTAATGATAACCCTGGAACACTGGTAACAAAGGAGGATAAAGAGATGGAGAAGGTTGTTGTATCAGGAGTTGCCTATGATAAGAATCAATCAAAGATTACCATCAAGGCAGTACCTGACAGGCCAGGTATTGCAGCGAGACTCTTCAAGGCTATAGCAGATGCCAATATTGTGGTTGATATGATTGTTCAGAATGTCTCAAGTGATGGGAAGGCAACTGACATCTCCTTTACTGTCCCGAAGACTGATTCAAAAAAGGCATTATCAATAACCGAAGCCATTGCAAAGGAACTCGGAGCTTCTGGTGTTGACCTGAGAGAGGATATTGCAAAGGTTTCCATTGTGGGAGTGGGTATGAGGACCCATTCAGGTGTTGCAGCAAAGATGTTTGAAACCCTGGCTGCCCATGGTATAAATATTATGGCAATAAGCACCTCTGAGATTAAGGTCTCATGTCTTATAGAGGCAAAATATACCGAGCTTGCTGTAAGGGTATTGCATGACACCTTTGAACTTGCCAGGGTCTGAAGGAGTCAGGATATTGCAATCTGCCGTTAGAAATACGCATTACATACTGGGGTATACCTCAATGCCTTTATAAAGCGACAAAAATTTATTTATTATGTCACAAAGAGTTTTCACCAAAAGGTGAAGGAGGTCATGTTAGGTAATGTTGATTAAAAAACTTGCATTAAGGTGTCGAATAAAGGCCTTTCGGCACCCCCACTATCTCTGTTGGCAAGTTTCAGGATATTGCAATTGCATATTTTGTTTTGAAAAGTGATTAAGATAAGGTAATTATATATGAAAAGAATTGAGATATACGATACCACCCTGAGGGATGGTGCACAGGCAGAGGACATAGCCTTTTCTGTGGAGGATAA
Source organism: Thermodesulfovibrionales bacterium (assembly GCA_041082235.1). Lineage (GTDB taxonomy): Bacteria > Nitrospirota > Thermodesulfovibrionia > Thermodesulfovibrionales > CALJEL01 > CALJEL01. The sequence continues at coordinate 23,497 of JBDOIG010000242.1, read as the reverse complement.
GCTCAGGATTGCAGAAAGGCTGGATGAGTTTGGGATTCATTTTATTGAAGGTGGATGGCCTGGCTCAAATCCAAAGGAGACAGAATTTTTCAAGAGGGCTCAAAAACTTAAATTAAAGAATGCCAGGCTGGTTGCCTTTGGAAGTACCTGCAGACCAAGACATAAACCATCTGAGGACACACTTTTAAAGGAGCTCCTTGAGGCATCTACAGAGATAGTTACCATATTTGGTAAGACCTGGGACTTTCATGTAAAAGAAGCCCTTAGATGCAGCCTTGATGAAAATCTCAGGCTGATTTATGATTCCATCTATTATCTCAAAAAGAAAATGCTTCTTGTTTTTTTTGATGCAGAGCATTTCTTTGATGGTTATAAAAACAATCCTGAATATGCCCTTAAATGCATAAGGGAGGCAGAGAAGGCAGGAGCAGACAGGATTATCCTCTGTGATACAAATGGAGGCAGTTTGCCCTTAGAAATTGCAGAGGCTGTGAGGACTGTTAAGACCATCATAAAGACACCCCTTGGAATACATGCCCATAATGACTCGGATTGTGCTGTCTCCAATTCTATTGTGGCTGTTCAGGAAGGAGCAATACAGGTTCAGGGCACGATAAATGGTCTCGGGGAGAGATGCGGGAATGCCAATCTCTGCTCTGTTGTGCCAAATCTTCAGTTAAAGCTCGGGTACAGATGCATTTCTGATGAGAATCTTAAAAAGCTCAGGGATGTATCAAGATTCGTTAATGAGATAGCCAATCTCAGGCACTTCAAACGCCAGCCCTTTGTGGGTGATAGCGCCTTTGCCCATAAAGCAGGTGTTCATGTAAGTGCTATATTAAAAAATCCTGAGACCTATGAACATATAAGACCCGAGCTTGTTGGAAATTCTCAGAGGGTTCTTCTCAGTGATCTGGCAGGCAAGAGCAATATCCTGAGAAAGGCTCAGGAATTTGGAATAAAAATTGACCCTGATTCACCGGAGCTTAAAGACCTTGTTTCAACGCTTAAGGAACTGGAAAACCAGGGATTTCAGTTTGAGGCAGCAGAGGCATCCTTTGAGCTTCTGATGAAGAAGCACCTGGGTCTTTACAGAAAGTTCTTTGATCTTATAGGATTCAGGGTTACGGTGGAAAAGAGAAAGGATGGTGTAGAACCTTTCAGCGAGGCAACTATAATGGTAAAGGTTGCCGGACATGTGGAGCATACAGCAGCCACCGGTGATGGTCCTGTCAATGCCCTTGATAATGCCCTGAGAAAGGCACTTGAGAGATTTTATCCAGCCTTAAAGGGTGTTAAACTTCATGACTATAAGGTAAGGGTACTTCAGCCCGGGAAGGGGACTGCTGCAAAGGTGAGGGTGCTTGTTGAGTCAGGCGATGAACATGAGAGATGGGGGACAGTTGGAGTCTCTGAAAATATAATAGAGGCATCATGGCAGGCACTGGTGGACAGCATAGAATACAAACTTTTAAAGACCAAGCTGTAGGTGAATGGATGAAGAGGTGAATTTCCTGATTACACGATGAGCGATTTTAATATCTATTTGAAAGTCTAAGCCCGGGAGGAATTTTATGGTAATGAATGACCGATGGATAAAGGAGATGGCAGGGAAGGGCATGATAGAGCCTTTCAGTCCCGAGCAGGTAAGAGAAGGTGTTATCTCTTACGGAGTGAGTTCCTATGGTTATGACATGAGGATTGCAGATGAGTTCAAGATCTTTACTAATATAAATGCCACGGTAGTTGATCCAAAGAATTTTGATCCGAAGAGCTTTGTTGAATTCAGGGGTGATGTCTGCATTATACCACCGAACTCTTTTGTCCTCGGTTATTCTGTGGAGTATTTCAGAATACCAAGGGATGTTATTGTCATATGTCTTGGAAAATCCACCTATGCGAGATGTGGCCTGATAGTGAATGTAACCCCTCTTGAGCCAGAATGGGAAGGCCATGTTACCATTGAGATATCAAATACAACACCCCTACCAGCAAGAATTTATGCAAATGAGGGTATTGCCCAGCTTATATTCTTAAAGGGTATAGAGCCCTGCGAGGTATCCTATGCTGATAAGGCTGGGAAATATCAGTCACAGAAAGGTATAACACTTCCAAAGGTCTGACATGCCGGTAAGAGAACGCATAATACTTTCCCTCGATACCCATGATCCTGAGTATGCCATTCAGCTTGTGGACAGGTTTTCTGAGGACATTCATATATTTAAAGTTGGTCTTGAGCTTTTTACAGCAGGGGGCCCTGAGATTATCAGCAGGATAACACAAAAGGGCAAGAAGGTCTTTCTTGACCTTAAACTTCATGATATACCTAATACAGTAAGCAGGACTGCAAAGGTCGCTACCAGACTGGGTGTGTTTATGATGAATATGCATACATCGGGTGGTCTTGATATGATGAGACAGACAAGGGATGTAGTTGTGGAGACCTGTCTAAAGGAGAATCTTCCCAGGCCTAAATTAATAGGAGTTACAGTACTTACAAGCCTGACCTCCGAGGCACTTAAAAATGAGCTCTGCATACCTCATAGTACAAGGACACATGTAAAACACCTTTCAAGGCTTGCCTTCAATGCAGGTCTTGACGGTGTTGTTGCCTCTGGTCAGGAGATAGAGAGCATAAAGAATTCCTGTGGAAAGGATTTTCTTGTTGTTGTCCCGGGTATAAGACTCTCCTGGAATCCTCCTGATGACCAGAAAAGGACAGTTACACCGAGGGAGGCCTTCAGGGCAGGAGCAGATTATATTGTCCTTGGCAGGGCTATAATGCGTGAGGAAGACCCTCTTAAGGCCCTCAGGCTTGTTTTATTAGACCTTATGTCCACATGAGCAACCCTCAGGATATAAGCGGACATCCCCAATTGAACAGGACACTCCTTTATGGTGAGGGACTTTTTGAGACAATTCTTTGGAGGGGAAGGACAAAGAAATTAATCAGGCATTATGAGAGGCTTAAGGGTTCTGCCAACTTTTTAAAGATACCATGTCCTGATTTTGAAGAATTTGTCCAGCTTATTGAAAAAGAGACAGGAGGGAAAAAAGATCTTTATGTAAAGTTCTGTCTTATTGCTTCAGGTGACACAAGATATGATTCCCTGCCAGATGGCTATAAAACGGTAGTAATTGTAAAACCCTATAAAAGGCTTAAGGCCGTTAATCTAACCATCTCTCCTTTCAGGAGAAATTCAAGGGATCCGGTAATATATCACAAGACCATGAATTATCTCTTCAATATCCTTGTAAAAAGAAAGGCGGTAATTGATGGATTTGATGATGCCATTATCTTAAATGAAAGAGATGAGATAACAGAATGCTCTTCATCAAATCTCTTAATGATAAAAGATGACCTTTTTATGACACCCAGCCTCCAATGTGGCCTCTTGAGAGGGACTACATTGAGCATATTGATGGAAAAGATTGATATAAAAGAGGTGAGGATAGGGATTGAGGAGTTAATGGATGCAGACACTCTGATTATTACAAACAGTATATCAGGTGCGGTGCCGGTTACAAAGATTATGGATAATGAGTTTCCCATATCCGAAGATATAATCCAGGAGCTTAATAGAATAATTGATGAGGAAAACATGGAATGAAAGACTTAATCCTGAATGGGACCTGGCTTAAGAAAGATAAAGGCTTTTTTTACAGGGCAGATACAGGTGATCTTAGATTTTTTAATAACCTTGATGAGCTCGGAAGGTTTTCCTTCTTTAATAAGAATTATTTTATCATTATTTCCTATGACCTCTCTGGAGAATTACTTGATCTTAACATAAAAAAATCGGACCTTCCTCCTGTTGTCCTCATTGAACTGAATGATTTTAAAGAGATATTCCCTGAGATCTACCCCTGCAAGCTCTCTTTAAAGGGTTCATCCCTTAAAGATGATGATTATAAAAATTCTGTGCTGAAGATAAAGGAATTTATAGCAGAGGGAACAATTTATCAGGTAAATCTGACAGATAGATTTGATTTTGAATTTGATGGGAGTCCTCAGTCTTTATTTTATAAATTTCATATTAGTCAGCCTGTGCCTTATTCATTTTATCTTAATACAGGTGACTTTTATATTATCTCAGGCTCTATGGAGTTATTCCTTGAAAAACAGGGCAGCATCATAAGGAGTAAACCCATAAAAGGCACATCAACTACGGCTCATGCACTTATAAACAGCGAAAAGGATAGGGCTGAAAATCTTATGATTACAGATATGATGAGAAATGACCTTGGTAGAATCGCAAGGAGTGGTAGTGTAAGGGTAACAGAACTTTTCAAGATTACAGAATACCAGACCCTTTTCCAGATGCATTCAACAGTGGAGGCAATTACTGATAAAGAAATTATTAATATAATAAAGGCAACCTTTCCACCAGCCTCTGTTACAGGTGCTCCGAAGCGAAAGGCGGTTGAGATAATAGAAGGCCTTGAGCCCCATCCAAGAAGTTATTACTGTGGGTGTGGAGGGCTTCTTAAATCAGATGGTGATTTTGTCCTTTCTGTCCTTATAAGGACAGCCATTGGTAATGGTAATAGATTGTCCTATTATGCAGGCTGTGGAATAGTCTGGGACTCTGAGCCAGAAAAGGAATTAGCAGAGCTTTATTTGAAGATGAAGGCATTCCAGGATGTAGAAATGCTTTCCTGCAGACACCACAAAAAGCCAGAGTTTCTTTCTTTATTCATTAATAATTGAGATGGGAATTGTCCTTACTATCTTTGTCCAGTGTTTTTTAAATTTATCCTTTGCCTCTGAGGCCTCCTGTTCTGATTTGAATACCCCGAATATGACAGAGCCACTTCCTGTCATGGCAGAATAAAGTGCTCCTTTTTCAGAAAGGTTATTTTTAATGTCCTTCAAGAAGGGAAAACTTTTGAAGACAGGTTCTTCAAGGTCATTTCTGAAAAATATCGGTTCAGTAAAGAAGGAGCCTCTTAGAACAGTCTTTAGTGAGGAATGGGTAAGGACTTCTGAATTCCAGGTCTCCTGCTCTTCTGTTACACTATTCTTGTTTTGTCTTCTTATCCTGTCAAGTTCACTATATGCCCAGGCTGTGGAGATACTGAATTCCGGTTTTACAAGCAGAAGTATATAGGTGTCCTTTATCTCTATTTTTTCAATTATATCTCCTCTTCCTTTCACAATCGCAGAAGGTCCATTTAAGAAAAATGGTATATCAGAGCCTATTAATGCACCTATCTCAGTGAGTTCTTCAGTTGAAAGACCGAGGCCCCAGAGCTTATTGAGTCCAATAAGAGTGGAGGCAGCATCAGAGCTTCCACCTCCAAGACCAGCACCAGGAGGAATATTTTTTTTAATACTTATCCTCACGCCATATTTACATCCTGTTGTCTCCCTGACTTTCATGGCTGCTTTATAGGCTAAATTTTCTGTTGCTGGAATATTAAGATCACTCTCAACTATTATCTCCTCATGAGGCTCAAGCTCTATCTCATCAAAGAGGTCAATAAATTGCATGAGGCTCAGTATGTCATGGTAACCATCAGGTCTTTTTTCACCAGCAAGGAGAAACCAGTTTATCTTGGCAGGTGCAAGGAGCTTCATTTAAACTCAGGGGGTTTTTAATTTTTTTTCAATTCCCTCTTTCAGGGATGGTTCTTTCTCTATAAATTCAAGGGCCTTTTTCCATGCCTCCCTTGCAAGGTCCTTCATGCCAAGGGCATTATAGATATCCCCGAGGTGGTCAAAAAGGGTAGGGTCATCTTTGAGTATCTCAATGGCCCTCTTCATCTCTCTTAAGGCCTCATTGAATTTACCCATCTTATAATAGACCCAGGCAAGGCTATCAATTATGTGTCCACTGTCTGGCTTTAGTTCAAGGGCCTTCTGTATGAGTTTAAGGGCCTCATCAAGGTTTATCCCTCTTTCTGTGAAGGAATAGCCAAGATAATTCATTGCCTCATAATGCTCAGGGTCAAGTTCTATGGTTTTTCTGAGCTCCTTTTCCATTTCATTAAATCTTCTTGCCTTTTCATAGGCAACAGCCAGATTAAAGTGCATATCCGGATGATCAGGGAATTTTCTGGTCCCTTCCTCAAGGATATTGATTGCCTTTTCAGTCTCATTTATCTGGATATACAGTGACCCAGTGAAGAGATAGGGGTCGGGTCTATCAGGTATGAGTTTAAGCAGTTTTCCATATACCTCAAGTGCCTCGCTATATCTCTTCTGTCTTGAGAGAAAGAGTCCGAGGTTAAGCAGTGCATTTATATTGTTCGGGTCATATTCAAGGATCTTCTGTAATTCTTTCATTGCCTCATCATTCTTTCCAATTTCACCAAGGCAGAGGGCAAGATAGTATCTTGGCTCTATGGCATCAGGCTTTCTCTGGAGTATGAGTCTGAATTCCTCAATCGCCTTTTCATAATTTTCCTGCTGCGTATAAAGGAGCCCGAGCCTCATGTGGGCATCAAGGTCCTGGGGTAGAAGTTTGAGGAACTCTTTTAATTCTGTGATGGCATTACCATAGGATTTCTGTTTTATATAAAGCTGGCTGAGCCTCTGTCTTGCCTGTAGATTATGTGGATTGAGCTCAATGGTTTTTTTGTAATATCTCTCTGCCTCTTTTAGATTATCTCTCATCTCCATAATCAATCCAAGATAAAAATACGCGGCATCAAGATCATCCTTTTTCTCTATTGCCTCTTTAAAGGCCTTTTCTGCTTTTTCGGACTCATTTTTTTCAAGGTATATGGCGCCTGAATAAAAATAGGCAAGGGGTTCATCAGGAAATTGTTTGCTTAAATTTTCAAAGAGCTTGAGGGCCTCATCAAATCTTTCAAGGGAGGCATAGATACTTCCAAGGAATATATATGCCTCTTTACTGGAAGGTTCTTTTTCTATAACCTTCAGGAGTGCCTTTATGGCATCCTCTGACCTCTTCTGGGCATTATAAAGCTGGCCAAGAAGCAGAAGCCCCGGCACATAATCAGGATTAATCTTTATTGCCTCTTCTGCTTTAAGTATGGCCTCCTCAATCTTACCAGTCCTTATAAGGAGATTACTTATCTGAAACTTTAAAAAGACCGATCTGGGGTCAAGTGATTCAGCCTTTGAGTAATAATACAGTCCCTTTTGCCAGTCTCCCTGGAGCTCTGCCTGATAACCAAGGATATAATAAAAATATGGATTTTCCAGCTCACCTGACAAAATCTGTGACAGCTCGTTATCACGTATTTCAAGTTTTTCCTCTTTCAGGGAGACAGTCTGCACAGAGGCACAGGCTGATAGAGCAATCAAACCCAATATTATAGTAAACATTAATTTTTTAACCATCTTGGTTTCTATTATGACATAATATTCCTATGAATAGCAAAACATATTGCCATATTGTTTTTCCATTGAGGCTCGGTGCACTGACCTATTCTGTACCGGAAGAGCTGAGGGATAAGATAAGGCCTGGTATGCTTGTGGAAGCACCTTTAAGAAAGTGTTTTTTAAGAGGCATTGTCCTCAGGTGCGGGGTGGACTTTGAGGGAGATGCACTTCCTGTTAAGAAGATTGTTTTTGATTTTCCTGTACTCAGCAATAGCCTCATAGGCCTTCTTGAATGGATGTCAGGGTATTATATGGCTGAAGAGGGTGTGGTCCTCAGAAGTATGGTCCCTTCTTTTGTGTTTAAAAAAAAGAGACTCAGTATAGAAGGGACAATGGATATAAAAACAATGAGACATCCTTCCCAATACAGTGCCCACCTTATTATGGAGGATCTCTTAAGGACAGGTAGATTGCTGAGGTTATTAGAAGATAATGGCAGAGGGGGAGCAATTATCCTTGTACCGACAGTGGAACTTGCAGAGGAGGTCCATAAAGGCCTGTTGCTTTCTTTTGGTGAGAGGTCAGTACTTTATCACAGTAGGCTTAAGAGGTCCCTGCTTCAGCAGAATTACACAAGAATTCTTAAGGCCTCTTATAATGACTGCCAGCCCATTGTTATAGGAACGAGAAATTCTGTTTTTGCACCTTTCCAGCCATCCAGGATTATTGTTATTGACGAGTGTTCCTTTTCTTATAAGCAGGAGGAGGTTCCTTATTTTAATGCAAGGGATGTGGCAGTCAGGAGGGCTTATATTGAGAAAATTCCTGTTTATCTTTCTTCAGAACATCCATCTATTGAATCCTTTTACAATTGCAAGATTGGTAAATACAGAATCCTGAAAGAGGATAAGGTAGTTGACAGGGCAGATAAAAAGATGGAATCCCCAAGGAATCGTCAGATTTTTGGGCGTACGAGTAAGGTTTCCATAGTTATCAGCAAGATAAGTAAAAAAACTTCATCAGGAGCTGAGATACTCCCTCAGAGTCTTTTAAGACATATAGAAAATATTCTTAAAAAAGGTGAGAAGGTCTTTTTATCCTTTCCAAGGACCGGGTATTCAATTATTTACTGCAGGGACTGCAAAAATGTCCTTCGGTGTGAGTGTGGTGGTGTCTTTGTATATTACAGGGATAAAAAAATCCTCAGATGCAGGTTATGTGACAGGGTTGAGAATATTCCCTCCATATGTCCCTATTGTAAGGGAACAGGGCTTGAATATGGTTCAGGAGGTATTGAAAAGATAAGAGAGGTTTTGGAAGATAAAATAAGGTCATTATCCATTGGCTCAGAAGAGGGCATTATTATATCATCCAGTTCAAGAATGGCAGACCTGAAAGACGATTTCGCTCTCGGGATTCTCCTTGATGCGGATATCCTTCTTAATTTACCTGATTACAGGGCATCTGAAAGGCTCTTTCATGAGGTTTATTATCTTACGGACAGAATCAGGCAGGGTGGAAAGATAATAATTCAGACAAGGATGCCTGAATATAAGGTCTTTGATTATATAAGAAGGCATGATTATACAGGTTTTGCTATCTCTGAGCTGAAGATGAGAAGACTCCATAATCTGCCACCCTATTCAAGATTCGTAATACTCAGGATCTCCTCCAGAAAACCTATTGACCATGATAAAGTAATTACAATGTTAAGAGGCATCAAGGATAGTTCAGTAAGGCAGATAAGATTAAGAAAAAGGAAAAAGGCAATGGCTCAGGAGGTGGTCTATCTGCTGAGGATAGAAAAGGCAGTACCTAATAAGACCTTTGAAGATATCCTGAGTCGTCTAAAAAAAGAGGGACTTGATGTGAGATGTTATGTTGATCCATTGTGAGAAATAAAAGACATGAAAACCTACTTCCTGGTGAGAAGGCTTAATTGCAAAATTGAGTTCATAACCCTCATTTGCCATTAGAAAATTGGCAGCCTGCCTCAAAGTCTTTACAAAGCGACAAATTTTATTTATTATGTAGCAAAAAGGTCTTCACCCAAAAGGTGAAGGTAGGCTATGTATAGGAAGCTTATTCATAGTATTACACTAAGGTGTCGCAGGCGGGGTCCCCAAAAAATCGTCAGATTTTTTGGGGTGGGGTATTGCCTTTTCGGTAGCCTGCCAATTTTTATTGAAGGCTTATTTATAAATTTCTCTCGGCAGAATTACTGTCATAAGCAGGAGGATGACTTATCTCAATAAGAGCCTTGCCTTTTCTATATCCTTTTTTATTGCCTTTCTCAGGGCATCCGGAGAGGCGAATTTTTTTTCATTTCTTAGCCTCTCAACAAAGTAGACCTTTATAAATTTGTGAAGTATATCTTCATTAAAATCAAGTATATGAACCTCCAGGCTCAAATCCTGATTGCCGAAGGTCGGATTCATTCCTATGTTCATTACACCATTCAATAATCTGTCTTCTCTTTTCTTTTTTTCTTCGAGTGGCTCTTCAATCTTAACCCTTACCGCATATACACCTTCTTTTGGTATCAATTCCGCTCCTGAAAGGATATTTGCAGTGGGAAACCCGAGGATAGTTGACCCCCTTCCTGTGCCCCTTACAACCGTGCCTTCAATGCTGTAGGGTCTGCCGAGAAAATCCGTTACCTTTTTAATCTCGCCTTTTTTTATGAGTGAGCGAATTATGCTGCTGCTGACTATTTCACCTCTAATCTTTACAGGATTTACCACCTCAACCTTGAAGCCATATTTTTTCCCTTCCTTTTTAAGGAGATTCACATCTCCTTTTTTGGCCTTTCCAAATCTATAGTCTTTTCCTATTATTACTTCTTTTACAGCAAGTTTATCTACAAGTATCTTTTTAATGAATTCCTCTGGTTCAAGGCCTGCAAAGGATTGATCAAATTTTACACAGAGAAGTATCTGGACGCCGAGTTTTTCAATTATCTTGGCCTTCTCATCGCAGAGTGTGAGGAGATAAAGTTCCTTTTCAGGTTGAAGGTATCTCAGGGGGTGGGGATCAAAGGTCATGACCACAGAAGTGCCCTTTAATCTCTTTGCTGAAGATACCACCTCCTTGATAATCTTTTGATGTCCTATATGGACTCCGTCAAAATTACCTATCGTAAGGACTGTTCTTACAGGTGGTTCTTTAATGTCCTCCAGTCTTTTGATCTCCATATCTCGCTCCTTTTTGAATTTCTTTCTGAAGTTGGCAATATATGTGAACTATCTGTTTGTCAATATCTCTTCCTTCAGAATTGTCAATCACAAAATCAGAGGCCCTTATCTTTTTTTCATAGGGGAACTGGGCCTCCCATCTTTTGAATATCTCTTCTTTTGATAACCCCTTTGTCTCAAGTCTCTTTAATATCGTCAAATCATCAGCATAAACCGTTATTATTCTATGAAATCTGTTCTGATACCCCCTTTCAAAAAGCACAGGTATCTCCACTATTATCACCTCATCTTCTTTAACCTCTGCTGTAAGCCTTTCAATCTCCTTAAAAACCTCTGGATGTATTATATCCTCAAGTTTAAGCCTGAGATAGGCATCTTTGAATATAATATCCCTTATCGCCTTTCTATCAAGCTCCCCATCCCCGGTTAAGACCTTTTCACCGAGGAGCTCCCTGACCTCTTTTTTAATCTCATTTTTTTTTAACAGGGCCCTGACTATTTCATCAGAATTTATTGTCAGGGCACCCATCTTTTTAAATTTCTCAAGGACAAAGCTTTTACCGGAGCCATAATTACCTGTAAGTGCAACAAGAAGAATATTTTTCATTCCTTAACCGGCCCCAGCAGTGTTATGGCAAAGTTATTGCTGGAAACAAGTCTTTCAGCAATCTCTTTTATCTCATTAAGATTTATCTTTTCTATTTGTTTTATGGTTTCTTCAAGGGATATATATCTTTTATAATAAATCTCCTGCCTTGCTATATGGGACATGGTATTTCCTGTGGATTCAAGGCCAAGGATTATATTGCCCTTTAGCTGGTCCTTTGTCTTCCTCAGCTCTTCCTCTGAAATGGTATCCTTAAGACCTGTCATTTCCTTCATTATAAGTTCTATCACCTCATTGTATCTCTTTTTTGATGTCCCTGCATAGACACCCCAGACCCCTGTGTCAAGAAAAGCAGTTACATAGGAATAAATAGAGTAGGCAAGTCCTCTTTTTTCTCTTATCTCCTGAAAGAGTCTTGAGCTCACTCCACCTCCAAGTATAGCATTAAGGATGGAGATGTGGTACCGGTATATGCTTGAAAGTTCAAAGGCTTCAACGCCGAGACAGAGATGCACCTCTGAGAAGTCCTTTTTATGGATATTTTTCCTTGAATGGAAGACAGGTTTTATAATCTCAGGAGGATCAGAGCCTGCGTCCATTGAGCCAAGGAATCTATTGAGGAGGTCTATGAGTTTTTCAGGTTCAAATCTACCAGCACAGGATATTACTATATCCCTGGTCCCATAATATTTCTTTTTGTAATTGAGAAGCTTTTCCCTTGAAAAGGTCTTTATAGTCTCACGTCTGCCAAGGATGGGTTGACCGAGACCCGAATTATCCCAGATGGTCTGGTGAAAGAGGTCATGGATATAATCATCTGGAGTATCTTCAACAAGTTTTATCTCCTCTTTTATAATTGATTTTTCTTTTTCTATCTCCTCCTCAGGAAAGGTAGAATTCAGGAATATGTCACTGAGGAGCTCCATCCCTTTTTCAAGAAATTGATCAAGAACTCTTATATAGAAGGTGGTGGTTTCCTTTGAGGTAAAGGCATTGAGCTCACCGCCTATGGAGTCTATCTCCATTGCTATATCTTTCTGAGTGCGTTTTTCGGTACCTTTGAAGAATATATGTTCAAGGAAATGGGATATTCCATTTTCTTCAGGTAACTCAAATCTTGAACCTGTTCTCACCCATATGCCAGTTGATACGGAGCGAAACTCTTTCATGGGAGCCATAATAACAGGTATTCCATTTTTAAGATACTCTTTTCTGAATTCCATAAAGGGCTCCTTTTTAATCTCTTTTCTATTTATAATTAAAAATGAAAAATTGAAAATTCAGTCAGGGGACCCCGCAGCTTCCTGCGGAACAGGCTCGCTAATGAAATAGTTTAACAGATTTGGCTTTTAAATTGGCAGGCTTTGGAGATGCTTCAAAAAAGATAATTAAATCAAGGTGTTATTAATATTTAAATCAGTCAGGCCTTTGCAGGGCTTTTTTCTGCTCCTTCCTGCTTCATGGCCTCTTTCCTGCTGAGCTTAATCCTGCCCTGAGGATCAATCTCTGTAACCTTTACAAGTACCTCATCTCCTTCTTTAAGGACATCCGTGACCTTTGCAATTCTTCTATAGGATATTTGAGATATGTGAAGGAGACCCTCTGTACCAGGAAGTATCTCAACAAAGGCACCAAAATCAACGATCCTTTTCACCTTACCAAGGTAAATCTTACCGACCTCAGGTTCTTCAACAATTCCTTTAATAATTTCTATTGCCTTCTGAGCAGAGTTTTCATCAGTAGCGGCAATGTTTACAAGGCCTGAGTCTTCTATCTCTATCTTCACACCTGTCTGCTCAATAATCCCTCTTATAACCTTTCCACCTGTGCCGATTACATCCCTTATCTTATCCTGTTTTATCTGAATGGTGTAAATCCTGGGTGCATGAGGAGCAAGTGTTTCTCTTGGTGTTGAGATAGCCTGTGCCATCTTTTCAAGGATATGTAATCTGCCCCTTCTTGCCTGTTCAAGTGCCTGTGCGAGTATTTCTCTTGTTACACCACTTATCTTAACATCCATTTGAAAGGCAGTAATTCCATCCCTGGTACCCGTTACTTTAAAGTCCATATCACCCAGGTGGTCTTCAAGACCGAGGATATCTGTCAGGATTGTATATTTATCACCTTCTGATATAAGACCCATTGCAATTCCAGCAACGGGTGCCTTTATTGGTACCCCGGCATCCATTAATGCAAGGGTTCCTGCACAAACAGTTGCCATAGATGAGGAACCATTTGATTCAAGGATATCAGATACGACCCTTATTGTATAAGGAAAGACCTCCTTTGCAGGTATAACAGGTTTGAGGCCCCTCTCAGCAAGTGCTCCATGACCTATTTCTCTTCTTCCTGGAGATCTCAGGGGTTTAACCTCTCCAACACTGAATGGTGGGAAATTATAATGCAACATAAATGCCTTATAGGTTTCACCTTCAAGGCTGTCTATCTTCTGTTCATCTTCATGGGTTCCAAGGGTCACTGCTGCAAGTGCCTGAGTTTCACCCCTGACAAAAAGGGCGGAGCCATGAGCCCTTGGTAGAAGGCCAACCCTGCAATATATGGGCCTTATTTCATCAGGCCTTCTCCTGTCAGCCCTAATACCTTCATTCAATATCATTGACCTTACAAGGTCCTTTTCCAGCTCATTGAATATAAGGGATATCTCCCTTTCCCTGCCTCCTTCAGGAGCAAGTTCCTTTATGGTTTCTTCAAGAAGCATATCAAGTGCAGCCTGTCTCTGCTGTTTGCCCGGGATAGTTATAAATTCTTTCATCTTCTCTATTACATGCTCCCTTACCTTTTGCCTCATCTCCTCATCAATGGACACATCAAGTAGTGGTCTCTTTGCCTTTCCTGTAAGCCTTCTTAGTTCATGCTGAAGCGGGAGGATCTTTTTTATTTCTTCATGGGCAAACTGTAGGGCATCAAGTATTACAGATTCTGATACCTCATCGGCACCACCTTCAACCATTACAACTGCATCCTCAGTGGCTGCCACAACAAGGTTAAGGTCAGTCTTTTCTATCTCTGAGAGATCTGGATTTGCTATAAAATTACCATCTATCCTTCCAACCCTGACCGCACCTACGGGACCATTAAAGGGGATATCGGAGACCATTATAGAAGCGGACATACCTATTATCCCGAGTATGTCTGCAATATTCTCATCTCCGTAGGAAAGGACTGATACTATTCCCTGTGTTTCATAAAAAAAACCCTTTGGAAGAAGTGGTCTTATGGGCCTGTCAATAAGTCTTGAGGTGAGTATCTCTTTTTCAGATGGTTTCCCTTCTCTTTTAAAATAACCACCGGGGATTTTCCCTGCGGAATAGGCCTTTTCCTGATAATCTATGGTCAGGGGAATAAAATCAAAAACCTCTGAGGGTTTTTTGGCAGCAACTACAGTGGCAAGCACCACTGTATCACCATAGGTTACAAGGACTGCTCCATCTGATTGTTTTGCGATCTCACCTGTCTCAAGCCTTAGTTTCTTACCTCTAAACTCAATCTCAACTTTCTGCATTTTTTATTTTCTCAATCCAAGCCTTTCTATAAGTTTTTCATATCTTGACCTGTCCACTGTTTTAAGATAATCAAGTAATTTCCTTCTCTGGCTGACCAGTTTCAGGAGTCCTCTTCTTGAGTGGTGGTCATTCCTGTGTATCTTGAAGTGTTCTGTAAGATAATTGATTCTTTCAGTAAGAATAGCAACCTGAACCTCTGGAGAACCTGTATCTTTCTCATGAATTCTAAAGCTCTCCATCAGTGTCTTCTTCTGTTCCTTGGTAAGTGCCATTACTTCACCACCTTTCAAATTTACTTTTCCTGACGAGGCCAGGATTGAAGTAAATAAGAATAACATAAATAATATTGTTGAGACAAGTCTTCAGGTATTATGATATAATTTAAATCATGAGGGAAGAAGTTATCAAAATATTAACCTCTTTGCTTTTCCTCCTAATCTTTTCATTCAATATGCCTTCGCCGGCAATCCCCTCATCTGAACCTGCCTCCGAAATAATGCTTATAAGGGTCGATGGTGTTATAAATCCTGCCAGGGCGGAGTTTATTGTAAAGGCAATTAAAAAGGCGAATGAGAAGAAATATAATGCTGTCATAATGGAGCTTGACACACCCGGGGGCCTTGACACATCCATGAGGACAATAATCAAGGAGATGGTGGGAAGCGCTGTTCCTGTTGTTGTATATGTTTCTCCCAGTGGTGCGAGGGCAGCTTCAGCAGGTGCCTTTATAACCATTGCATCTCATATTGCAGCCATGGCTCCAGGTACAAACATAGGAGCAGCCCATCCAGTAGCAATGGGTGAGAAGATGGACAAGGAGATGGCAAAGAAGGTTACAAATGATGCAGCAGCATATATAAGGAGTCTTGCAGAGAGCAGAGGTAGAAATGTTAAATGGGCTGAGGATGCTGTGAGAAAAAGTGTATCTGTAACAGAGAAGGAAGCACTTGAGCTGAAGGTTATAGATCTTATAGCAAAGGACAGGGATGAGCTTTTTAAGAAGATTAACGGCAGAAGGGTAAAGACTGTCTTTGGAGACAAGATAATAAACACACTAGATGCAAAGATTATCCATGAGGAGATGGGATTCAGACAGCGCGTTCTTGACCTCATAAGTGATCCGAATATCGCTTATATCCTTATGCTTCTTGGCATATACGGCCTTTTTTTTGAGCTCACTAATCCTGGAGCTATATTCCCAGGGGTGCTTGGAGGCATCTGTCTCATACTTGCCTTTTATGCCTTTCAGACCCTCCCTGTAAATTATGCAGGTATCCTCCTTATAATCCTTGCCATCATTCTTTTTATACTTGAAGTAAAGATTATATCTCATGGTATCCTTACCATCGGAGGGATTATATCCATGATTATAGGCTCAATAATGCTCTTTGAGAGTCCAGCACCATTTTTAAAGTTGTCCTTATATGTAATATTACCTGCTGTTATTATAACAGCATTATTCTTTGTGATAACCTTTGGTCTTGCCTTTAAGGCATGGAAGAGAAAACCAGTTACAGGTGCAGAAGGTATAGTGGGGCTTGAAGGTATAGCGAGGACAGATATCAGGGATGATGGCATGGTCTATGTAAGGGGTGAGATATGGTCTGCCATGAGTGATGAGCCCATAAAGCAGGGTGAGAAGGTCAGGGTAGAGGCTGTTTCAGGTCTTAAACTGAAGGTAAAGAAAGCTGGGGTCCCCTAAAAATCGTAAGATTTTTTGGGGTACTAGTAGAGCAATAACTGAAGACATGGTCTTCAGAATCCATGATTAAGGGAGGATAATCTATGATACCTCTTAGTTTTTACACATTTATAGTGGTTATATTCCTTGTCCTTTACTTCCTGTCAAGTGCAATAAAGATACTCAAGGAATATGAAAGAGGTGTTGTCTTCAGGCTTGGAAGGATTATCCCTGTGAAGGGTCCCGGTCTTGTTATTATCTGGCCGATTATTGATAGGCTTGTAAAGGTAAGCCTCAGGACAGTTACCATGGATGTCCCTCCACAGGATGTTATCACAAAGGACAATATAACAGTGAAGGTGAATGCTGTTGTCTATTTCAGGGTTGTTGATCCTGCAAGGGCTATTACAGAGGTGGAAGATTATTACTATGCAACAAGTCAGATAGCACAGACAACCCTGAGAAGTATCCTCGGTCAGAGTCAGCTTGATGACCTCCTTACAAAGAGGGATGAGCTGAATGCAGAACTCCAGAGGGTAATAGATTTTCAGACAGAGCCATGGGGAATAAAGGTGACGGCAGTTGAAGTGAAGAATGTTGATCTTCCCACGGAGATGCTTAGGGCAATAGCCCGTCAGGCAGAGGCAGAGCGTGAGAGGAGGGCAAAGGTTATTCATGCTGAGGGTGAATTTCAGGCTGCCCAGAAACTTGCTGATGCAGCCAAGATTATCTCATCAGAGCCAGCAGCACTTCAGCTCAGGTTCCTTCAGACACTTCTTGAGATATCCTCGGAGAAGAATTCAACCATTATATTCCCTGTGCCAGTTGACCTCATAAAGCCCTTTATAGAGAAATTTAAGTCATAGAATGCCTGCTCAATGGATAAGGAACAGGGCATGAAGGGGCCCCGGAAAATCTGTGATTTTCCGGGGCAGATAGCAGGGATGTCTCCTGAGCCCAGCGAAAGATCTCTTTCTGAATCAGGAGAATTTAAATCATTGAGTTGATTTCCATTATCCACCGGTTATGGAAAGTTAAGATATTTGAATGCGGAGGCACAAAATTCAGGATTAGTAATCAGTTATAAGTGCTGGGTGATGAGTCTTTAACCATCATGAATAAATGATTAGGGATAACCCGTCATGAACAACTGATGAGGAACGGCTGAAAGGCTGAAAATTGGAAAGGGATATAAAAAAGAGCTCGCAGAAAAATAGAATATGGCTCAGGCTTCTTATACTTGTCCTAATTATTGGAGGCCTTTCTTTTGTATTTTATAAGACTGGTTTAATCCATTATTTTGTTGATAGGGAAAGGATTCTCAAGTTCTTAAAGATATTCGGTCCCCTATCCTTTATCGGATTTATCCTCCTTCAGGCACTCCAGGTTGTTATATCACCTATACCTGGAGAGGTGACAGGACTCCTTGGTGGTTATCTTTACGGTCCTGTATTTGGTGTGGTCCTTTCAACCATTGGCCTTACCCTTGGTTCCTATATTGCCTTCAGCCTCTCAAGGGCATTCGGGAGACCCTTTGTTGAGAGATTTGTTGATAATAACATCATTAGTAGATTTGATTATCTACTTCATCACAAGGCAGCCTTTCTTGTTTTTTTACTTTTTCTCATCCCTGGTTTCCCAAAGGACTATCTCTGTTATATCCTGGGGCTCGGGCATCTTACAACAATGGAATTTCTTATAATCGGAGGAGTTGGAAGGCTATTCGGGACTATCCTTCTTACACTTGGTGGCAGTTATATAAAACATCATCAGTATGGAAGATTCTCCATACTTGCTGGTATGGCAATAATTGTTGTGCTTATTGCCCTTGCTTACAGGGATAAGATAGAGAGGGCATTAAGGAAGTGGCATGTATATCAATATTACAAAAAGAAAAGAGAAAAGAAAAAGAAGGGTCCTACCACTTTATGAGCGCTGAACCCCAGGTGAGTCCGCCTCCAAATGCCTCAAGCATTATATAATCGCCATCTTTTATCCTTCCTTCATCAATCGCCTCATCAAGGGCAACAGGGATGGAGGCAGCAGAGGTATTTCCGTACCTTGTTAGATTGATAATAACCCTTTCCATAGGAAGCCCCAGCCTTTCTGCGGTGGCCTTGATAATCCTTAGATTTGCCTGATGCGGTATAAGCAGGGAAAGTTGAGAAGGTTTGAGATTATTTTTTTTCAGGGTTTCAATCACAAGATTTTCAAGTGTCCTTACAGCAACCTTGAAGGTTTCATTACCCTTCATCTTTACATAATGAAGTCTTTTTTCAATTGTCTCTTTTGATGCAGGCATTGCCGAACCCCCGGCCGGTATATGAAGGAGATCCCATAGCCTTCCATCAGAATAAATATCTACAGACAGGATTCCCCTTCCGTGGTCAGGAGCAAGAACTGCTGCACCAGCTCCATCACCAAGGAGCACACAGGTAGTCCTGTCCTGCCAGTCAGTGAATTTAGAAAGAGCCTCTGCTCCTACAACAAGAATCTTTTTATATTTGCCTGATTTTATAAAGGCATCTGCCACCGAAAGGCCATAGATAAAACCGGAGCAGGCTGCGTTTATATCCATTGCAGCGGCATTGACTGCACCAAGTTTTTTCTGTAAAAGGCAGGCGGTTGATGGAAGTGGCATATCACCGCTTACAGTGGCAACAAGAATGAGTTCAATCTTTTCTACCTTAAGCTGTGCTTTTTTAAGTGCCCTTTTTGCAGCTTCACAGGCGAGATCTGATGCCGCCTGGTCAGGTTTGGATATCCTTCTTTCTTTGATACCGGTTCTTTCAGTAATCCACTCATCAGAAGTATCAACCATCTTTTCAAGGTCATGGTTGGTCAAGACCTTCTCTGGCATATAAGACCCTGTGGATATGATGCGGCTTAGCATCTATTCAGCTGGAGACTCCATTAAGGGCAGGTATATCTATACTGATAGATTCTTTTATTTTAGAAAGTTCTTGAGATATTGTCCTATGAAGCCCTGCCTTTGCGAGATTTGCAGCAACAACTATAGCATTCTTTATTGCCTTTGCAGAAGAGCGACCATGGCTTATTATACATGTGCCGTTGATTCCAAGAAGGGGGGCACCTCCGTATTCTGCATAGTCTGTCTTTTTCTTGAATCTTTTGAGTGCAGGCTTCATGAGAAGATAGGCAAGCCTTCCAGTGGAGATATCGGATATCTCTCTTTTAAGCATCTTCATTATAACCTCGGCAAGTCCTTCACTGAGTTTCAGTACCACATTTCCTATGAAACCGTCACATACAATTACATCAGCATCACCTATAAAGAGGTCCTTACCTTCTATATTGCCTTTAAAATTGAGCTCAGAGCTTTTAAGAAGCTTGAAGGCATCTTTTGTAAGCTCATTTCCTTTTGTATCCTCTTCTCCGATGCTCAGCAGGGCAACCCTTGGCTTTTCAACTGAAAAAACAGCCCTGTAGTAAGCAGCGCCCATATAAGCAAATTCAAGGATATTTGATGGTTTGCAATCAACATTTGCACCTGCATCTATAAGAACAAAGGGTTTCTTTAATGTTGGAAGTGATGCCGCAATAGCAGGTCTATCAACTCCTGGTGCCTTTCCAAGGATAAAGAGGGCAGTAGCCATGGCAACGCCTGAATGACCGGCACTTACAACTGCCTCTGCCTCACCATCTTTATGCAATTCAACGGCCCGCTTTATGGATGAGTCCTTCTTTCTCCTCAAGGCATAGGAAGGAGATTCATCCATTGTTATAACCTCTGAGGCATGCTTTATGGAGAGCCTCTCCTTTGGATACCTCTTTTTATTCTGAAGCTCCTTCTCAATTCTTGAGGCATCACCAACAAGGATTATCTCTATGTCAGGGTATTCCTTTATGGTATCTATCGCACCTTCTACAGTTACCTCAGGCGCGTGGTCACCACCCATTGCATCAAGGGCAATCTTCATGACTCTTTCTCAATAACCTCAAGTATCTTTTTCTTATTGTAGGAACCGCAGTTACCGCATACCCTGTGTGGAAGGGTGGGTTCATGGCATTCAGGACAGTTGATAACATTTGGAATCTGACCTTTCCAGTTTGCCCTTCTTTTGTCCCTTCTTGACCTTGTGTGTCTATGCGTGGGATTTGCCATATTTATTCTCCTTTATTTAAAAGTTTTTTTAATATCCCGAATCTTTCATCTATTACCTGGCTTGAACATCCACAGGAAGTTATATTAAGATCCGCTCCACATTTTGGACAGAGACCTTTACATTCCTCGCTGCAGAGCGGTTTCATAGGAATGCTTAAAATGATCTCTTCCTCTATTAGATTGTCAATATCTATTTCATCACCTGAATAAAAATCAACTTCCATTTCATCATCATGGAGCTCATAGACCTCATCTCCTTTAAGCTCAGACAGGGGATGATAGGTTATGGATATATCAAGATTAACCTCTTTTTTAAAATTATTGAGACACCTGCTGCAGGTCAACTCTATCTCTGTTGATGTATAACCCTTTATTAATACTTCTGCTCCTACCTTATCAATCCTCAATTCACCTTTAACAGGCGATATAATTGAGACAGCCTTTGATATTAAAGATAAATTATCAAGGCTGAGGTCAAGTCCCTCCTCGGGTATTTCTGAAATTATGAGTTTCATTGCCAAAGAACATCCTTAAAAATGAATTAAATTAATTATATGGGTTATTTATAGAGATTGTCAAGTAAACCCCGTTTCCTCAAAAATAATCTCTCTGGAAGTTATGGCTTCCTCATAGTTGAAAGATACCTGAAGAAGTATACCACATGAAAAGAGATGCACAATTATCAAACAATCAGGAGACATAGGGCATGAAGTAGGAGTATCTTCTGTAAAGCTGGAGATTGATAATAAAATCGGATAGTAATAAAGTATAATCTATGTTACCATAAAAATATGGAGCTGGAATTTTTAAAATCACTGGTCTTAATCTTTGGTGTATCGGCTATAGTGGTATTTGCACTTGGAAGGCTGAAGATTCCATCTGTTGTCGGTTTTCTTGTTGCAGGTGTAATATTGGGCCCCCATGGTTTTGGTTTCATAAAGGATGTTCATGAGGTTGAACTCCTTGCAGAGATCGGCGTTATATTGCTTATGTTCACCATCGGGCTTGAGTTTTCTTTAAAAAACCTTATGATGCTTCGCTCTCAGGTTCTTGGCGGAGGGTTTGTTCAGGTTACACTCACAGTGCTTGCCGTAACAGTTATGAGTCTCTCTTTCCTTAATCAGAGGATTAATGCTGCTATATTTGATGGTTTTCTTGTCGCCTTAAGCAGCACAGCGATTGTAATTAAACTCCTGATGGAGAGGGCAGAGATAAACTCACCTCAAGGAAGGACATCCGTAGGGATACTCCTATTTCAGGACCTATGTGTGGTACCCTTTATGCTCCTTATACCAATTCTGGGAGGAAATGGCGGAAGTATTCAGGCTATAGCCCTCACCATGTTAAAGTCTTTTGGCTTGCTCGCCGCTGTCCTGATTACAGCAAGGTGGGCGGTGCCCTTCATACTTCATGAGATAGTTAAGACAAGAAGCCGTGAATTATTCATCATAACGATTATTCTCCTCTGTATTGGAACAGCTTTTTTTACATCCAGATTAGGGCTTTCTCTTGCATTAGGGGCGTTTCTTGCAGGCATTGTTATTTCAGAATCCGAATATGCCTCACAGGCGATAGCAGATATCATGCCCTTTAAGGAGAGTTTTATCGGCTTATTTTTTATATCTGTAGGTATGCTTATGGATGTGAGTTTCTTGAAAGAAAACCCGGGTACTATCATGGCTGCGGTCATTTCTATAATAGCTCTCAAGACCCTTATAACAGCTACAGCTTCTTTACTATCAGGCCAATTAGTGAGGATATCAATCCTCAGCGGGTTTTATCTCTCCCAGATAGGTGAATTCTCTTTTGTCCTTGCCATTGCAGGTAAAAAGGCGGGGCTTCTTGAGGAATACGGGCATCAGATATTTATCTCAGCATCTGTTGCGACAATGCTTCTGACCCCTTTTATTATCAGTATATCCCCTCGTGTTTCAGAATATCTTATCTCGGTTTTGCCTTTAAGGAGTTTTGAAAGGATTAAAAGAAGAAAAACGAGAGAAGAATTGCTATCAAAAAAGTCGGATCATGTGATAATTATCGGTTTTGGTGTTAACGGCAGGAACCTTGCAAGAGTTTTAAAAGAATCAGGGATTTCTTATGTAGTTCTTGAGATAAATGCAAATACGGTCCGCAAGATGAAGAAAAGAGGTGAGCCAATATATTATGGTGATGGCACATCGGCTGAGATACTTCACAAGATGGGCATTCACAGGGCAAAAGTGCTTGTGATAGCTATATCCGATCCCGCCGCAACAAGAAGGATTGTACAGATTGCAAAACATGAAAATCCTCGTATCTATATAATTGTGAGGACGCGATATGTTGCAGAGGTAGATGACCTCATAAGATTAGGTGCCAACGAAGTCATTCCGGAAGAGTTTGAGACATCCATCGAGATATTCTCGCGGGTATTACACCATTATAATGTGCCCGGAAATGTTATATCAGAACATATTGAAAACATCCGGAAGGATAGTTACAGCGCCCTGAGGACGGTAGAATTACCAGGAAGGCACCTGATAGAAAGACATGAATTCTTAAAAGGTATAGAGACAGAGACATATCTCATAAAAGAAGGCTCTCGTGTAATCGGACATTCCATAAAAGAACTGCACTTAAGGGCAGAGACAGGCGCAACCATCATCGCTGTTCAGCGTGATGATGAAATCTATCAGAATCCATCACCTGATTTTATATTTAAACCAGGTGATGTGCTCTTATTAATAGGCAAGAGAAAGGATATTAACAGTGCCATAGATTATCTTGAATCTGATAGATTTTTAATGGCAAGGTATCAGAGGTAGGAGTACATGCCTATCCTACCCACTCAGCGCACAATAATTCTGCCTGGCTCAAAACAGTCTGCGTTGCCTTTTCCTGTTTATCTGGAGGATACCCGTATTTGCGTAGAATTCGTTTTACCATCGTTCTCAGTTTTGCCTTTACACTCTCTTTAACAGCCCAATCAATCGTTACGTTCTTCTTTACTGTCTCTACAAGCTCACGGGCTATGGTTCTGAGAGTTTCATCTCCAAGCACCTTAACTGCACTGTCATTTGTCTCAAGGGCAT
>JBDOIG010000172.1:0-3753 GCA_041082235.1 Thermodesulfovibrionales bacterium | reverse complement strand
GACCCCGCAAGACCAGGAAAGAGGTTTTACTGTGCCAGCTGCCACAATCCTCACAGCTCAGACTGGATGGCTTTATTCAGGTATCAGGCAAATTCAGCAATGGGCATATGTACATATTGCCACAAGTATTAAGATGAAAAAATTAGGGGCAGCCCCCATTTTTATTTTTATAATCCTTTTGTTTTCCTGTGTGCCAGTAAAGACTGAAAAATGGAACCCCTCAGTGCTCCAGTGGCCAAAGGAAAATCCCAGAATAAAATACCACTCATCCATTATGAGTGAACTTGATGTGGCTGAGAAGAAAGAAATAGTGAATAAAATCTCAGGTGAAGAAAAGAGACCTGTGAGGCTTTTAAAACCCTATGGTGTAATAACAGATGATTCTGGAAGGCTCTATATATCTGACACAGGAAGGATATTTGTCTTTGACAGAAGGGCTCATAAACTCAGCTTTTTTGAAGATGGTGACAGACCAAAGAGGCCGCTCGGGATGTTTTATGATAAAAAAGACAAACTGCTTTATGTTGCAGATGGTGAGCTTAACAGGGTATTTGTTTTTTCTATGGATGGAAAGCTCATCCTTGAGATAGGCCAGAATGATGAGCTCCTCAGACCAGGTGGTGTAGTTGTTGACTCAGTAAGAAATAGGGTTTATGTGATTAATACGGGAAAACATACTGTAAGTGTATTCAACACCCATGGGCAATTTATAGGGAACATAGGAACAAGAGGATCGGCTCAAGGAGAATTCAATTTCCCGACCCAGATAACTATAGACAGAAGCGGTAATATCTATATAGTTGATACAGGAAATTTTCGGATCCAGATACTTGAACCAGGAGAAGATTCCATGACATTTATTAAAGAGATAGGTTCACATGGTTCAGGCTACGGTCAGCTTGGAAGGCCCAAAGGTATCAGCCTTGATAAAGATGGGAATATATATGTGACAGATGCCTTGTTTCATGGAGTGACTGTCTTTAACAGGGATGGCAAATGTCTTCTTGCATGGGGCAAAAGGGGGTGGAAACCAGGTCTTTTTGAGCTTCCAGCAGGTATTCATATAGACGAAGATGGTTTTATTTATGTGGTGAGCCAGGGTAATGCAAGGGTGGATATCTTTGAAATGCAGAAATAATATGGATAATGAGGTTGATGATGAAAGTAAGAGATAATATATCAGGAGATATATTATGCAGGGCCCTAACCTTTATTTTAACCTTATTTCTTTCTTCAGTCTCCCACGCCGGTCTTGAGGGCTCAAAACATGACCTGAGGATTCCAGGGGCTCCTGAACCAGCCTGTATATTCTGTCATCTTCCCCACAAAGAGGCAGAGGAGCCACCACTCTGGGATAAAGAGACAAAGAAACGTTCCTGGCCTCTTAAGGTGTTAAAAAAAGAAAAGGTCTCTGCTGCAAAGCTCTGCCTGAGCTGTCATGATGGAAATATTGCACAGGATGTAACAGCTTTCATTCCATCAGAGGAGTTAAGGAAAGAAAGATATATTATGAAAAAAAGCCTTCATATCACACATATATATTATGAGGATATAGAGGATATAGAAATGGACCATCCAGTGGGTATAAGATATAAGAACCTCGCAAGGCATAATCCTGGCCTCAGGCAAGAACCTCTTGGAGACCTGAAACTCAAAAAAGGCAGAATAGATTGTACCACCTGCCACTCTGTTCACAATGAGACACCTTTTAAAGGTATGCTCGTTATAGATAATTATAGCGCTGGACTGTGTCTTGGATGTCATATAAAATAATGAAGAGGTGTTAAATGAAGAGACTCCTTTCGTTAAGAAATATCCTGATACTTGCCTTTTTAATTATCTGCCTCTTAAATATCCTGAGGCCAATCTCTGACCCTGATTTTTTCTGGCATATAGCCACAGGCAAATGGATTATTAATAACAGGGCACTTCCTTCACAGGACCCCTTCTCATATACCACTCCAAAGGAACTTGAATTAAGGGATATCTCAATCCTTAAAGGCTACTGGTTATCTCAGGTCATCTATTATGTCTCATATCTTATAGGTGGCTGGAACGGCATAATAATCCTGAGGATATTTATTGCCCTTTTCATAATACTTTTTCTCATTAAAAGATGTGAAGTCCAGGACCGCAATATCCACTATGCTGCTGTGCTGCTTTCTGTCTTTGTGATATTGAACTTTTATCCCCTTGACAGACCACAGGTCTTTTCATTCCTGTCTTTTGCATTACTCCTCTATCTTATTGATACCTTCAGGAAAGGCAGGGCATCACGGCTTCATCTTATTGGTATGCCCTTTTTAATGGTACTCTGGGCAAATATGCATCCTGGCTATATACTCGGTCAATTAATCATCCTCATTTATCTTATATCGGAGGTCCTTAAAAAAAGGTTCTCCCTTTCAGAAGACCACATGAGCCCGGCAGATTTAAAGAGATTCTCCATAATATCTGCTGTCTCGGTCCTTTCAGGGTTTCTGAATCCACTTGCCTACAGGACACTCATAGCCTTTATCAGTTTTTCATCTCCAGAAACATCATATATGAGGGAGACGATATTAGAATATCAATCCTCTATATATGCATTCTTTAAGCTTAATGATTATATTGTCTTCTTTTACTGGGTCATTGCAATTCTTACCGTCCTTTCTATTTTTTACAGGCTCAGAAAAAGACATATAGACCCTGCAGAAATTATCATGACAGCAGGGTTACTATATGCCTCCTTTACCGAGGTAAGATATATGGCCTTTTTCCTCATATGGGCAGTGCCCCTCACATCATTTATAATTATGGAGTTCCTGAGCAGGGAAAGGCTGAGAAAGGCTGCTGTCGCAGGAATTGTACTCATAATTCTCCTGTGGAATGGCTATTTCACTGGTGATGCTATCAAGAATATGAGGCATTTTCTTGACAACAGGTGGATAAGTGCTTATTACCCCCATGCCATTGTCAAGTTTATAAAGAAAAACAACATTAATGGAAACATGTATAATCATTATGATTGGGGTGGCTATCTCATATGGGAGCTTGGGCCTGAAAGAAAGGTATTCATAGATGGAAGGGGTCTTCACTCAAAGGTATTCGCAACATGGAAGGTCTTAGAGAATGCTGAGGTCAATCCACTAATTGGAGGAAAACCATACTGGAGGGCAATACTTGATACATACAATATAGATTATGCAATTGTGCCGATATGTTATAGAAGTGGCTATCTTTATAGCCTGAGCCTGAGGCTCCTTGATGAAAAGGACTGGCTACCTGTTCTCATTATTGGTAATTACATGCTCTTTGTAAGGGACATAACTGCAAACAGGGAGGTTATTTATAAATATTCTATTCCCAAGGAGACCTTTATTGATGATATGATAAGAAATATTGACTGGGTACTTCAGGAAGGGGATTCTCCTGTAGCACTTATGGCAAAGGGAGAGCTTTATCTCTACAAAGGAGACCTCTCTGCTGCAGAGGAGTCCTTCAGAAAGGCACTCAGGCTTGCACCCCTGAATACCATGCTGAGGGAGCGTCTTATATATATAGAGCAAAGAAAAAAGGAGGTTTCTAAGTAATGAAAAGAAAGACCATTTTGTTAATACCCTGTCTCCTGATATTAATGTCCTGTGCACCTGCTGTGAAGCCAAAGATACCAGAGCTTGTATGGCCCCTTCCGCCAGACCCCCCAAAGATAAAATATATTGGTTATGTGAGGGGAACAATGGATATAAGAAAAAAGGTTGATATAACTGCCTC
>JBDOIG010000108.1:0-2896 GCA_041082235.1 Thermodesulfovibrionales bacterium | reverse complement strand
CACTGGAATCATTAACTATATCTCTGACAGAAAGCTCTTAAATCGCCAAAGAAGTATGAGGACTGTTGTACTTTTTGCACTGCATCTTATTGTAACCATGGTGATATGGCCTACCATAATGGTATATGGCATAACAAAGGAGGAGTTACTGAAATCCCTTGCCAGAGACTTGAAGAAGGACCCCGAAGAGTTTATAAAAGAGGGAGGAGCAGAATTGTTCAGGGAGTCTAAATAGAGTACTTAAAAAATTTCATGAATAGTTTGAGGCCCCGGGTAATCCGGGGCCTCGGGTTTAAGCTCCTTTTATGCACTCACAAATCCACTTATTGTCTTTTCATTTTGCTTATACTTAACCTCTTCCTTCAGTGCCTGAATTAGTATCTCGTGACTAAGCATGGATGGTTCAACATACAGGTATCTTTCTCTTACAGTGGCCAAATCTCCTGGGGTAAGGTTCTCTATCTCCTTGAGCTCTTTTAATTCATCCTCTGTGAGCTCACAGCCCTCAGGCACTAGAGGTTTTAAGAGCCTCTCATATAATTCCAGTATGCCCTCAGGCCTCAGGGGCCTGAACTCAACCTTGAATCTGAATCTCCTGAGTGCTGCTGGATCAAGGCCTTCTATATGATTGGTGGCAAAGATCACTATGCCTGAAAAGTTCTCAAGCTGGGTGAGTATCTCATTGGTCAAACTTATCTCCCATGAGCTCATGGCATTTTTTCTCGGGAAAAGAAATGTGTCAGCCTCATCAAAAAACAATATGCTATCTGACTCTGCCGCCTCATGAAATGCCAGTGCAATATGCCTCTCTGACATACCTACATACGGAGAATATATATCACTTGCCCTTTTGAGGACAATCTCTTTGCCCAGCACACTGCCAAGGTAATAAACAAACTCTGTCTTTCCTGTACCTGGCAATCCATAAAGAAGCATGGAAAATGCACCACCTCCGGGGATACCCCGTCTTTTCATATCTTCATAGTTTCTCAAAGCATTAATTATTCTCTCAGGGTCCTCAGAGCAGTTGAGACAGTTAAGGGTGTAATACCTGAAGTCCCTGCTCCTTATATTCTTTTTAAACTTTCCGGATCTAAGTCTTTCCTGGTTTTCAAGGATAGTATTTATCTGTCTCATGGGAATCTCCCTGGACTGGTTTTTGAAATCTACCATAGTGAAAACTTCAAGAAGGCGTTCTGTCTCATGATTCTTGCAGAGGCCTTTGAGCTCTTCTTCAGTCAGATATCCTTTAAGACCAAGTTTGTCAAGTTCAGCATCCAGTATCCTGAGTTTCTGTTCAATGGAGGTCTTTTTTAATCCTATAGAGAATATAAACCTCCTTGCCACCTCTGGCTCAATAGAATGAGGATCCCTGACAGTCCAGATAATCTGCACGCCAGATTCCATAACATCTTTCAACCAGGCCCTGTGCCTTTCCCTGAAAAATCCCCTCCCTGAATCAAAAATATCATCAGCATTGCCAATGAGGAGCAGACTTTTTCCATGTTCAACATCACTGATAGCTCTGAAAATCTGCTTCCTGGCATCATCCCTGTCTTCGGTTTCAGAGATATCTATCATGAGTAATTGCCTGTTGTATTCCCTTGCAAGGACCTTTGCAAAGGTGGTCTTCAGGCTATCTGCCTCGCCGTAGATGAGCAGATTAAAGCCCTTTTCGCCTTTCATTAAGGTATCAAGTACCATAAGCTCATTCTGCGATATATAAAAATCTGAAAGGCTGAGGACGGGAACATCCTTATTTATAATGTAAGCCTCTGTCTGATTATTCTTTATCCCTTCAAGGTCTTCCAGGATTTTGCGGTTTGTCTTTATAAATGGTGAGGTAACTATTAACCCCTGCTTCACAAGCTGACCTTCTGTAAGGGCATTCATAACAACCCATCTCTCCACGCCCAGAATCATCGGAAAATAGTTCAAAGCAAAAATTAATGAAATTCCAGGAGATCTCATGGATTTAAAAAAGTCCCTGAAAAAACTCAGCCTCTCCGCAAGATAAACGAGTGTAAGGATCTCAGATTCCACATCTGAAAGTTTATAGGCTTCCTTTAAATTTTTCACCTTGATCTCAAGGGCAGACTCAGGAAGCCTTGACAGTTTAATCTCTCTTAAGGCAATCATGCCTGTGACCGCAGATTCCAAAAAATCTCGCTTAATCTCTTCATATATGAACCCATCTGTATCATTGTCCATACCATCTGAAGAGTCTTTATTCCCCAGCAAGAATTCCTTAACTGCCTTTTCTCCCAGAATATCAATAGTCAAATTAAAGAGGCTCTGGATATGAAGATTGAGCATTTCAGATTTAATCATGTTGCTTAAATATTCAAGGACCTTCTTCTCCTCATACCAGTCCTCAAAGACATAAAGCACCTCACCTTCTTTGTTTACACTTCTTTTTTCCCTCATCATACATTACCTCCTTATATTTTAGTCTTATACTTATTATACGGAGGCAGTGCGTCAAATCCTGTCGGGCATTAAGACAGACCACTGGGGAATGCTGTTTTTGAATTGTCAAGCTTAACACAGAAAATAGGGATTGTCCCTATTTTTAACATGCAATAAATTTATAATCCCTACAAAAGCAACACACCCACTGGTATTGCCCAGAGCTTCTCACCTAGCCTCAGGATCTCTCTTCCATTATAAGCAAGGATTCCTGCAATACAGTGAGGGGTACTTTTGATAAAGGCCTTCAAGCCTGAGAGGTCCTGCTCCTGCCATCTTTCAGCTGCCTTTATTTCTATAGCAAGACACTTATTCCGTGCCTCAATTATAAAGTCCACCTCATGTCTTCCCTGAATATGCCAGAAATAAAGCCTTGCCTCCTGCCATCTTGATTCAATTATTGAGAGGAGATTCTGGGCAACATAGG
>JBDOIG010000168.1:0-5126 GCA_041082235.1 Thermodesulfovibrionales bacterium | reverse complement strand
GGATTTTACATCCCTCATAAAGATGAGGCATTCAAGGGGTCTTATGTCTGTGCCTGTAGAGATCATGTCAACTGTTACAGCAATCCTCGGATTATAGGAGTTCCTGAAGCTCGCTATGAGGTCTTCGGGTTTTTCTCCTGTTGTCCTGTAAGTAATCTTTTTACAGAAATCGTTTCCCTTTCCAAACTCCTCCCTCACAATATGGACGATGTCTTCTGCATGGGAGTCATCTTTAGCAAAGATGAGGGTCTTTGGGACCTCTGTCCTTCCAGGAAAAAGCTCTGTGAATAATTTATTTTTAAAGGTCTTTATGATTGTCCTAATCTGGTCGGGTGCAACAATATCCCTGTCTAATTGTGAGGGATTGTATTCAAGGTCTTCATCAAGCTGTTCCCATCTGAGCTGCCTTGTCAATTTGTCCCGTCTGTCAACATAAAACCCTGCCTCAATTTTGCTTCCTTTCTCTGTAATCTCTGTCTTTATGCGATAAACTTCATAGCCAACATTCACTCCATCAGCAACTGCCCTTTCATGGCTGTATTCCATCACAAGATTCTGGTTGAAAAAACCAAGGGTCTGTTTTGATGGTGTTGCTGTGAGTCCAATGATATAGGCATCAAAATACTCAAGGACCTGTCGCCATAAATGGTAGATTGACCTGTGACATTCATCTGTAACAATAAAATCAAAGGTCTCTATGGGAATCTGAGGGTTATAGAATACCTCCTTTGGTTCCATTGCAAAAGGATATAATTCAAAACCTGATAGTTCCTCAAGCTCAGGGTTAAACTCAGGCTCTCCCTTAAGCATTGAATAGAGTCTCTGGATAGTCGTGATACACACACGGCTTACAGGATCAAGGGTGTTTGATGTAAGGTGCTGAATATTATATAGCTCTGTGAATTTTCTGCCGTCATCAGGTGTTATGTATTGCTGAAACTCATTCCGAGTCTGCCTGCCAAGATTATTTCTGTCAACAAGAAAAAGGACTCGTCTTGCCTTTGCAAACTTGATCAGTCTGTAGATGAGACTCACTGCTGTATAGGTCTTTCCTCCACCTGATGCCATCTGTATCAATGCCCTTGGCCTGTCCTCTGAAAGGGACTTCTCAAGATTCTTAATTGCTTCAATCTGACATCCTCTTAATCCCTGAGTAATTAGAGGCGGCATATTCTTAAGCCTTCTTCTTAAGGTCTCTTCCTCATTAAACCACTCAAGTAATGTCTTTGGCTGGTGAAAGGCAAATACCCTCCTTGAGCGGGGTTCAGGGTCTTTTAGGTTTCTGAAAAAGGTCTCTATACCTGTGCTTTCGTAAGCAAAAGGAAGGGGTTCAGATACCATGGGAAGATTATCAGGGATATCTGAGACATATTTTTCTGTCTGCTCTGCAACTCCGCTCAGGGTTGTCCCTTCAGGCTTAGCCTCAATAACTCCTAGAGGAACTCTATTAACAAAGAGTAGATAATCAGCAACACCTGAACCAAGAGGAAATTCACGGACAGCAACACCTGAGGAGATACCAAGATTGAGCCTGCGATAATCCTGAACCACCCAGCCTGCTTCTTCAAGGAGGCTATCAATCCTTTTTCTTGCCTCTTCCTCGGGAGTCATTTTCTAATTGAGCTCATTCCCTCCATCCCCTCTCACCCACCAGGGGGACAAAAACGCAGGGAACACTTTCTTCTGTGATAAGGGAGCCTTTTTTCTTTATGCCCTTTATGAGCATCTGGGAATATCTTGAGCCAACTGGTGCAACTATTATGCCTCCATCATTTAACTGCTCAATAAGAGTCTGGGGAATCTCTGGTGCAGCAGCAGTAACAATTATCCTGTCAAAGGGTGCTTCCTCTGGCCAGCCAAGTGTCCCATCCCCAACCTTAAAAAAAATATTCTCATATCCCAGTTCCCTCACGATTGCCCTTGCCCTTTCAGAAAGGGAGGCAATCCTCTCAATTGTATAGACCTCCTTTGCCATCTCTGCAAGCACTGCAGCCTGGTAACCAGAGCCTGTGCCAATCTCAAGGACACGATGAGCCATATCTGGCTCAAGCAGCTCTGTCATCACTGCAACCATATAGGGCTGTGAGATGGTCTGTCCCTCACCAATGGGAAGTGCCATGTCATCATAGGCACGGTCTATTAAATCTTCAGGGACAAATCTGTGCCTTGGCACCTTAAGCATTGCATCTATCACCCTCTGGTCCTTCACTCCCCTGAGGATTATCTGGGTCTCCACCATCCATCTTCTCAGATTTTCAAAGTCCTTTGAAGGGCTTTGCCCTTCAAAATCCAATGGAATAGAATCTTTATTCATGCAAACTCCTTTGAAAAGCCTTGCCTTTCAAATCTCATAGAGGCTTAGCCTCTTTGAAACCCCAAATAAGGAATTAAGATTTATTTAATAGGGAGTTTGAGGGGCTTCGTCCCTCAAAGCTCTGCCTTTTTTAGAATCTCCCTTGCTGCAATCACTCCTGAGGCAGATGCCTGTATGAGGCCCCTGCTTACTCCAGCACCATCACCAATTGCAAAGAGGTTTTCTATCTCTGTCTCAAGGCCAGAGGAAAGCTTCAATTGCATTGAATAGAATTTCACCTCAACTCCATAAAGGAGTGTATGTCTTGAGTTTATGCCAGGGGCGATTCTGTCAAGTGCCTCCAGCATCTCAAGGATGTCTGAAAGGTATCTGTAGGGAATAACAAAACTCAGGTCTCCTGCCACTGCATCCCTCAGTGTTGGTTCAACAACTCCCTTTTTGATCCTTTCTGGTGTAGAACGCCTTCCCTGAAGAAGGTCACCGAGCCTCTGGACAAGGACTCCCTGACCGAGAAAATTTGCAAGCCTTGCAATATATTTACCATAGAGTATTGGTTCATTAAAGGGCTCTGTAAAATGGGTGCTTACAAGTAAGGCAAAATTTGTGTTATTGGTCTTTTTATTCCTGTAGCTGTGACCGTTCACTGTCCAAATACCATCAAGATATTCCTTAACGACCTCACCGTGGGGATTAACACAGAAGGTCCTCACCCTGTCATCAAATCTCTTTGAATAAAAAATAAACTTTGGCTCATAGGTTATGTCTGTCAGGGTTTCCATTACAGAAGCAGGTACTTCCACCCTTACACCTATATCCACCTGATTCTTCAGCATGGTAAGACCCAGTCTCTTAGCCTCTCCTTCAAGCCATGAGGAGCCTTCTCTTCCTGGAGCCAGTATCACATACCTGGCCCTGAGCTCTGTTCCATCCTCAAGCCTCACACCGGTAGCCCTCTTATCCTTTGTGATTATTAAGCTGACCTGTTTCCCAAATATCACATCTATCTTTGACTTTAAGTCCATCCTTATATTTCTTAAGACATCTTTGCAGCGATCTGTTCCAATATGTCTTATCCGGGATGGTACAAAGATAAGGTCATTTTTTGAGGCAAGCCTTGATATCTCCTCTATCTCCTCAGGACTGCCACCATAGACCTCCTCAGGTGCGCCATATTTGAGATAGATTGAATCCACATACTCAATAAGTTTATCAAGCTCATCTTTTGGAATGTATCTTGAAAGGAATCCTCCGATCTCTGAAGAGAGATTCAATTTGCCATCACTGAATGCTCCTGCCCCACCCCATCCACTGAGAAGGGCACATCTCTTACATTGAGAGCAGGATATCTCTCTTATCTTCATGGGACAGATTCTCTGGTCTATATCAGAACCTTTGTCTATTATGAGTATCCTGAGATCTGGTGCCTCTTTAAGCAATTCCAGCACTGAAAATATACCAGCAGGTCCTGCTCCTGTGATTATTACATCATAGGACTTTCTTAAGGTCTTTGACTTGTTCTTCAATCTCCTGCCACCTCATTGAAAGATATTTCAATGCCTCATAATTTGTCAGGTCAAGATGAACAGGTGTAATAGATACATATCCATCCATTACAGCACTTATATCTGTATCTTCACCATGTTCCCAGTATGGCTCTCCACCACCTATCCAGTAATGCTTTTCTCCAGAGGGTGAAAAGACCTCTTTTATGGGATTATCATATATCCTTTTTCCCTGTCTTGTGAGTTTTATCCCTTTAATCTCATGAAGTGGCTGATTGGGGACATTAACATTGAGAAGGGTGTCATAGGGAAGGGAGTGTTCAAGGATAAACTTTGCTACTATCAAGGCAATCCTTGTGGCACTATCAAACCAGCAGACATTGTTTTCGCAAAAGCCCTCTCTATGGTTTTTCTTCATTATCCATGTATCAAGAGATATGGAAAAAGAAGGAACACCAAGTATGGTCCCCTCTATTGCAGCAGAGACTGTTCCTGAATAAGTAATGTCATCCCCGAGATTTGGGCCATCATTAATCCCTGAGATTATAAGGTCTGGCTTTTCAGGAAGGATCTTCTCCACTGCAAGGGCGATGCAATCAGTGGGGGTGCCATTTACACTGTAGATCCTTTCCCCGATCTCTGTAACCTTGAGTGGTCTGTGAAGTGTGAGGGAATGGCTGGAGGCAGAGCGTTCCCTGTCTGGCGCAACGATATAGACTTCTGCAATATTCTTAAAGGTATTGTAAAGGGCCTTTATGCCAAGGGCATGGATACCATCATCATTTGTAAGGAGGATTCTTGCCACAATTTATTGTAGCATAAAAGATGCGCAATGAGTGACGCGTTATCGTAAACTGCTGATAGAAATAGCGGGGTATGCCGAAGAGACTTTATTGCAACACCTTAATGTAAACTTTTTAATCAACATTACCAAACATAACAGGGGCTTCGCCCCTTTAAAACCCCAAAAATAGAATTAAAATTATCTAATAGGGAGTTTGAGGGACTTTGTCCCTCAATTACTTCACCAGCTGGGTGATAAACCTTTAGTTACAGAGCTTGAGGGGCAACGCCCCTCAAGCTCCCCTTTATATTAATTTAAATTTAAACTTTAAAAATTTATTTCTGGGGTTTCAAAGGGGCGAAAAGCCTCTTTGAGCTCTGCCCCTTTGAGCTTTATAAAGGCCTTGAGGCATACCCCGATAATCAGAAAATGTTTCTAATAGCAAATTTGGGTCGTTATGCGTGATGAGTTACGTGATTTTCTTATCACTCTCACTCATTACGGATCACTCATCACGGCTCACGAA
>JBDOIG010000162.1:0-20829 GCA_041082235.1 Thermodesulfovibrionales bacterium | reverse complement strand
ATACCAAGAATTGAACTCTTTAAGGACCTTTCTGAGGTAGAGCTCTCAGAAGTTGAGCAGACCTCCTTAAAAGAAACCTACAAGAAGAAAGAGACCATATTCAGTGAAGGTGAACCATCAGATTGGCTCTATATCCTCACAAAGGGAAAGGTAAAAATCACAAAATTGTCTTATGAGGGAAAGGAGATAATACTTGAGATCATAAAGGCACCTGATTTTTTTGGAGGACTGGCTGTATTGAAAGGCTTTCCCTATCCAGCAAGTGCTATTGCAATGGAAGACAGTGAAGTAATAAAGATTCCCCGAGGTGTATTTTTGAAACTTGTGGAAAAATATCCATCCATAAATAAGGCCATGCTTTCTTTTTTGATTGACAGGGTAAAGGTCACTCAGGAGACCCTCAAAAATGTCGCCCTTGAAAGGGTTGAGACAAGGGTTGCCTCTGCCCTTTTAAGGCTATCTGAAAAATATGGCAGAACTGAAAAGGATGGATTGGTGATAGACCTGAGACTTACCAAGCAGGAACTTGCAGACATGGTGGGAACAACTGTGGAGACAGCCATAAGGGTCATGAGTAAATTCAAAAAATCAGGCTATTTAAATGAAAAAGATGGCAGGGTCATCATCAAGAATTTAAATAAATTAAAAGAACTCAGCTCTGAACCCTCAGATTATTGATTCTCCTCCTTTGCATAAAGGGTGGCTATCATGTTGTAAAAGAAGATCATTATAGAGAGGGCCTCAAGTATTCCTGATGCAACAGTAAGC
The DNA here is from genome assembly GCA_041082235.1 of Thermodesulfovibrionales bacterium. Taxonomy (GTDB): domain Bacteria; phylum Nitrospirota; class Thermodesulfovibrionia; order Thermodesulfovibrionales; family CALJEL01; genus CALJEL01. Next base: position 20,061 of record JBDOIG010000162.1, on the reverse strand, counting down.
CCCCGATAGAGGGAATCCCCGGGATTATAAGTCTCAAGGGTATAAAAGAAGAGCATCCCTATTAGACCTGTATTTGCAAGATAAAATTGAACCTCACCGAGGGTAACGCTCTTTATCCTCCTGCCAACAAATCTTGGAAGAATATGATAACCAACTCCATAAATCATCATTGAGACCCAGCCAAGCATATTAAGATGCGAATGAATGAACTTGAGTCTGAGGAGTTCTGGATTATAAAGCATCAGAATCCCAAAGATTGTTGAAAGAAATAGATATACAATACTTGCACCTATAAAATTTTTTACAAAACGATCCATACTTATATCCTCCTCTGAAAGGCTTTTTATTTACTTCTAAAAATATTTTATAGAATAGTAGACCTTAATTCTATGATGCAGGTCATAAATGGATTGAGTCTTAGTGACCAGATTTTTCAGCACCCATGAGGGAATAAACTTCTTTCATTAATTCATCTATATCCTTAAACTGCCGGTAAACTGAGGCAAATCTTACATAGGCAACTTTATCAAGTCTCTTAAGATTCTCCATAACATCCTCACCTATCCAGCTGGACGGTATCTCCTTCACTCCAAGATTCATCAATCTCTTTTCTATAGAATCTGCTATACCTTCAAGGGTATCTATTCCTATGGGTCTCTTCTCACAGGCCTTTTTCAGGCCATTGAGTATCTTATTTCGTTCAAAGGGCTCACGCCTGCCGTCTTTCTTAATTACAAGTGGAAGGACATCCTCTACCCTTTCATAAGATGTAAATCTCTTCTTACAGGCAAGGCATTCCCTCCTTCTCCTTATAGCATCTCCCTCTTTTGAGGTTCTTGAATCAATCACCCTGTCTTCAAGATTCCCGCAAAAGGGGCATCTCATAAGACACCTACACTCTTACAGCCCACAGAATCTAAAAGATTTTGTGGGGACCCCTTATCTTGGTGCTGTCTCAACAAGCCTCTTTTCATAGACTGGAAAGGCATGACACAACTCTTTCACCCTTTCCCTTATCTTCAGTATCCGTTCCCTGTTTTTGATATTTTGTAAAACATCTGTAATGAATTCAGCAATCCTGACCATTTCCTCTTCAGTCATTCCCCTTGTTGTGACACAGGGTGTGCCAAGCCTTATACCGCTTGTTATGGATGGTGGTGTATCATCAAAGGGAATGGAATTTTTATTGACAGTGATGCCAGCTAAATCAAGGGCCTCTTCAGCGTCCTTGCCAGTAATTCCCGAGCCTCTAAGGTCAACAAGAAAGAGATGATTATCTGTTCCACCAGAGATTATCTTGAATCCCCTCTTTATAAGCTCCTGGGCAAGCCTTTTTGCATTCTTTACAATCTGTGCCTGATACCGCCTGAATTTTTCTGTAAGTGCCTCTTTAAAGGCAACTGCCTTTGCTGCGATAACATGCACAAGGGGACCACCCTGTATCCCCGGGAATATCATCTTATCTATCACCTTTGCATACCTTTCCTTGCACATAATCATACCACCCCTGGGGCCTCTCAGGGTCTTATGTGTTGTGGTTGTCACAAAATCAGCATGAGGTACAGGGGAGGGATGAAGTCCTGCTGCGACAAGACCTGCAATATGGGCAATATCAGCAAGAAGATAAGCACCAGCCTCACGGGCAATCTCTGCAAATCTCTCAAAGTCTATTATCCTTGAGTAGGCACTTGCACCAACAATTATTATCTTGGGTCTATGCTCTATGGCAAGTCTTTTAACCTCATCATAATCTATATATCCATTCTCAGTGACGCCGTAAAATACAGTTTTATAAAGCATGCCGGAAAAATTTGCTGAAGCACCATGGGAAAGATGTCCTCCATGTTTCAGGCTCATGCCAAGGATTGTATCACCTGGTTTTAAAAATCCAAAGAGGACGGCCATGTTTGCCTGACTTCCAGAATGAGGCTGGACATTTATATGTTCTGCTTTAAAAAGCTCCTTTGCCCTCTCTATTGCAAGCTCCTCCACCCTGTCAGCAAATTCACATCCACCGTAATAACGCCTGCCTGGATAGCCCTCTGCATATTTATTAGTAAAAATAGAGCCCTGTGCCTCAAGTACAGCAGGGCTCACATAATTCTCCGAGGCTATAAGAACAATCTTCTCCTCCTCCCTCAATATCTCTCCCCTGATCGCCTCATAAATATCAGGGTCAACAAATCTCAGGCTTTCGTAGTCCATCCCGAATACCTCTCTTCTATTGATTTAATCTTCTGGAGTCTTCTCAGGTGTCTTCCACCCTCAAACTCTGCTGTCATCCATGTCTTTAAAATCTCCCTGGCAAGGTCAATGCCCACAATCCTTCCACCCATGACAAGTACATTTGCATCGTTATGAAGTCTTGACATCCTTGCAGTATAAAGGTCATTGCATAAAGATGCCCTTATATCAGGAAACTTATTTGCTACAATGGACATCCCTATACCAGTTCCACAGATAAGGACACCCCTGTCCACGGTTCTTGATGATACAGCCTGTGAAACCTTCTCTCCAAAATCAGGATAATCAACAGACTCGGAACTCATTGGCCCGAAATCAATACATTCATGACCCATTTCCTGAAGAAGCTTCTTTAATTCTTCTTTGAGCTGAAAACCTGCATGGTCTGAGCCTATCGCAACTTTCATAAATTATCATATATAAGAAATGAAAGGGCTGTCAACAGAGAAAGCCTTCTCAGGCTATAGACTTAAGGCCTGAAAACGGAAATTATCCCTGAAGCCTGTAGCCTTACGCCTTAAATTCAAATCTTACCAAAGGGACATACAGGGTATCTACATTCCCTGCAATTAAGGCAGAGTCCGCCATGACCAAGTTCTGCAAGCTCCTGCCTGCCAATCTTTTCTCCTGCAAGGACCCTCGGAAGAATTAAATCAAATATAGTTGTCTTATGATACATTCCACAGGCAGGTATACCTAAAACAGGAATGGGTGAAGTAACTGTCGCACTGTCGCTCTGCCGCACTATCGCACTAATGTATGCTACCAAAAACATCGCCCCGGGTAATACCGCTGATCCATAGGCAATATCAATGGCACCGAGTTTTCTGATAGCAAACCTTGTTACATCATCAGGGTCAACTGACATGCCACCTGTTGTGATTAGAAGGTCTGCACCTGCCTCAAGGAGCTCTCTCAGCCTTGCCTCGATAAACTCCTCATCATCAGGTGCATAATAAAGACCCACAATCTCTCCATTATATGCCTCTATCTTCTTTGTAATAACAGGTGCAAAGGCATCCCTCACCCTTCCATAATAGACCTCATTACCGGTTATAACTATACCGACCCTCGGCTTTCGTAACTCTTTAACCTCAATGACTCCTGTAGAGGCTGAAGGCTGGAGGCTGAAGGCTGAAGACATGGAATCTTGAATATTTAATTTACCTTTTCTGGCTAGTTCTATAGCTTTTTGCACGGTCTCCTTCTTCACCACCAGTGGTATCGCCCTTGTGCCAGCAACAACCCGGCCCTTCTTAACAACTGTATTGTTATGCAGGGTTGCGCACATTACATCACCAAGCATATTAAATCTGAATAATGCCTCTTTATCCACCTTCAGAAGTCCATCCCTTGCAGCAATTATATTTATCTTACCCTCCTTTGGTTCACCTTCCATCTCCACACCCTCACCCATCAGTGCCTGTGCAATAGCTAAAGCAGCCTCATCCTCATGCATCTCATCAGGTCCTATGTTTAATACATAAAGATTTTCCTTTCCCAGTCTTCTCAGGTGTTCTATGTCCTCCTGTCTGATTATATGGCCTTTTCTAAATGCCCTTCCCTTAAACTCTCCCTGCCTTATCTCTGTAATATCATGTGCAAGGACAGTGCCGATTGCCTCTGAAAGGGGGATTGTCCTTAAGCCCTTTCTCTCCTCATTACTTATCTCACACATGTGAGACCTCCTGATTATTTTTAATTTTATCCATGAAGACTATTTACTCCTGTTTTAAATTGAACAAGAACATAATTGAGGGCTATGCCTGTCAGAAATCCGATGGTTAAGTTGTTAAAGATAAATCCTATAAATGCAACAATCAATGCAATCGCAAAGGCACTTCTCTGAGACCATATATCCCTGATAAATAATCCATGCTGAATACCAACATATACAAGAAGGACACCAAGTATTCCTGATGGAAAGGCAGATATAATAATCAGGGCAGATTTTCCAAACAGCAGGGCTAGGATTATAAAAAAAACACCAATTATATACCCTGACCTCTCTGTTCTTGCACCGAATTTATAGTGAGCTGTAAGACCTCCTGAGCCATGACACATGGGAGCACCACCAGCAATACCAGAGATAATATTTGCAATTCCGATACTCATGGGAATGCTTTTTAAGGTGAGCCTTTCTGCACTCTCGCCATAAAGTAATTTACCTGTTGCCTCTGTGGCAACAATAGCATTTCCAAAGGTCAGGGCTATCTGGGGCAATACAAGAAGTACAAAACCCTTATAGAAGTCATCAAATTGTGGTATCAATGGAGTCAATGATAGTGGTCCAGCGCTCAGTGACTGAATGTTTTTAATACTTAAAATAATCCCGAAAGACAAAACAGGTAAAAGGGCCGGTATGCCTCTCAAAAATAAGAGGCAGAAGGAAAGCATGACACCTGAGAGAAATGCTATATGAGGCTCTTTATTTAAGAGACTCAGAGAGGATTTTATAAGTATAAGTCCAAGACCAAGCTGGATCCCCCTTATGACAGAGATGTGGAAAAGTCTTCCCAGTCTTTCACTTAAACCACTCAGGGCAAGGAATATAAGAAGCACACCCATTGTTATGCCAGCAGCATTAATAACATTAACTCCAAGACCTGCTGCTATGGCAATAGCAGACATTGCCTTAAGGGGCTGTACGGGCATTGTTATCCTGAAATACCTTGCTGAGAGTATATAAAATAGTCCTGCCATGAATAGCAATGCTGTAGGATTCATACCATTTCTTGCAATCAATGCAATTGCCAAGGGAAATAAAACCCCTATATCACCGAAGGCACCAGATATGTCCCAGAGGAGCCTCTTCATCCCTCGCACCCCGAAAAATCTGAAGATTTTTCGGAAACCCTGCGTTTGCTCCTGAAAATCCTTCTGAATCGCCTGTCAACAAGCTCCCTTATACCTTCTTCAAGGGCCTCATATTTTCTTAAGAAATCCTTTGCCTCCTCTGTAAGCCTTGCTCCACCACCATTTCTGCCTCCAGCCTGTCTTTCCACTAATTTGATTCCAAGTCTTTCTTCCATCGCCTTTATGTAACTCCACGCCTTTCTATAAGAGATGTTTATCTCCTTTGCCGCCTGGTTTATTGAGCCATATTTATCAATTGCCTGAAGAAGGAATCTCCTTCCCCTGCCAAATACAGGTTCACCATCTACCTCTATCCAGAGCTTTGATTTAATCTCCATTTTTCCTTTATCGTTATGACATTTTTGCATAACGCCTTTAAAAATTTTTTTACCATTCATCGCATTCAGAGGGCCAGCACTGAGCTACCTCCTTTTCTGTGAGCCTTGAATTAATTGATATCCTCTGAAGCCAGAATATACCCTTAAGAGGTGAAAGGACTCCTTTGATAGTGCTTGTTATAATGTCCCTTGCAAAATTCCTTATTACTGGCACATCTCCATTATCCGTATGAATCTTCATATTATCACCATCAATAAAGAGGGTTATCTCCCTGCAATCTGTCCCCAGTGAAAGGCATATACCCCTGAGGACATTTCCTATATAGGTCTGGGTGAATTTATTAAGAGGCACCACATAGTCATTTACCATGAGCATGGTCTTCCACAAAGTAATATCCTCCCTCTGAGCAGGGCCTGCATAAGGTCTTTCCATTTTTATAAACCTCCCTCATATCCTGTATGAATTCCCCGCATTCATCACATCTAACCCTTCTCAAGGGTCTTCCAGGCATGTCCTCTGGCCTGAGCCTCACTATTACAGGCATGGTCTCAAAGAGCTCCTCTTCAGGCATTATCTTATATGCCTCAAGTTGTGCCCTGTATTTATCCTCTATATCAGGGAAATACTCCTTTGCCCTTTCTCTTGCCTCTTCTTTGGCTACTACCCTTACGGCCTTCCCTGTCCTGAGATTAAAAAATGTGGCAGCCATCTTTCCATAATCCATAAATTTAAGTGTTCTCTTACCAAGGCTGCATCCTGTAACAGACTGCACAGCATCAGTGGCACACCTGTCCATCTCAACAAATACTATAAGGGCCTTCCTGTCCTTCCCCTTAGGCTCATCAATACCAATAAGTCTCAGCCCCAGCATAGACATCCTTACTCCAAGAACCTGACCAGGACAGAGATGCCCGTGGATTCTCACAGATTCCTCAAGGAGTGTCTCAAAATCCATAACCCCGGTCATGAAAGTCCCTCTATAATCCTTGTGAACTCATCAAGTGTGTAGGGCTTTTCAATAATCACATCCACCTGAAGATCCTTCAGGTTTGAGGTATCAACAGAAGAAGAAAGAACAATCTTACCCCTGTAATTATTATCCCTCAGGTATCTAATTATCTCTTCACCATCAATCCTCTTCATATGAAAGTCTGTCACAATTATGTCAACCTGGTCTATCTTTATAAGACCCTCTTTAATCCATGCACCATTTGTCATGGCAACCACATCATAGCCTCTTTTTGAAAGATGCTGAAAGAGAAGCCCTGAGATTGAATATTCATCATCTATCACAATAACCCTTTTTGCCATCCTGAAATAATTTTACAATCTAATGAAGTAAATTTGCTGTTAATTTTTAAAATAATCTACCTGACAATTTCAGTGACATAAATTACAACCTGCTGCTTAAATACCTCTGGTCGGTCTTGATATACCCCTGAGTGAGCTCAAGGATTGACCTGTAGAATCCTGTTTTTGCCTCATCCAATGCCTCAGTTAAGAAGGCCGGAACCCATGCCTGTATGTGATTATCAAGAAACTCCTTTTCAAAATTAAGGAATCTTCCTGCCTCAGATATAGCATTCTCCTTCCAGTTTGATGACTCCTCATAGCAGAGCCTTGCCATGAACTTTAATTCAATTCCGATATAATCAGGTAGCTCATCGCCTAAATCCATGCCTATACCTGGCTGATGGTAACTCTCCAGAACCTTCCTTGTCCATTCACCCATTATCCTACCCTCACCCCTCCATATAGATTCATAAGGAGGTGGAGGCCCATAACCCTTTTTAATTCCCCTGAAGAGCCTTGTCCAGTCCACTCCGAGGATATCAAGAACCTCATTGTCAGGTATATCCTTTATTGAATTTATAAATCCCTCAAGCAATCTTATAGCCTCTGTAAATTCATCTTCAGAAAGAAATGACCTCATTGCATTAATAAAATCCGGTGTCCTCAATCTTGTCAGGAGTTGCCTATCAGGCCTCTGAAGATAAAAATTACTGAGGAGTAGATAGACCTTACTCCTATCTTCTGCCTCTTTGTTAAGTAAAAAAAGTTCCCCTTCTTTAAGACCAGTTCTGTCCATTTATAGGTTTCTCCTGATTTACAGAGGGGGCTGTTTAAACAGCCCCCTCTGATTTACTATCTTTCTGCTGTTCCGTAAAGTTTTGTCACTGCAGGGCCATTCTCCTTGTGGCATCCAAGACAGATGCCCCTGTCAACATGTCCCATTCCACCTACATCCTTATACTTCTTCTGATAGGCATAATCATCTCCAAAGCCCTTGATATGGCAGGACTGGCACTGAAGCCCGAGGGCTTTATTATGGATATTGTGAAACCTCTTACCCTGCTCCATGCCTGTTGTCTTTCCAACATTGACCTTACCAGCCTTTATTGCCTTTGCTGTGCCAGGTATATCAATGGCAAGGGCAGTTCCAGCAACAAGGGCTGTTATCACTATTAATATAAGTATTGTCCTTATCCTCATCTCTCACCTCCTAAACAATGTAGTAGACCTGTGGCCTTGTACCGAATTCTTTGTTTAGCTGCACAGCCCTCTTTTCTGCAATGAGCCTGGATACCTCACTGTTGGGGTCGTCAAAGTCGCCAAAATATCTCGCATTGGCAGGGCAGACCTTTGTACAGGCAGGCGAGGTGTCATAGTCACTGCCAGGTTTCTTGCCTTCCCTGAGGGCCTTTTCAATCCTGTGCCAGCAGAGGGTGCATTTCTCAGCAATACCTGGTTTCTTTCTGTGTAGTGGATGCCTTGCCTCTGGTGGAAGTGTCTCGTAAGGTATCTTCTGACCATCAGGATAATAGGTCTTTTCCTTGTCAATAAAGTGAATTACACCATAGGGACAGGCTGCGATGCAGTATTTCTTGCCTTTGCATTTGTCATAGTCAATAAGCACAACTCCGTATTCATTCTTTGATATTGCCTTTTCAGGGCATGCCTTCATGCATGGTGGATTCTCACAGTGCATGCAGTTCATTGGTGTGAATATCCTCCTGACATTAGGATATTTACCCTGCTCATATTCAAGGACAAAGTTCCAGTGATTCCCTGTCTGGACCATGTTCTCAGTCTTACAGGCTGCAACGCACGCCCTGCAGCCAAAGCAGCGATTCATATCAATTACCATTCCAAATTTCATTCTTCACCTCCTATGCCTTATAGACCTTTACTTTTGTATCATTAAAGCTGTTCATACCAGAAATTCTATCAGGATGGAGTTCAAGGACCCAGTTCGGATTTGCTCCCTTCTTTGCATAGGCTGGCATACTGTTAGACCAGTGACCATAGTGGTAGCTTATAGCAACTGTATCAGGCCTTATACCCTCTGTAAGCTTGGCCTTTATCTTGATCTTACCTGCCCTTGATTCCACATATACATAATCTCCATCCTTTATCCCCTTTTTCTTTGCTGTCTCTGTATTTATTGCCACGAAGTTTTCATCAGCATCATGGGCAATCTCCCTCAAGACAGGAACCATGGCATTGTTGGACTGGTTAAAGTACATCCTCTTATGGGTTATGAGATACAGGTCATGATCCTTTGCCTCAGTGTGAGATGTTGGGAAGGCATGCTCCTTCCTTGGAAGTGGGGAGTAAACTATATCAAGGTTGTCTGTCCTGATGTTCTTGATGCCATGTTTCTCAACGGTCTCCTTAATCTTTTCAGCAGTCAGCACAAGATTTTCACAGTAGAAGTTCATCTTAGGCTTTCCAGGACCCTTAAACTTTGCCTCCACACCCTTGAGATATATGTCCTCAGCATGAAGCTTCTTTGCCTTGAAGCCATGTTGCTTCATGTATTCAAGGTCTGTACCATTTGCCTTCGCAATCTCAGCAACTACCTCTTCTGAGGTATATTTCTTGCCAGGTGCGAGTTTTATCTTCCACTGGTTATTTATTTCTTCAATATATTTATCAAGGATACCGAGCCTTTCAGCAAGTTCCATAAGGATGTCAAAGGAGTCATATTTGAGATTATAGGCATTCACAATAGGCTGTCTTATTGCAGAATGCTTTGCCTCAAGGTTCCATCTCGTATCAGACCAGTGCCAGGACTCAAGATAGGTTTTGTCTGGAAGGACTATGTCTGCCATGTCAGCAAACTCTGTGAGAATCGTGTCTATGACCACACTGTAGATCTTTTTGTAACCCTCTATCTGTTTTTTCACATCTGATGTGCTGAAAGGTCTGTTCGTTGCATAGGAGATCATTAATTCAGGCTCATACTGAAGTCCGTATGCCTTTGGATCAGCAAGGGTTAATGCCACCTGCTGGGCTACATTGTGGAAGCCATAGGGGAAATAGACACTTTCCTGCAGATCTACCCTCTTGGGAGGATATTCACACTTTGAGGGCTCCATCTTCTTTGGTTCTTTATAAACATCATGAAGGTGCATTCCACCAACTGCATCAAAGGCACCAACAAGCATCATAACAATCTGCCTTGCCCTGTTGTTCTGAACACCATATTCATGGGCACTGAGACCCCTGAATGTATGTATTGCAACAGGACGGTATCTTAATACCTTACCCTCTTTTACTATGGTAGCGCCGATGCTGGCATTCTCACCGCATTCCCTTGCTATCCTCTTAATAGTCTCAGCAGGCACTCCTGTGACTCCCTCTGCATACTCTGGTGTTACATCCTTTATTGACTCTTTAAATATCTCAAAGGCTGTCTTGCAGACCTTTCCATCAACAGTATAGGAGCCTGAAAGTGCTGGCTCAACATCTCCCTCATAGGGCACGGCAGAGTTTGTCTTCTTGTTCCATATTAAAGGCTTGCCATCCTTCTTTATGAATTTACCATCCTCGCCAACGAGCATAGTTGCATTTGTATAGGTAATAAGGAAGTGCTCATCAATCTGATTATTCTTTATAAGCTCATTTGCCATGGCAAGCAAAAATACCGCATCTGTAGCAGGTCTTATTGGTATCCATTCATCTGCCTTTGCAGCAGTATTTGATAGCCTTGGCTCTACAACAATATATCTCATTCCCCTTTCCTTATTCTCAAGTATCTTCCTGTCAAGCCACCTTGCCCACTGCTCACCCTCCATGGGGTTTGCACCCATATTGATGAAATACTTGCAGTTGTCAAGGTCAGGGAGAAATGCATGATAACCCCATGTTATCTCATCAGCAACATGCCTTGATGCCTCACAGACAGTTGTCCTGTGCACAACATTAGGTGTGCCGAAGGCCTTGCAGAATGCCTTCGGGAACTGATCACGGATCAAATACTTTCCATGACCGTGCTGCCAGATGAACTTAGAAGGATTTTCAGCCATGATCTTTTTAAGCCTCTTTGTAATCTCCTCAAAGGCCTCCTCATAACTTATCTCTTTCCACTTCGGGTCTTCACCAGGGCCTTTCTTTGGATTAGTCCTCATAAGGGGCTTTTTTACCCTGTAGGGGTTGTAGGTATCAAAGAGTCCTGAAATTCCCTTTGGACAGAGATGCCCTGCGCTCTGGGGATGTTCAGGATTTCCATAGATAGCCCTTATTACACCATCAACACGCCTTACCCTTATGCCACAGAAATTAACACACATCACATCTGTTGAAGGTATAAGGACATCCTCCTTTGGTGCAAAAGGAATCTTACTCATGGATTCCTTTGCCATAACCTCTGAGAGATTAAAAAACATGTCTCCCATTGCTGCAAGGGCAGCCACAGCACCTGTTGACTTAAGAAATTCTCTTCGGCTTATTGCCATATTAGCACCTCCCTGATGATTTTTTTAAGTTTGCATATAAGTTATCCTGACCGATTTATTTGCGACCAGGAAATCGTTTATAAAAATAACTCACAGTTTTACTATTATCAATTTTCATGCCAGTAAAAATTGTTTGATTTTTATGGATTTTTGATTCATGAGTTGTTACGAAAAGGTTACGGAGGTAGACAATAGAATCGGGCTTTTAATGCAGGAACTTAAGAGATCATAAGGAAAAAATTGAGCTTTTTAAGATGTTACATAAAGGTAACACAGAGAAGCGGTCTTTATTAAGAGATGAAGATAAACTATTCCACCTCTATCCTGTATGCATTTAGCTTTTCCCAAAGGGTCTTTCTGCTTATCCCGAGAAGCTCAGCAGCTCTGGTCTTATTTCCTCCTGTGAGTTTCAGGATCTTTAATATATGCTCCTTCTCAGCCCTGCTTGATACCTCTGAAAGTAAAAGCGAGTCTGCAGGGCTTAGGGTAAATGGCAGGTCCTCTTTTTTCACCACTCCACCCTGGGAAAGCACCACTGCCCTTTCAATAATATTTTCAAGCTCCCGTACATTACCAGGATAATCATATTCCAGAAGTGCCTTCATGGCATCACTGCTGAATCTTACATGCTTACCGCACTGGCTGTTAAATTTCTTTAGAAAATATTCCACAAGCACAGGGATATCTTCCTTTCTCTCCCTTAAAGGTGGGATTGAGAGAGGTATCACATTCAATCTGTAAAAAAGGTCTTCCCTGAATCTTCCTCTCTTTATCTCTTCCTTAAGGTTCCTGTTCGTTGCAGCAATTATCCTCACATCAACCCTTATGGTCTCTGTGCCTCCTATCCTCTCAAAGGTCTTATCCTGAAGCACCCTCAGGAGCTTTGCCTGTGCAGAAAGTGGAAGGTCTCCTACTTCATCAAGAAAGATAGTGCCTCCAGTGGCAAGTTCAAATCTGCCAGGCTTTTTCTTCAAGGCCCCTGTAAAGGCACCCTTTTCATGTCCAAAGAGCTCACTCTCAATAAGGCCCTCTGGAAGGGCTGCACAATTTACCTTTATTAAGGGTTTATCCCTTCTTGGACTCTGATAATGAATTGTTGTAGCAACAAGTTCCTTACCTGTACCACTCTCACCTGTAATAAGCACTGTGGAGTCAGAAGAGGCAATCTTTTCTATCATTGAAACAAGGGCCTTTATAGCATTACTTTCACCGATTATTGATGAAAGGCCAAAACATTTCCCTACATCCTGCTTGAGTTTGAGGTTTTCCTGCCTCAGCCTTCTGAACTCTATTGCCCTCTCAACAAGAAGAATAAATTCTTCAAGGGAAAAGGGTTTTGTTATATAATCAAAGGCACCGAGTTTCATGGCATCCACCGCATCTTTTATAGTGCCAAAGGCAGTCATCACGATAACAGGTGCATCACTGAGAGAAGGTATCTCTCTCAGGAGTTCTATCCCGTTTTTATCAGGGAGTCTTACATCAGTAACAATAAGGTCAAAGGCCCTTTCTTTTAAAAAAGAAAGGGCCTCATCAGCCCTTTCAGAGGATAGGACCTCATAATCATTGGCCCTGAGGCTATCCTCAAGGGTTATCCTCATGAGTTTATCATCCTCTATTATGAGTACACTAGCCCTCATCTTCACGAAGAGGAAAGCTCAATTTAAAGGTACTGCCTTTGCCCTCTTCACTCTCAACCTTTATATCACCATTATAACTCTTTACTATCTCATAGGTTAACCACAGTCCAAGCCCTGTACCTTCACCGGGAGGCTTGGTTGTGAAGAAGGGATCAAAGAGCCTTGGAAGATGCTCTTTTTTAATGCCAGAACCTGTATCGCTTACTTCTATAATAACCGACGAGTTATCCCTTGAACCAGAGACCCTCAGCTCACCACCATCCTTCATGGCCTGAATTGCATTTATAAAAAGATTAAGTAAGACCTGCTGAATATCCTGAGGGTCTATAACCATCCTGATACCATCTGGTACATCATTCCTGAATCTTATATTGAGTTTTCTTCCCCTGAATTCTACAAGTCCGTATACTGTCTCAACAGCATCCTTTATATTTACCTCCTCCTGCCTTGGCTCCCTTTTCCTTGCCATATAGAGGAGTCTGTTTACAGTGGTCTCAATCCTTTCAAGTCCTTCCCTTATAAGACCAAGATATTTCTCTCTCTGGGCTGTTTCGTTTCCCTTCTGTTTTAGTATCTCAAGACAGTTAAAAAGGCCTCCAAGGGGATTATTTATCTCATGTGCGATTCCAGATGCAAGTATTCCTATTGATGCAAGCCTCTCTGACTGCATGAGTCTTTCATGGGTCTTCCTCAGCTCTATCTGTGCATCTCTGATCCTTTCCATAAGTGAATTAAATCTATCAGTAAGAACAGCAATCTCATCCATACCCTTAACAGGTATCCTGACATCCAGTTCTTCTCCCCTTATCCTTTCCATTGTATCTGCGAGTTCTGTTATGGGTCTTATGAATCTCTGGCTTAGAAGCACTATAATCCCGAAACCTGCTATGAGAAAAAAGCAGGTAAGAAGGACTATCCTCAGCACTGTGGCTGTTACCTCTTTTTTAACCTTTTCAAGGGATATGCCAAATTTCAGAGTCCCCCATCTCTTTTTTCCGATAGAGAGAGGAAAGGAAAAATCAATGGCTGGTTTATCCTTATGAAAAATCCTCTGGATTAAAGGCCTCTCAGAATTAAGGGCACTGAGCGTGATACTATCATTATAGGTCTTTCCATATTCAGTAATATCATTATGGGATATTACCTTTCCTGAGCCATCAAGAATTGCTATGTAAAGGAGATTGATATCCTTTTTCTGAAATATCTCCATTATATAATTATCAAGGAGTCCGCCCTCTTCAACGAGCCCGAGCCTTTCATAAATAAGGTCGTTAATAATAGGAATAGCCAGTGTCTCTCCAAGAAGCCTGCCCTCCCGTTCAACCTCCTGATAGAGGATCTCCCTTTCCCTCTGAACCGCTATAAAGCCAAGTACCGCCATAAGGCCTATAATGGAGAAACCAGTGAACAGGATAAACCTGCTCTGGAGTCCTGGCTTGAGGAACACCTTTAGATAACTTATAAGCTTATCCTTGGATGACATCCCTTACCACAGGTATCAGGCACAGAATTAATAAGTACCCTTATCTCTGAATAATCACTGTCATTTGCTGGCATAAAACCATTTCTTAGTTCATCATCAAGTCTGTTAAGCAAGAAGCTATATTCAGGTTTATCAGGCTGTATCTCAAGAAGGGCCTTTTTTACAGCCTCCACAATTGAATAAGGAACATCTGCACCTACAACGAGTGGGCCTGTTGGAATAGGTCTTGATTCAGTCAGCCTCTCAAGCCCGAGTTTTTCATATCTCCTTGCTACTGCATCCCTTACAGAGCCAGCATCATACTGTCCTCTCAGCACAGCCTTTGCCACAGAGTCATGATAATCAAAATTCGTATATCCTGAAAGCTCACTGAGGTGTATTCCATGGTTTGCAAGCATATATCTTGGTATAAGGTTACCTGCAGTGGATTTAGTAGCTGCAAAGGCAACATTCTTACCCTTGAGCTCTGATAGAGTTTTAACAGGAGAGTCCTTCCTTTTCATAAAGATGCTTCTATAAAATCCTGTTCCATCAAAGCCTCTGGGTCTTAAAATACATATTGTTCCATAGGCAGCCTTTGCCTCAAGATATGTTAGGGGACCGAGAAAGGCCATATCAATCTCCTCGCTTCCCAGTGCCTTTACAGTCTCTTCATAATTCTTTTTTATTATTAATTCAAAGGAAAGCCCTGTGCGTTCAGAAAGATAATCAAGAAGTGGCTGGTACCTCTCATAGAGGAGTCTCGGGTTGTCCTTTGGAATCACACCGACATATATTATACGCTTTGTCTCCTTTTGCTGAACGCTGTTCTTTCTCTCACCTCTTAAAACCCTGTCCATCTCTCTTATAGAATCGTAGCCACTGTCAGAAGCCATTACAAAACCTTCTATAAGCATGGAGCTGAGTATCCTCTGACCCTTTTCTGTTTTATGCATATTAAGAAGGATGTTCCTTATCTTTTCCCTTAAGTCAGGTCTGATATCCTTTGTAACAACCACTGGCGGGATACCAAAGGGAGGTGACCTCTTTATAATCTTTACCTGAGAGGCATAAGGAGAGCCTGTCTTGAGCATATATTCAAAGACAATGCTTTCAACCGCAGCACCGTCAACCTTCTTTTTTGCCACAAGCTCTACTGACTTATTATGGCTATAGGAATAAATGGTTCCTTTAAAAAAGTCCTCCGGGGTCTTTCCCATTGTCTTTAAAAGATAAACAGGATAAAGCCTTCCTGAATTTGATCTTGGATCAGTAAAGGCAAAGGTCTTTCCCTTAAGTTCTGCAAAGGATTTTACAGGACTGTCTTTGTGAACTATTATATAGGAGTGGTATGTTGTCTTATCATCTACTTTTGGAACCACAAGGAGTTCTACCCCAAAGGCATCTTTATCTTTCACATAAGGATAGGAACATATAAAGGCAATTTTAACCTCTCCCTTTTCAAGCAACCTATCCATCTCTTCATAGGACCTTCTATGGATCATCTGCACAGGTAGTCCCAGCTCCTCTCCAATATAATCCACGATCTCCTGGTAGTATCTTACAGTCTCAACAGGTGTAATCATTGAAGCAACACCAATCCTGAGGACCTCATCCTTTTTTGCCTCAACAGGTGAGAAGAAAGCAATCAAGAAGGCAATAATGAGAATGGATAAAAAAAACTCTGGTAAAAAATAAGACAATTTCTTCATCTGTATTTTTAATTTTTAATTATAATACAAAAAAAAGTAAAGCAGGCAATAGAATTACTTGCAACTTAACTCCTGATAGAAAATTAAAACAGTCACATCTCAACCCTTGTGAGGACTCCATGAAGTTTTTTGGGTGGGAGCTGGAAGAAGCTAATGAATGTAGGCGTTATCCTCTTAATAACAGAGTATGCCTTCCAGATAGGCCCTCTTGCACTTATGTCCTCAAGACCATAAAAGATTGCCCTTTCCTCAATCCCGTTCTCCCTCAGTATCTCCTCCACATTTATAACCTCCATATAACCCATCTGAATCTCAAAGACCCTGATTCCACAGCACAGGTCTTCTTTAAAGAATCCCGTGACTCCAAAGGGATCAGGCCTTCTTACTATAGAAAGGAATACATTCTCTTCATAAATAATCCCGTGGAAAAACATGGTCTCCACAATATAGGGAGGAATCTCCCTTGAATCCTTCAAAAGAAAAAGGGCAGTGCCAGGGATTTTCGGGTTCGTCCTGTAAAACCTCTCAAACTTCAGGATGAATTCATCTCTCTGCATAAAATTCATAAATCTGTAAAGTCTCTTCTGACCCTCTGTAAAAAGCAAGATCATAGCAAGAGGAAACATAGCAAGCACTATAGACCAGTAACCACCATGAGGAATCTTATGAACCGTGGAGCTGAAATAGGTAATATCAATTAATGTAACAATTATGGCAAAAAAGGCTGGAAGATACTTCCTTTTAAGAAGAAATATACTGATCATGGCAAGGCCTGTTATAGACATATCACCTGTGACTGCAAGTCCATAGGCAGCAGCGAGTTTTGAGGACTGTCCGAATTCAAGCATGATAAATATAACAGCACCAAGCAAAAACCAGTTCACACTGCCTATGTATATCTGGGATCTCAATTCCTTTGATGTATAATCAACTTTAAATACTGGCATTATCCTTGTGGTGATTGCCTGATATACAATACTGAACATCCCGCTGATCATTGCCTGTGATGCAATAATGGTGGCTGATATACTCAGCAAAAGAAAAGGCACATAAAGGAGAGGGGCTGCACTTAATGCCATCTCAAAGAGTATATTTTTTGCCTCAGGATGTGAAAGAAGAAAGGCACCCTGACCGAAATAATTTATTGTGAGTGCTATAAATACAAAGACCCATGCCTCTCTGATGGGCCTTGAACCAAGGTGTCCCATATCAGCATACATTGCCTCACTACCAGTTGCGCAAAGTATAACCTCTCCAAGAATCAAATAACCTTTCCAGCCATTATTCAGCAGGAACTGGATGGCATACCATGGATTCAATGCCTTAAGAATCAATGGATTCTTAGATATAAAAGTGAGTCCTAAAAGCAGTAAAGAAAAAAACCATATAACCATAACAGGACCAAAGGCAAAGGCAACCTTTTCAGTTCCCTTTTTCTGAAAGGCAAAAAGAAGAATTGCTATTATGATTGATATCAAGACAATGATGGTTTGTGAGATTCCTTCAAGTCCAGGTATCAGGGCAGAACCTTCTACGGCACTAAGGATACTTATAGCAGGCGTTATGACACCATCACCCATGAGGAGAGAGACACCAACAAAGGATAGAAGTGCAACCGCTGTCCTTGATTTAAGAGATTTTAAAAGGGATTTAAAAATTTCAGCAAGGACAATTGTTCCGCCCTCACCTCTGATACTCAGGCTCATAGCAAGGACATTGTATTGAATGGTTGGCAGAAAGACCAGTGTCCAGAAAATAAGAGATAGGACTCCTATTATATTGGGCTCTGTGGGCTCAAGTATTAAGAATACAACTGTAATAGTGTATATAGGGCTTGTTCCTATATCACCAAAGACAAGACCGAGTGCCTTAATTATTCCAGCCATAGGGCCTTAAGATATAGCATAAAATAAAGAGGATTAGCAAGACAATTTTTATCTTAACATGTAAAGGATTGCCAGATTCATAAAATATATCAGTAATATGGCGATGGAATCCCATGAGATAAACAGGAACTTTTTTTCTGCACGATAAGTTAAACCTATTACAGCTATAGAGGTCATGATTATTGCAGAAAGGGCAGAGATTATGTGATTCTGACTTGCATAGGATAGAAGAGGCCCTTTTGTGAAAAAGACATCATCAAGGCTGAGGATAAATATATTGAATATGTTACTACCAAATAGATTTCCTATGGCAAGGTCTATTGCACCTATCTTTACGGCAGAAATTGAGACGGTTAATTCCGGAAGGGTCGTAGAAATTGCCACAAAGATTGTGCCCACAAAGGTCTGACCAAGTCCCGTGGTTTCTGCAATCCCTTTTGCTATCTCAGGAAGAAAAACAGCAGCAATAATTATACAGGCTGCATTTATACCATAATTGATAATAGCGGTCTTAGTGGAAATCTCTTTATATTGCATCTCCAGAGCCATTTCTTTAATGAATTCCGATATCTTTCTTTTTTCGTAATAATAGACAAGTCTCATGGCTGAAAAATATATGATTATAAACAAGGGAGTATAAATCCCTACCCAACCTAAATGGAGGACATAGTCTCCTGAAAAAATACCCATAACAGTTATGCTGAGAAGGAGTATGCCGAAGGCTGCAGAAAGCACATGTCCATGGTGAGCCTTTGCAGAAATAGGTGCAGGCTGGTGCATTATATCAAGGATAGCAAGCGTTACCATATTAAAGATACACGCTCCAGTAATATTGCCAACTGCTATATCAGGAACATCAGCATATGTAACAGAGCTTATACCAGTAACAAGTTCTGGTAGAGATGTTACAGAGGCCATTAGAACTACTCCTATCCATGTCCTTCCAAGGCCGGTCTTTTCAGCAACGATATCCCCATACCTTGAAAGTCTCGTGCCTGCATAAACAATCACGGATGTGCATACTATAAACGCAATCCAGAGAAGCATTGTAATCTCCTGTAGAGTCTAAAATTTTAAACCCTTACTGGATATAATTTTACAGTATTCGCAGACATAAATGGGCAAGACCTTAAAGAAAAACTCCAATAGTGGCGACCTGGGCTTTGAAGAGAAGCTCTGACAGGCTGCTACAAGATGAGCGGACAGTGCAAGGCTTGAGGAGCAATAAAGAATAATCTAAAGGAGATGGGATTTTAAACAAGACCGTTAATTAATGTGTATATTATCGTATAATATACACATGGAGGTGATGAACTATGCAGACTGCTAAAAAGGTCAGAAAACAATTTATCCTTGACCCTGCTAAAATTGAGAAGGTTAAAAAAATTACCCATGCAGCGACCGAGACAGAGGCGGTCAACAAAGCTCTTGATATGGTGATTACGAACGAGCAGATACAAAAGATTCTTGCTGTAATAAAAGGCAAGGGTAAAATAGAGGACATCTTTGACAGGGTATCCACTTAAGGTCATCTGCGATACCTCGGTATATATTCCCTTCATTAATCAGGGAATCGCTCATCCTGTATTTTCCTATGAATCTGTCAGTCCTGTGCTGTATATGAGTTCTGTTGTTCTTTCAGAATTATATTCAGGGGCCCATGACACTCGGTCCATAAAACTGCTTGATAAACTCTATCATACTTTTCGGAATGTCAACAGACTTATTGCTCCTGATGACAGTGACTGGCGGCAGACTGGCAGTATCATTGCCAGGTTAAAAAAGAAGTACGGTTTTGAAACAAAATATCTCGCAAGGATACAAAATAATATTCTCATCGCCTGCTCTGCCCGAAAAATCGGCGCTTTCATTGTTACACAGAACGAAAAAGACTTTCGGAGAATAAAGGAGTTCATAGATTTTCGGATTTTTGAATAAAAAGAGGATGTGGAATGGGCGGATAAATGGAGAACTGTAACGACACAATCCAGTATTCACCTAATCATATCCTCACCTCTATCCGTGACGCCTTGATGCCAAAGCTGTTGTCAGGGGAGATAAGGATAAAGGATGCGGAGAGGTTTGTGGAGGAGAAAATATGAAAGACAATAAAAAGCAAAGTCATAGCCTTATCCCCCCTCACGGAGGATACCGCAATCTGCGGTCTTATCAGATTGCTGA
>JBDOIG010000161.1:0-1884 GCA_041082235.1 Thermodesulfovibrionales bacterium | reverse complement strand
TCCATGAGGCGGTGCTCCATATTTCAATGCCTCAATTAAGAATCCGAACTTAATCCTTGCCTCTTCCTCGGGAATTCCCAGTATCCTGAACATCTGTGCCTGAATCTCTGGTTTATGAATCCTGATACTTCCTCCTCCAAGCTCATATCCATTAAGGACAATATCATAGGCCTTTGCCTTAATGGAACCCAGAGCTGAATCAGGCCTTTTGAGGTCTTCTCCTTTTATAGAGAAGAGTTTTTCTACATCTTCATCCACAGGGGATGTAAAGGGATGATGCATTGCCTGGAATCTCTTTTCATCCGGGTTCCATTCAAGGAGGGGAAAATCCACAATCCAGAGAAAGTTAAATCCCTCTTTTATGAGGTTAAGCCGCCTGCCAAGTTCAAGCCTCAATCTTCCAAGGACATTATGCACCACATCTTCACGGTCTGCCACAAAGAGCATCATATCTCCTTCATCTGCACCGAGCCTTTCAGCCATCTGTTTCAGAACGCCTTCAGGAAAAAATTTTGTAATGGGAGAGTCAAAACCATTTTTTATCTTTATCCAGGCAAGCCCTTTTGCTCCAAAGGACTTTGTCTCCTCTGTTAAAAGCTCTATCTCTTTTCTGGAAAGCCCTGCCATACCCTTTCCTCTTATTGCCTTTACCCTTCCACCTGCTTGAAGGGTATCAAGGAAGACCTTAAACTGTCCCTTTTGAGCAAGCTCTGCCACATCCACAAGCTCAAGGCCAAAACGGGTATCTGGCTTATCGCTTCCGTATCTTTCCATTGCATCCCTGTAGGTCATCCTTTGAAAGGGTACCTCAATATCTATATCAAGGACTCTTTTGAATGTATCCTTTAACATGCCTTCAGTGAGGGACAGGATATCTTCCATGTCCATGAAGGATGTCTCTATATCTACCTGTGTGAACTCAGGCTGCCGGTCTGCTCTTAAGTCCTCATCCCTGAAGCATCTTGCGATCTGAAAATATCTTTCAAATCCAGAGATCATAAGAATCTGTTTGAATAACTGCGGAGACTGTGGAAGTGCATAAAATGTACCTGGATTGAGTCTGCTGGGAACAAGAAAGTCCCTTGCTCCTTCAGGAGTGGACTTTGTAAGCATCGGCGTTTCTATCTCCAGAAATCCTTTGCTGTCAAGAAAATCCCTTATTGCCTTGGTTACCCTGTGGCGGAGGATTATGTTTTTCTGAATCTCAGGCCTTCTCAGGTCAAGATACCTGTATTTAAGCCTGAGGGATTCCCCTGCCTCTGCTGCCTCATCGATCTGAAAGGGAAGGGCCTGAGACCTGCTGACTATGTTCAGTTCGTCAGCATAGACTTCTACAGTTCCTGTAGGGATATCTAAATTTTCTGTCCCCTCAGGTCGTCTCCTTATCTCCCCTTTTATAGTTATTACAAATTCAGATCTCAATTCATGGGCGAGTTGATGGGCTTCTTTAGAAACATCAGGACTGAATACTACCTGGATAATACCACTCCTGTCCCTCAGGTCAACAAAGATAAGACCACCATGATCTCTCCTTCTGAATACCCAGCCAGAAAGGGTAAATCTCTTTCCTATGTCTGATTCCTTTATTCCAGAGCAGGGCCTATCTTTATACATCTTTGACCTCTTCCTTTCCAGAGCCTTGAGGGGTTTTGCCCTCAAACTCCCAATTATAATTAATTTTAGGGTTTCAAAAGGGCTTTTCCCTTTTAAGCTCAGACTCATTGGAGGACTTTTCTTTTTGCTTTTTCTTGAAGAAAGCCTCCTTTATGCTTACTATCTCAGGACCTTCGTACCTGATATTACCCCATCTGAGAAGCATACCAAGAACAACTATTATAAGGGCCACACCACCAAGTAAAAGGGGCTCAATATGAAGTATGCCTT
>JBDOIG010000158.1:0-1294 GCA_041082235.1 Thermodesulfovibrionales bacterium | reverse complement strand
GATGAGGGAGACAGACCTTAATGAGGTCATCCTTGGTTCTTATAAATCTGTAAGCATTACAAGAAATACAGAGGGAATAAATTTTAATATAGATGCACCTGATGAACCCATTATTGTAATGGCAGACCCTGCGCAGATAGAGAGGGTATTCATAAATCTTTTCAATAATGCCATTGACGCTATGGAGGGAAAGGGAAATCTGAGAGTTACAATTATTAAAGGTGAGAAGGCTATAAAGATAAATGTGTCTGATACAGGCAAAGGCATACCTCAAGAATTACTTGAAAAGGTCTTTGAACCTTTCTATACAACAAAGGACAGGGGCATGGGTCTTGGCCTTGCCATTGTTTATAATATCCTCAAAAAACATGGCTGGGAGATCTCGGTTGAAAGTGGGGGTAAAGGCACAACGTTTACCATCGCCTTGTCAAGAGGAAGATCATGACATTTAAGATTCTTGTGGCTGAAGATGAAGAGATAACACTCAAACACCTCCTTAATACCCTTAAGAGAGAGGGCTATGAGGTAACTGGTGCGAGGAATGGAAGAGAAGCCATTGAATTACTCCAGAAGGAGAGGTTTGATGTGGTTATTACTGATATAAAGATGCCCGAGATGAGTGGTATGAATGTCCTTGAGAGGGCAAGGGAGGTTGACCACGATACAGAGGTGCTCATTATAACAGGTTTTGGAAGCATCGGCTCTGCTGTGGAGGCAATGAAGAAGGGTGCCTATGATTACATAACAAAGCCTTTTGACCTTGATGAGCTTATTATAAAGGTCAGGAATATCCAGGAACGTAAAGTTCTCAGAAGGGAGAACATCGCCCTGAAGGCCTATTTTGCAATGAACAAGAGGCTCTCTGTTATTGCAAAGAGCAAGAGCATGCAGGATATCCTTAATACTGTTGAGAACATCAGGGATTCGGATTGTAATGTCCTTATCACAGGTGAGACAGGTGTTGGCAAAAGCCTTATTGCAAAGATAATCCATTTTACAAGCAGAAGGCAGGATATGCCCTTTCTCTCCATAAACTGTGCAACACTCACAGAGGAACTCCTTGCAAGTGAGCTCTTTGGACATGAAAGGGGAGCCTTTACAGGCGCGGTAAAGACAAAGCAAGGACTTGTGGAGATCGCCCATAAAGGGACACTCTTTCTTGATGAGATCTCTGAGATGACCACAAACCTTCAGGCAAAGCTCCTCAAGGTTATTGAGGAGGGAGAATTCTACAGGGTTGGTGGCACGAGGCCCATCAAAGTTGATGTAAGATTCATTGCTGCGACGAATCAGG
>JBDOIG010000103.1:0-1930 GCA_041082235.1 Thermodesulfovibrionales bacterium | reverse complement strand
TGTCTTATCAATGCATACAGTATCAGCATGGGCGATCTGTTCTATAACATTGCCCTCTTTTATGATTATGCCTGAAGAATATAATCTCGTTGAGCCTGTAAGCATTGCAAGTGGTGTTGCAAGACCAAGTGCACAGGGGCAGGCTATTACAAGCACAGACACTGCATTCATAAGGGCCTCTGTTGAATTACTCTTTACTGACCAGTATAGGAATGTAAAAAGACCTGTGAGTATTATAAAAGGCACAAACCAGCCTGTAACCCTGTCAGCAATACCCTGTATCCTTGCCCTTCTTGATTGGGCATCAAGAACAGCCTCTGTTATCTTTGATAGCACTGTATTTTTTACTGCCCTTACATCAACGATAAGTCTTCCATTGAGATTTATCGTTCCCGCAAAGACCTGAGAACCTATACCTTTCAATACAGGCATGGATTCACCTGTGAGCATTGACTCATCAACCTCTGATGAGCCTTCAATAACCACTCCATCAACAGGTATCCTCTCACCTGGCTTTATAATTATCCTGTCTCCTTCCTTGAGCTCCTTTAGCTTTATCATTACCTCCTCAGAATCCCTTAGTAGCCTTGCCTCCTTTGGCTGAAGCCCAAGGAGTGCCTGAATCACAGAAAAGGCCTTGATCTTTGCACCATGCTCAATGAACCTTCCAAGCAATATAAGGGTTATTATCATTGAGGATGTGTCAAAATAGACCTCAGCCTTATGAGGCTGAAGGCTAAAGGCTGAAGGCTTAAGATAATTTAAGATAATTACTGCGATACTATAGGCATAGGCACTGAAGGAGCCGAGGAAAATGAGGACATCCATGTTAAGGGCTTTATTTTTTAATCCCCTCATGGCATTCTTCATAAAGGGATAGCCGCAGTAAAACATCACCGGAGTTGCCAGTGCCCATGCTATGACTTGAAAGAGCCTTCTATAGGTCTCTTCAATACCCTGAAAATATCCTGCATAAAGGGCAGAGGTATATATCATCAGTTGCATGGAAAAGAATGAGGCAGTGCCAAATCTTATAAGGAGATCTCTTTTTTCTCTCTTTAATTCATCCTCTCCTTCTGTGGTATATGCTGGTTTTGGTATGTAACCGAGAGAGGCTATCTTATTCAACAGGTCTTTAAGTTTTATCCCCTGAGGATTCCACCTGAGCCTTGCCCTGTGGGTTGCATAATTAACCCTTATGTCTATAACACCTTCTGATTTTTTTATGAGATGCTCAATAAGCCATATACAGGAGGCACATCTTATACCAGAAAGGATGAATTCTAATTCAAGATGATTCTCTGATACCTGCTTTATAGATTCAGTGAATTCTTCTTCGCTTACCTCTTTTATCTCAGGCCTTCCAGGGCGCCAGCCAAGCCTTTTTTCATAGAACTCATCAAGCCCCTGTTCATGGATGAGTCTGTATATGGCATTGCAACCTGTGCAGCAAAAGATGAGTTTTTTGCCATCTATCTCATCGTAAATGGCATCTTCTAAATTGACCTCTCCAAGACAGTGAGAACATCTTTTTTCTTCTCTCTCTTTTAACTTATCACCCATAACCCATTACCAATAAATCGCCCTGTAAATAAATATCGCACCTGATAGAATCATAAATATACCTGCAAGACTGTAAAATCTCTTTCTTATAATTGCTGCTCCCCTGGATATAAGCTGACTTAAGATAAAGAGTGAGGGCAGGGTGCCAAGACCGAAGAGCAACAGTAAAAAGCTTCCTTTTAAAAACCCTGGTACAGGATTTGTCTCTGATGCACCAATCCCGGCTCCAGCAATAAAGGCTGTATAGGATAGACCACAGGGGATAATACCGTTAAGAAGACCAAGGGGGAAAAGGCTCCCTGTGCTTCCTGATTCTGATATGCCTTTCATAAGCTTTATTATCCCTTTAAAGAATTTAAAGGGATAA
>JBDOIG010000100.1:0-9436 GCA_041082235.1 Thermodesulfovibrionales bacterium | reverse complement strand
CTGAATACCACAGAGCCCTGAGCAAGCTGTGCAGGGATGCCCATGCTCAGGAGTATCGGTGATGCCTTTAATGCCTTGCTTGAGCAGGCAGAACCACTTGCACCATATATCCCTCTGGCTGCAAGCAAGAGGAGCATTGCCTCACCTTCTATATATTCAACGCAGAAGCTTGCATGACCTGGGAGCCTCTCAGTTGGATGACCTGTGTAATAAATATTTTCAACCCTTGAGGTTATTTCACTCACAAGCCTGTCCCTGAGTTTCTTCACATGTTCCATCCTCTGGGGTAATTCATTCCTTGTAAGCTCTGCTGCAGCACCCATTCCCACTATTGCAGGAACATTCTCTGTGCCAGCACGTCTTCCGCCCTCCTGAATACCACCGTATATCAATGGCACTATCCTCAGGCCTTCTCTCACATAAAGGGCAGCGGCTCCTTTTGGCCCATAGAATTGATGTGCTGCCATACTGAGAAGGTCAACCCCGAGCTCCTTCACATCCACAGGGATATTACCTGTTGATGCAACTGCATCAGTATGAAAGACGATGTTATGCTCCTTTGCTATCTTTGCAATCTCCTTTATTGGCTGTATTGTGCCGACCTCACTGCTTGCATGGATGATGGATATAAGGGTGGTTTCTTTTGTAATGGATTTTTTTACAGTATCAGGGTCAACCATTCCGTATTTATCAACTGGAAGAAATGTCACTGTAAAGCCATTCTTTTCAAGAAACCTTGCAGAATTCAGGATTGAATGGTGCTCAACCTTGGATACAAGGACATGTCTTCCCTCATTCTGCCTCGCAAGGGCAATCCCCCTCAGGGCAAAATTATTGGATTCTGCACCACTTGATGTGAATATGACTTCAGAGGGTTTGCAGTTTATCAATGAGGCAACCTGCTGCCTTGCCTTCTCTATTGCCTCCTTTGCCCTCACTCCAAGGTCATAAACGCTCTGGGGATTCCCGAATTCCTCCTTAAAATATGGAAGCATTGCATCAAAGACCCTTGGATCAAGGGGATTTGTTGCCACATGGTCAAAATAGCATTTCATTTTGTCCTCCTTATATAGAACTTAAAGAAATCTGTATCGTCCTCAACTCCAATGAATTCATGGCCTGTCTTCTCACACCACTGGGGAATATCCTCAAGGGCTCCATCATAGTCAGTTATTATCTCTATAACCTGACCTGGCTCCACCTTCTTTATCATCTCCTGAAGTTTCAGGAGATGCATGGGACACATCATATAGACAATGTCTGCTGTGAGGTCTGCCTTAATGTTTTCTACAAACTTGAGCTTTGGCATCAGGCCTTTCCTCTAATTGTCTTCCAAAACCGAGCAAATCCCTGAGGGTTATTGTCCTCAGAAAACCCTCTATCTGTTCTCCCAGTTTTTTCCACAACAGGTGAGTGACACAGCCCTCAACCCTCACACAACCTTCTTCAGGGTTCAGGCATGATGTAAGGGCAAGGGGTCCCTCAAGTTCACTCAATATCTCATTGATATTTATATCCTCTGGTCTTCTACTTAGAATATATCCACCGCCAGGTCCTTTAATAGAAATAAGGAGGCCACTATGCTTTAATTTATTAAGTATCTGCTCAAGATAAGCTATTGAAAGCTCCTGCCTTTCAGATATCTCCTTTATGGTGACTGGCCCGGGATAACCACGGGCAATCTCATACATTGCCCTTACGCCATACTGACCTTTTGTTGAAAGTTTGAGCATGTTATAGAATAAAAATAGTTTACTAATTTTGTCAAGTATTTTAAAAATAGTAAAAATCCCTTTTAATTGTTAAAGAATTCAATGTATAATAAAAAAATGGTTTATGCATTTGTAAAAACCCAGGAGATAAAAAATTTTCTCAGGTGTTCTCTGAAGGGAGGAAGGATTTCCTGTGACCTTTTCCATAAAGGCTCATCCCTTGAATTCTTTGATGACAGGAGGTCTTTTATCTTTGCCCTGAGAAGCAAACCTCCAAGGCTCATTATCCTTGAGGACAGTCTTTTAAATACTGTGCTTAAGGAAAAATTAAATGGGTGTTCCTTTATCAGTATTGTTGGAAAGGATATAAAAAATGGTCTCAAGAAGGTCTCCAGATATAATATCCCCTTCTATATCCTTCCTCCCTATAGGAAAGAGGACCTCCTGTATAAGATAAACTCTGCGATAAACCTTACCACCGAAAAAGCTCTGCTCAAGGCTATTATAGAGATATCATCAAAGGTCACCTCAACACTTGATGTCTTTGAGATACTCTATCATACAGTAAAAAAGATCTCAGAGGTTATCCCTGTTACAAGGTGCTCCATAGTTAAAATATCCTCCACAGGTGACCATGCCCATGTGGTTGCCACCTATGAAGATCCAATGATAAGGGATATAAAACTTGACCTCAGGAAATATCCTGAGATACAGGCAGCCTTAAAGACCAGAAAACCCATTATTATAAAGGATGCACAGAGAGACCCCCTGATGCAGGAGGTCTATTCAATTATTTCCCCACTTAAGATAAAATCAATTATAGTTATACCTATTATTTATCGTGATGAAGCTATAGGAGCACTCTTTTTAAGGACATCAAGGAAAGAGAAGACCTTTACATCGGCTGAGATAAATTTCCTCCAGACAGTAGCAAATTCCTCAGCAAATGCCCTTTACAATGCCTTTCTTTTCGATGAGATAAAGCAGGAAAAACAGAGGCTTGAGAGGCTCTCAATCACTGATTATCTTACAGGTCTTTACAATAACAGGTATTTCTTCCACAGGCTTGAAGAAGAATTTGAAAAGGCAAAGAGATATAACATACCTTTATCTTGCATAATGATTGATCTGGATTACTTTAAATCAATTAATGATGAATTCGGACATAGAAAAGGGGATGAGGTCCTGAGAGAGCTCGGACGGATGTTTAAGAAACATACAAGGAAAGGTGATATTGTTGCAAGATATGGTGGAGAGGAATTTATAGTGCTTCTGCCCCATACTGACAAAAAGGGGGCTTTAAATGAGGCTGAAAGACTCAGACAAATGATAAGCGATTTAAAATTTAAAGGCATAAATAGAAGACTAACAGCAAGCTTTGGAATATCTACCTGGCCCTGTGAACTCATCAAAAATTCAGATGATCTCATAACCTGCGCTGACAATGCCCTTTATAGTGCAAAAAGGGAAGGCAGAAACAAGGTCTGCCTTCCGAACACACAGTAATTAAAAATAGCTTTTATGATAACCCTTTCGCTTAACTAATTACTCCATGATCATTATAACCACCCACATAAACGCAGATTTCGATGCCATTGCAAGTCTTATAGCTGCAAAAAAACTCTATCCAGAAGGCATAATCGTAATTCCTGGCTCAATGGAAAAAAGGGTTAGGGATTTCCTTGAAACCTTTAATCCTATTCCTGAGGCTAAAAAAATAAAGGATATAAGCAGGGAAAAAATTGAAAAGATAATAATTGTGGATTCTGCCTCCTCTGAAAGACTGGGAGACTTAAAGGAATTAATTAAAAGGGCAAAGATTATTATATATGACCACCACAGAAATGGCGATCTCCTTGCCAAGATTCCAAAAACAGATATAGAAATACACATAGAAGATGTGGGAGCAACAGCAACCCTCTTCACAGAGTTATTACAGAAGGCAAAAATATCCATCAGCCCCCTTGAGGCAACAATTTTAAGCCTTGGCATATATGAAGAAACAGGCTCTCTCACCTTTCCATCAACAACAGAAAGGGATCTTCTTGCGGTCGCTTATTTGCTAAAAAGAGGTGCAAACCTGAATATAATTTCAAGTTTCCTGAAACCCTTTATAAATAGAGAAGAACTATCTCTACTTACTGACCTTATAGATGAATCAAGGGATGTAATAATAGGGAATATCAGGATCAAGATGTGTAAGGCAAAAAGGGAAGAATACCCGGGTGAGATTGCCCACCTTGCCCACAGGATAATGGAGATGGAAAATATAGATGCCCTGATTATCTTACTTGATATAGCCGGGAAGGTTGCCATCATAGCGAGAAGTAGTGTGCCTGAACTTGATGTATCAGAATTGCTCTCTAGATTCGGAGGAGGTGGTCATCCCTCTGCAGCATCCGTAACTATTAAAGACAGGCATCTGGAAGAACTTGAATCTGAATTGATGATCGTTCTTAAAGAGATAGTGAAACCTCAAAAACATGCAAAGGATATCATGACACCCCATGTTATAACCATAGAGCCTGAAGCAACCCTCAAAGAGGCTGAGAAGGAACTAACAAAATATGGTGTAAATGTCCTTCCTGTTATAAAGAATGGAAGATTTCTTGGCCTCATTTCAAGGGAAACAGTAGAAAAGGCTATCTTCCACGGATTTAAACTCCACAGGGTTATGGAATTTGCCACTGTGGATGCTGAAGTTGTGAGTCCTGAAACACCAGTAACAGAGGTGGAAAGACTCATGATCGAGCAGAATCAGAGATTCATGCCTGTAATAAAAGAAGGCAGGCTGGTTGGTGCAATAACAAGAACAGATATCCTTAGAACTATGTATGAAGGACTTCTTAAAAAAGAAAATTTCACAGAAACAATGATTCCAAGGATTAAGAATTTATCTCTAAGATTACATGAGCACTTTCCTCCTGAAATTTTTAAATTTCTAAAAAAGGCAGGAGAGGTGGCTGATTCTCTTGGATACAATGCCTATCTTGTGGGTGGCTCTGTCCGTGATCTCTTAAGAGGAGAAAAAAATCTTGATATAGATATAGTTATTGAGGGCGACGGGATAATATTTGCAAAAAAACTTGCAGAGATGATGAAAGAAGAAGGTCTTTCCGCGAGGGTAAAGACCCACGAAAGATTCAGGACAGCAAAGATAATAATTGACGGCAATTTTGAACCACCCTTGCACCCCAAAAAATCTAATGATTTTTTGAGGACGCCGCTTCTGATTGATATAGCTACAGCAAGGACAGAGTATTATGAATCACCGGCTGCCCTGCCAAAGGTTGAAACCTCATCAATAAAAAAAGACCTTTATAGAAGGGACTTTACAATAAACACATTGGCCATAAAATTAAATTCAAGAGAATTTGGTACACTCATAGATTTCTTTGGTGGCCAGAAAGACTTAAAAGAAAAAACTATAAGGGTACTGCACAGCATGAGCCTTGTTGAAGATCCTACCCGTGCGTTGAGGGCCATTAGATTTTCTGAGAGGTTCGATTTCAAAATAAGCAGGCATACAGAAAATCTCATCAAGCAGGCAGTAAAGATGAATCTCTTTGAAAGACTCTCCAGCCAGAGACTTCATGAAGAATTGAGCCTGCTCCTGAGAGAGGTCTCGCCTTTCAAGGCGGTAGAAAGGCTTTCTCAGTATGATCTTCTCAAAATGATCCATCCCTCTCTAAAATTTGATGAGGATGTGAAGAAAAGACTGAAGAATCTTGAAGAGACCCTTGCATGGTTTTCCCTGTCCAATATTAAGGAAGAGATTTATAAAGATAAACTTTCTATAGAGGTTATAGTTTATGATCTATCAAGGCAAGCGCTTGAAAGAGCCCTTGAGAAGATCTGTCCCAACAAGAGGTATATATCAGAAGTTCAAAAAGATATATATTCAGCAAAAGAGGCCCTAAGGAGGCTACAATCAGTTAAATCTCAAGATCTTGACCCTGTGGAGCTCTACAATCTACTGCACGACCTTTCAATGGAATCAATCCTCCTGTTGATATCTGCTACTGAAGACCGGGAGATTAAAAGACTCTGTATAAAATATCTTGGAGAGCTCAGAAATGTTAAGCCTGCCCTTACAGGTAAGGACCTCCTCAGACTGGGCTTACAACCAGGACCAGGATATTCCAGGATATTTCGTGAGATACTCTATGAAAAGCTCAGGGGCAGATTAAAGACAAAGGAAGAGGAGATAGAGTTCGTTAAGAGGTCTGCTTGTTAAGATAAATCTGATGGATTATGCCAAGGATATTAGTTGTAAGCCAGTAAAGCACAAGGCCTGATGGAAAGGATAGAAACAGAAGGGTAAAGGCTCCACTCATAAAAAGCATGAGTTTTTTCTGTCTTGGATCTCCTCCTGAGGGAGTTAAAACCTGCTGTATGATCATGGTGGCACCCATTAATACAGGAAGGACAAAATAGGGATCTTTCTGTGAAAGGTCTTTAATCCAGAGCATAAATGGTGCGCCTCTCAGCTCAATGGCAATTGCCAGGACTTTATAAAGGGCAAAAAACACTGGCAGCTGAATCAGTATGGGCAGACAGCCTCCAAAAGGATTTACTTTATATTTTTTATACAGTTCCATCGTCTCCATCTGGAGTCTTTTTGGATCATCTTTGTATTTTCTCCTGATCTCTTCCAGTTTTGGTTGAAGTTCCTGTAGTTTTTTCATGGACTTCTGTCCCTTTGCAATGAGAGGAGTAAAAGGAATCCTTATTAATATTGAGAGAATCACTATCGCCCAGCCGTAATTTCCTATTACTTTGTAAAGGGCCTTAAGTACCCAGAATATCGGTCTTGCAACAATTGAAAAGAATCCAAAATCAATAATATGCTCAAGGCCAAGTCCTGTAGCCTTTAGCTTATCATGCTCCTTTGGACCTGCATAAAGTTTATACTCGCTTACAGGCCCTTTAGTCTCAAGGGCTATCATGGGTTTATCTATTTTCCAGACCTTTGCCTTTTTAGCATCATTAAGAACAAGTCCTGAAAAGAAATACTTATCCTCCAGGGCTATCCATTTTATATTTCCTTCAATTATCTTCGGTGTATCGAGTTCCTTTACCTTGAATTCTACTCTGTCAAGGTCTTTCAGTATTACAGGCCCTGTATGAAAGGACTTATCAGCCTCAAATATTCCAAAATCTCCACCAAGGGTTATCCAGTAAGAAGGCAGGCCTGATACCTCATCCCTTACATCAATAAGATACTGGTCATATCTGAATGTATAGGTCCTTCTAATTGAAATACCTGAAGATGAATATTCAAATACAATTGAGCCCTCTGGATTATTTTCTGAAAGAGAAAGCTCCCTGCCATTTATTGAAAAGATAAGCTGATCAGGATAAAAGCCTTTCTCATCACCTATACAGAGGGCAAGACCATCTGGATGCTTCAGGATATTTACAGGAGCATTCTCTCTGTCTTTGTACTTTTTTAATTCAAAGGAGCTGAAAGATGCACATCTTGAACTGAGTGTAGCCTTGAAAAGAGGGGTCTCTACTGAAATAAACTTCTCTTTGACGGGCTGAGCCAGGCCCTGACTCAAAGGTCTGGGCTGGACCTGGGCTAATTCCTTTACAGGAGCCTCTTTTTTTTCAGCTGGCGTCTGAGGCACTTGGCCTTGAGGTACAGGTTTAATAAAGAACTGCTGATAAAGTACAAGTATAATGATTGAAACTATTACTGCTATTAATGCCCTCTTTTCCATTTCCATTTGATTACCTCACCGGATCATATCCACCAGGATTAAAGGGATTACACCTTAAAATCCTTTTAAAGGAAAGATAACTACCCTTCAGGACACCATATCTTCTCAGTGCCTCAATAGAGTAATCTGAACAACTTGGATAGAATCTGCAACTGCCAGGCCAGAGGGGTGAAAGAATTATCTTATAAAGTTTGATTAATAAAATCAGAAGCTCTTTAAGCATTAAAAATAAAGGAGGCATTAAACAGTGAGCCTCTTACGACCCTTCTGCCTTCTCCTTTTCAGAACAAGCCTTCCACCCCTTGTGCTCATCCTTTTGAGAAAACCGTGTGTCCTCTTTCTTTTAATCTTATGAGGATGATATGTTGTATATGCTCCACCCATACTTTACAGTATAAAATTTTAATTATGGCAGTGTCAACTGTAACCTTCCATCTTGCCATCTCCCACTTTTATGTTCGCTTTTCTTAAATCGTAAAATTTCAGTGTGGATTATGAAAGATAGCTGTCTGAGGTGAAATAAAAATATTAGCAATCTATCGTGACAAGGGTTTTTAAATACGAGAAGTTAGGAACTTATGGACAGGATCATTTATTCAGTGCAGCTATTAACTTAAGACTTGAGTATCTTCCCTTCAGCCTATGCCTATAGCCTGTCTTTGCCTTTAACCTATCTTAAGCCTTCGCACTTATCAACGATAGGGCTGACTTAACTTTTAAAGCATTGATTATCTCTGTAAGTTGTTTTATCACATCATCAAAAATCTCTATCGCTGAAAGCATCGCTATGGCTAAGGTAAAAACACTTAATGTATTTACTGTCCCATGCCTTGGCTTTCTCCTTGGACTTTCAAATCTCCTCCTTACCTTTGAGGCAAAACTGCTAATGCCAAGCAGTAATAACAATATGTAAGCTATTGAGAGACTTAACAGCAACCTGTTGAGCCTCTCATCCCTGTTAACCTTGAGTTTAAGCCCCCTTACACCAAGATGGGTCTTCCAGTCCCTGAAACCCTGCTCTATCTGCATCCTCTCCCTGTATAATTCTACTACCTCATCTGCTGGTAAATCCCACCAGGAAGGCACCACCAAATACCATACTTCCTTAAAACCCCTCCCCCTGTAGATTATCAGATCAACCACCTCAGCCCTGTCTTTCCTATATAAAACCCTACTATATCTAATCGCTCTGCCCTCTTTGTATCTTAATCTGCTTAAGGCTATGGCCTTACCTTTTAACCATACTATTACATTGCTCCTGAGCCTTATTATGTAAGGTACAGCTATGATATTTAGGGCATTTATCAACTGTAGCCTCCCATATCCCCTGTCCATTATAAATACAGGCAGCTTCCCCAAAGGAAAGGACCCACTTATCAATTCAAGAAAACCCGTCTCAAGAATGTTCTGACTCCTCTTTATCTTCTCGTAAACAAAACAGCTAAATCCTATCGGTAATACCCTACCGCTGAATAATATCCCTGCCATTAAAACCTGCACCCCTCCTATAGTGGTCTGATCAACCACCACTGGAATAAACATCTCACCGCCCATCCCTCCAAAAACAAATCTCACAATATCTGGAATCATAACCTCAGGTGTAAATAACCTGTTACTCAGAAACCTCGATAACCTCTTAAACCTGCTCTTCTGTAAACCCTCTGCATAAAGACTCCGAGCTATAGCACTCAGGGAAAGCCTCCCATTTCCAGACCTCCCTCCACTTGAAAGCCTTAAAAAGGCATAGGTTATAGTAGCAAGATTCTTTAAAATACTAAGCCTTAAACTAAACCTCAACCTTAAAAGCTCAAGTATCTCCCCATATTGAATCAAAACCTCTTTTACCTCCCAGAACCCTTTGCCTTCTTCAGTTCTTCAAGATTGAGCCTTGATAGCTTAATGCCTAATTCCCAATACCTCTTAAAAAGGTTTATCCTTCTAAGAACCTCTTTTACCATCTCCTTTGGAATATAAACCATCTGGGTCCTCCCTGATTCC
>JBDOIG010000094.1:0-1464 GCA_041082235.1 Thermodesulfovibrionales bacterium | reverse complement strand
TCTTATAAGGCGTCTTTGGCTTGTCGTATTTCTTTATTAGCCGGCTTCCAACCCTTGTCTTTGATACAAGTTTCATCACCGGCTGGAAGAAGTTTGTGTAAAGCCTCAGATGCCTGTAAAGTTCTTTCAGCGTTGCAAGTTCTTCTGGGGTATCGTATCTCAGATAGCCGACTGCCCTTCTAACTACCGAGTAGTTCTTCTGCTCAACGAAGCAGTTGTCGTTCTTCTTATAAGCCCTTGACCTCGTAAAGGTTATACCCTTTTCCTCACAATACCTGAGGAGATGGGCATTTATGAATGCCCCGTCATTGTCAGAATCAAGTCCAAGAAGAGGGAATGGCAGTCTCTTCTCTATGCCCTTCAGCGCCTCAAACACCCAGACCTGTGCCCTGTTCCTTACTGCATCAGTTTCGGTCCAGCAGGTCGCAATATCTGTAAGGTCAAGCGTGTAAGCGAACTCGCCTGAAGCGTCCCCGCCGTCATGCCCTACGAGGTCGACTTCGCAAAACCCGGGTCTGAGGTCGTCCCAGTCTGAAAATGTCCTTATCGGTATCTGGTGTTTAAGAAGAGTGCCGGGCTTAGTTCTTGCCCTGCTTTTAAGCATGTATCTTTTTCTGTCATCCTTTAACCGCCTGTCTATGGTCGCAGGACTTATCCTAAGGAGTTTCCCTCTGGTCTCATCGTCAAGTTTTAGTTCTCCGAACCTTTCAAGCGAAGGCAGTACCTCCAAGATGAATGCCTTTAGCCGTTTTCCGCAGAGATAATCCGAAAGCTCCCAGAGGCTCCTTACGATGTTTATGACCTTATCATCATATGTCTTTGCCCTGCGCCTTTCCGTCTTCTTCTTTTCCCCAACAACTACAATAACAGACTTGCCGCCTGCTCTTAAGACTACTTTCTTGCCCAGATTCCTCAAAAGCCAACTTGCATAGGTGCGGTTATAGCCCGTAACAGTAGTAAACTCCTTTAGTATCGCCCCCTTCTGCTTCTTGGTCGCCCTCTGATACATCTTAGCCAGTTCTTTTGTCACTTCCCGCCTCGCCTGCATCGTAAGCCCCATCCTATACCCCCTAAAGAGATGTTATCGTTCTTCCTTAGAAGGCATATTTTCCCCGAATAGACCGATTCAAAGTGTGGCCCTGCGAAACAAACCTCACTATATTGCCTCAGAGCCACTTTCCCGTCCCATCCCATACCAAAATACCTCCCAATTTCATAAAGATTTTTAAATGAGGCAATGAATCAATTTCGTAAAGATTTTTGATGAGGCAATTCGAAGCCTTGACTCAGCCTCATCTTAAGGCGTAAAATTATCTCTTGCAGGGACGAAAGCCCTTTATCTTTTAAGGGCCCATAGCTCAGTTGGTAGAGCTACCGGCTCATAACCGGTTGGTCCGAGGTTCGAGTCCTCGTGGGCCCACTGCTTCAGTCTTATCTATTAAGAGTACAGGGGGTGCTTTGAAC
>JBDOIG010000051.1:0-9994 GCA_041082235.1 Thermodesulfovibrionales bacterium | reverse complement strand
TATGATATTATTAAATATGCCCCTTCTTCAGCTTGCCATAGACCTCATAAATGCTGAGAGGGCTATGGAGATAGCCAGAAAGGCAGGAAGATATTTTGAGCTCCTCGAGGCAGGCACACCCCTTATCAAATCCGCAGGCATAGAGATTGTTAAGAGATTAAAAAAGGAATTCCCTCAAAAACTTATATTTGCTGACCTCAAGATAATGGATGCAGGTAGCCTTGAGGCAGCCATAGCCTTTGATGCCGGTGCTGACATGATAAGTGTCTGCGGGCAGGCATCAATTGAGACAGTCAAAGAGGCCATCTCAGAGACAAGAAGGCATGGTAAAAAGATAATGATTGACCTCATCGGAGCAAGGGATATGATAAGACTTGCAGAAGAATTAAAGTCCCTTGTGCCTGATTATTTCTGCATACATACAGGGCTTGATGAACAGAGAAAGGGCAGAAGGCCAACTGAATTCCTTGAAGAATATTTAAGTCAGATCAGTCATCCCTATGCAATAGCAGGAGGGATAAAGCCAGAGGATATAAAGGACCTTATAAGATTTAAACCTGATATCATCGTTGTGGGTGGCTATGTAACAAAGGCAGAGGTTCCAGAGGATGCTGCAAGGAAACTGAGGGAGGCACTCTCAGGAGGATGAGATGTCCTATTATTCATTTATACTTAAAAAGATTGACGAGATAACACAGAAGATATCTCCTGAGGAATTCAATAATTTTATTGAATTTGTGCTCAAATCTCCAAGGCTTTATATAATCGGTGCAGGCCGTTCAGGTCTTGTGGCAAGGGCATTCGGGATGAGGCTTGTTCATCTGAAGAAAAAGGTCTTTATTGTTGGTGAGACCATTACACCTGCCATGAGAAAGGCAGATGGCCTTATAGCAGTATCAGGCTCTGGAAAGACCACATGGGTTGTGGAGACAGCCAAGGCAGCTCGCTCTCTTGGAGGAAGAATTGCTGGAATAACATGGGATAGAAACTCTGAGCTTGCAAGGCTTTCTGATATAATTGTCCAGATACCCTCAGAAGCAATCCCGCGTGAGATCACAGGTTATACCACAAGGGAACTTATGGGCATACCCCTTCCACCCATGGGCTCACTCTTTGAGATATCCACCCTGATATTCTTTGAGGCATGTGTGCTTGAATTGATGACAAGGCTTGGTATACAGGAAGAGGAGATGAAGAAGATACATGCAAACTTATAATCTACTCACCTGAGGGTTCAAACCAGTTATAGGTCTTCCCCTGTATTACATGGCAATTAATGGCACAGCTTGTTGGATACTGACCCAGCATTGAATAATCACTTATATCCATAGTGCCATACTCATCTGTGCCTGAGGTATAGTGATTATATTGCATAGTATCATAGAGCCATCCCCAGCGGGTTTCTGAACCATGGACATTATGGCAGGCTATACATGTAATACCTGAATCTATTGAATCCCTGTATCTGTAGGCAGTAGGAATCTGTATATGATAAAAATGGAGATTAAAATAAGAAAACCAGAAAGGTGGGTCATCATAAAAATTACCTGAACCCTGATTATTCTTATCCCTGAATCTTGTCTGAATAGAAGGGATATAATAGGGTGTTGTCGCACCCAAGCTCTGATGCTCAAGGTCATAATTTCCGCCTGCTCTGGCACCGAGTATAATCTCCTTTGTTACCGAGGAATAATAGGAATGACAGGAAAAGCAAAGCTCATATTTCATCTCATCCCTTAAAGGCACAAACCAGTCTCCTTCAAGGTTTGGCAGTTCCATATTCCTTGCCAGTATCCCTGGATACCTTGAGCCATGGCCATTTCTGTGGCAACCTGTGCCAGGATTCCCATTCCCGATGCATGTAAGACCCTTTCTCCTATGACCATAAATCTTATCCCAGTGTGTCTTTATCTCTATGCTCATCTTATAAGGAATCTGTCCAAGGGTACTTCCATCATTAAAGGGACTCATATTCCCATTGGCTCCATTACTGTCATGGCAGCTCAAGCAGAAGGGCTCAAGAGTGGATGGATTTAAGGGATTATATATGACCAGGTTTCCTGTGTCTGCATCCTTCAGGACCACCACACCACCTCCATGCCGTGAGATATCATGACAGATAAGACATTGCCCTGTGTCAGGGTCAGTAGAAAGACTAATATGATGAGATTTTATCGCTGGGTTGCCAGCAAAGTCTCCTCCATTTCCCATTATCTGTCTTCGTGACCCCAGGGGTGCAAAATGACATCTGATGCATTCTGGAAGTGCACCTGGCTGATAAGCACCATGAGACGATATGGAGTCAGGTCCGGGCTCTCTTCCGCAGCTATAAAGAATAAGGGCACTTAAATTTATTAATAACAGAATAAGAAATTTCTTGAACATTTTTTAAAAACTCTCCATCAAGGTCATCTTACCCCTCACAGGCGTACCATTTAAATCCCTGATAGTTGTAAGGTCAAAGAAGATAGAATCTCCGGGTACAACTGTAGGATCACCTGATGGTGAATTGGCAACATAGATGGTTATAGTAAGCACATTATTAGCCTTCCCATCTGTTGATGACCAGGTAGCAATCAACATCCCTGGTGGAGGTGGTAAAGAGCCTTTATCAGTATCTATCCAGCTATGCCCGCCTGAGAGCTGAAGTACATTGTTAATATTTCCTTCATCTACAGGAGCCCCATTTGTTGAATCAGAAAAATATATGGTCACGGTATCACCATCCTGTAATCCGGGGCCGCCACCTGATGTGTCATGAGCTACAGCCTTTGCCTCATTAAAGGGATATCTTGGATAACGGAAGTGTCCATCCCAGTGGCAGTTTGCTGCACAGTATTCAGGATATTGAGGTGTCCACGCAGGCATTGAGGGATCGCAGTAACCCCATATACATCCAAAATCACCACCTACTCCATCCTTGTTAACTTTACCATATTCTGTGCCAGAGTCATATTCAATGGAAAAGTTCCATTCATCCCATAATAAGTAATATTGACTGCCAGCTCCATGGACATTATGGCAGGCTGTACAGCTCGGAATACTGTCAGTAATTCCTCTATAATACCACTGTCCCATACCTTCTATGAGATGATAGAGATGGAGATTGTATTGTCTATCCATATTATAACTGTAATAGTCATGGAATCCTGTAAACATAAAATCAATATAATAGGGCCATTGAGTATAATTTACCTGTGGCTGGGCATAATTACCACCCGGCGCAACACCTGCTAACATGGCAATGGTGGGTATAGAGGTATAATTACTATGACAATCAAGACATAATCTATACCTTGATTCATCCCAGAGGCTTGTAGTAATGGGCAGGGTAAATTTATTAGAAAGGAGCCCAGCATTTCCTGAGCCATGGGCATTTATTGAACCACTTTCTGTGGTTGCATTATAATTTCCATGGCATCCTGTACCTGGTGAACCATTGCCAAGACATGTAAGGCCTGCCTGTCTGTGGCCAAAGGTCTTATACCAGTTTTCTTTTATCCTCACTCCTGCACTATAGGGCTCTGTACCGAGGGTACTACCATCATTGAAAGGACTCATATTTCCATTTGCTCCATCGCTGTCATGGCAGCTCAGACA
This sequence comes from Thermodesulfovibrionales bacterium, assembly GCA_041082235.1. GTDB lineage: Bacteria > Nitrospirota > Thermodesulfovibrionia > Thermodesulfovibrionales > CALJEL01 > CALJEL01. Next base: position 6,394 of record JBDOIG010000051.1, on the reverse strand, counting down.
GAATGGCTCAAGGCTTGCAGGAGAAGTATAAATTATAGATTGATTGGTATCAGTATTTTTCAATATCACTGTACCAGCAGTATGATGGGAAAGGTCATGACAGACAAGGCATTGACTGGACGCTGGATCATTCACCCCTGTAACATGATGGGATTCTATAGAAGAATTGAGACTGAAGTCACCATTATTACCCATAATCTGTCTTCTGGTGGCAGTTGGAGCAGAATGACATAAATAGCAATCAGGTAATGTCCAGCCTGCCCTTCCATACCATTCAAGTGTATCGGGACCGTGGCAGGAAGTAGTGGCGCAGCTCCCTGTTTTCGGTCCTGAATCATTTATCCACTGACCTGAAGGGTTAACACTGTCAAAAAAGACTATGAGGATGGATGAATCAGGAGTATCAAGTTTTCCATTCATGTGATTGGAATTGTTTTTATAATTAAGGTGGCATCTCGTGCATGAAAGACCGATCTCAGAGACATGCCTTATGTGTTTGCCATTACTTCCAGAGCCATTTGTAAGCAGAGGATTCAAAGTAGAGGAATGGCATTTCATACATTCTGCTATGACAGGCTGATACACACCACCAGCCGGTAGGGAGTCAGTTCCCTGTTCTCTTCCACAGCCATGGAGAGTAATTATTGATGTCCATAATATAATAGGGTTCAATATAAATAATATCCTTTTTTTAAATATCCACCTCATTTATGACACTGCAGGCAGTTTAATCCAGAATTTACAGGATGGGGAGCTGATGTGTGAGGTGCTATCTTATGGCATACCCCACACCCCTCTGCAGGCCTTATGCCTGATTCAAAATGACACCACAGACAATGCCTCTGAATCCAGTTACCTCTGTGAGACCTCGGTGCTGTCTCATTATGACACCTCACACAATAATCCTGCCTGTGGCAGTTGAGGCACCTGTCCTTATTCCCGCTTGCCATAAATCCATGACTCAATATTCTCCAGGTATTTGTGTGGTCTCTTGGAGCCCTCAGATTGTGGCATTCAATACAATCTGCTCTTCTATGACATACAAGACATGCCCTTGCACCGTCCATGAGATTAAGATTAGCTGATGCTCCGTGAAGTTCTAACCAGCCTCCTCTATGGGAATCGGGCCTGGGAAAGGGTATTTTCTTAGGAGACACCTCCTCTCCTGATAGACTTATCTCACCAGCCCAGAAAAGAACTATAATGGCTATGGCTATTTTTTTAAAAGTCATATCTTATCCCCATCTTAAATATTTTATATTCCTCAATACTATCTTCATATTCAAAACCTGTATCTATAGAAAAGGACTTACTTAAATGAGATCTCAGTTTTGCATAATATGTCCTTACCCTTTCTCTCTCACCAAGTTCAAGATAATAATCGTATTTGTACAGACTGTAATATGTACCGATATTCAGCCTCGTCTTTCCTTCATTAAAGTCATAACCTATATCCAATCCTATGGATTTAAATTCCCGCTCATCAGATTTCCATTTCTCTCCTGTAACAGCAAAAGTAAGGTTATCCATTAAAAGCTCATCAATCTCTATTGAGCTATAGAGTCTTTTAAATTCCCTGTTGAAGGGTCCTTCATCTCTGTCTTCTATAAGTCTTCTTTCAAAATAGCCGAGGTCAATAGCGATGATCTTCCCGAAGAATTTTCTAAACTTCAGGTCATAGGTCTCGTATGGATGGGATTCACCCATCACATCATAATAGGATGAAAATTCGTTTGATAATTCCTTCTGGGTACTGAGCTGTCTGAAATAATTTCCCACAAGCTCGGTCTGTATCTCTGGGAAGGTCTTGACCAGCCTCACTGTAAGGTCGCGGGGATCACTATTTATATATCTGAGCCTTGCCATAGTCTTAAGGAATGGATTGACTTGCTGCCATATCTTGAAAGAAAACAGACGGTCCTGCTGATCATTGCTTGAGAATATATTCCTTCTGTCTTCTGTATATAAATAATCCAGATTGAGATTCGTACTCTTGAATGGAGAGTAATTCATACCAAGGCCTGCAAGCCAGTCTGGTCCCCATGCTGCATCTATCTCAAAAAAGTGAGCAGCCACACCACCATAAGCAGTCAGTCCAAGATTATCCGCAATCTTTATATCTGAGCTAAGGCCATCAAAGAATATCTGTTCATCTCCTGTGCCAGACTGTCTGCCAATTCTTAGCTGGGTTATCTTCCAGAAGGGATTGTTAATATCAAGATGTGCCTCATAGATATAACCCAGGGGGTTTGATTTATAGGCATCACCTATGTCCTCAAGAGGATAATAATACCTTGGTTCCCTGTTACCATCAATATCATATCTAAGGGCACTGAGCAGGTGGATTTCATACCTATCTTTCTCGGGAAAGAGTATATCAGCCCTTAATTCTCCATAGATATCTTGATCACTATCTTTCCCTGTATCTCTGAATGTATATCTGGTGAGGATATAGCCATCTATTGTTTTATCCTCAACCCGGGAAGGTATTTCTGCATCTGCTACGGAAGAAATAGATACCAAGATGATTAAAAAAATAAGAAAGGGTTTCCTTTTTATAACTATTCCCATCAGAAAGATTATTTATAAATATGCAGAGATTGTCAAGGCTTTTAATTAAATTTATACTTAATAATATATATTATTTTATTTGATTTACAGAGTATCTTTGGCTAAAATATTTTTGTGAAAAGCTTTCATTATATCTCTGCCTTTCTCATAGTCTCAGTTTTTCTATCTCTAAGCCTGTCCATAAACCTTTCTGCTCAAGAAATAAAAAAAATTATATGGCCTGAACCTCCATCTGAGCCAAAGATAAGGTATGAGGGTTCCTTAAAGGAGTTATTTGGAAAAAAGGTATCTTCTATTCTTGACAAGCCTTATGGAATAGCTATAGATGATAAGGGAAGACTATATGTTACCTCAAGGCAAAAGGTTCTTTCTTTTGATTTAAAGAATAGAAAATATACTGTTATCAGTGGTAAAGAGATGAGGTATCCCATCGGCATAGCATTAAGCAGTGATGGAAGACTCTTTGTGAGTGATGCTGGTTCATCAAGGATATTGATTTATTCCAAAGATGGTTTATTGACTGGCTTCATTCAAAAGGGTCTAAAAAGACCTGGAGGTATCGCCATAGATGAGCAACTTGGGAGGATATATATTGCTGACACAAAAGACCATATGATAAAAATCTATTCTCTTCATAACTATGAATTATTGAAAACAATTGGTGAAAGAGGAATTGGCGAAAAAGGACTCTTTAATTTCCCAACAAACATAACCCTTGATAAAGAGGGCAACCTCTATGTAGTTGATACAGGAAATTTCAGGATACAGATATTCAACAAAGAGGGGAAATATCTGAAGGCGTTTGGAAGGATAGGAGATACCCCTGGTTCTTTTGCAAGGCCTAAAGGTATAGCCCTTGACTCAGAAGGGAATATATATGTAGTGGATAGCCTTTTTCAGAATGTCCAAGTCTTTGACCATAATGAGAGATTTCTTTTTTTCTGGGGCAAAGGAGGCCTGGGACCAGGATATTTTGGATTACCATCAGGAATAGCTGTTGATTCAAATGACAGGATATATGTAGTTGACCAGCTTGGAGATATTCAGTTATTTCAATACCTGAAGGATTCAAAGAAATGATAAAGATTATCTCTATAATAATATCCTTATTTTTTATGTGCATACCTCTTTATGCAGGAATTATCTCATCTCCTCATGATATGACAGGTGGTGAAGGCAAAGCTTATACACCTGATTCCACAATGGTCTGCACCTTCTGCCATATCCCCCATGGTGGGGCCTCTGCTATTGCATTGTGGTATAAGGACAAAGGGGAGGAAAAATTTTCCATCCTGGCATGGAATAAAGAAGAAGGACTATCATCAAGGATTCTTATGTGCCTGAGCTGTCATGATGGAATGATTGGCACAGACATTGACATTGTATCTGAAGGATTAGAAGGATATATTAAGGATCATCCTGTGAATAAACCTTTTCAGACAGGCAAGGCTGGTCTTGAAAAGAGCGTAATAATAGAGGAAAAGGGTGTCCTCAGGGACGGAAAGGTAGAGTGCGGTTCCTGTCATAATCCTCATTCACCTGAAAATAAATCCTTTTTAAGCAAGCCATTAAATGAGGTGTGTATTACCTGTCACAGTAAAATAACATCAGGGAGACATATAATGGGTAGTTTTGGTCTTGGTGATGACCATCCTGTTGAGAACAAAACAAATCCCTTAAGACCTGAAGAGAAAATGTCCTGTGCAAGCTGCCATAACCCCCATATTTCAAATCTTCTACCTGTTAGAAAGAATGAAATCTGCAATCTCTGCCACAACAGGATAGATACAAGACCATAATTAAAAATTTTTTTATTAACATTTTTAAATTTCTATATAATCAATAAACTCAAATACTTGACAAAAAAGTCCTTTTTTACTATGCTTTGAATAAAAAGAAAAATCCTGGAGGAGGTCGGAGATGAAGAGGGTAATGTTTTTATTTCTAATTATGATTTCTATCCTTATGATTGGAGGGCTTGTCCTTGCCCAGACAGGTGTTAAGAAAAAGAGACCCCTGCCTCATGATTATGGAAAGGTTGTTATAAACAACTATTCCGAAAATGCAGGACTTGCTCCTGTGGAATTTGACCACTGGCTTCACAGGGCAAGGTTTACATGCAGGCTCTGTCATGTGGACATCGCCTTTGCAATGAAGACAGGAGGCACAGGCATCAAGGCTGCAGACAATATGAGGGGTTACTACTGCGGTACCTGCCATAATGGAAAGATGGAGGTAGAGGGAAGAAAGGTCTTTGAGGCATGCTCAAAGAATCCTTCAAAAGAGGATTTCAAGAAATGTGAGCGCTGCCATTCCTATGGTAAGGCTGCAAAAAAGGAATATGATTTTTATAAATTCACAGAGAGATTTCCCAAGGAGAGATTCGGCAATGGCATAGACTGGGAAAAGGCTGAAGAAGTCGGATTTATTAAGCCAGTAGATTTCATTGAAGGTGTATCCATTAAAAAGGCACAGCTACAGAGACCACAGGACTTTACACTTGAATCAAAGGTAAGCGGACTTCCAGATATAATCTTCTCCCACAAAAAACATACAGTATGGATGGGCTGTGAGGGATGCCATCCTGAGATATTCCTCGGGGTTAAGAAAGGAACCACAAAATACACAATGGTTGATATCTTTCAAGGCAAATACTGTGGTGTATGCCACAACTCAGTAGCCTTTCCACTTCTGGATTGCCAGAGATGCCATACAAAACAGGTTCAGTAATATTAATCCTTATCAGCCTGCTTGTATTGCCTCAATTAATGGAGGCTTATTTTGACCTTCCCCCACTCCCTCCACCAGAGGAATATGGCAATATATTGATAAACAGGACTTCAGAGAAAAATAATGTAAAGGCAGTAAGCTTTTCCCACTGGATCCACAGGAGAAAACATACATGCAGGGTATGCCACTTTGAGCTTGAATTTAACATGAAGGTAAATACAACTGAAATCACAGAGGCCTTGAACAGGAGTGGCAGGTTCTGTGGAGCCTGCCACAATGGTAAAGACCTCTTCGGACATGAGAATCCTGCTGATTGTGAAAAGTGTCACAATGGAAAGAAGGATTCCGGAAAAGAAAAATTTTCTGAACTTTCAAAATTTCCAAAGACGAAATTTGGAGATGGCATAGACTGGGTTGCTGCTATGAGGGATGGCCTGATCAAGCCAGTTAATTTTCTCACAATAAAACCACCTGAGGAAATTACCTTTAATAAAAGGATTGTCCTTGAGGCAGAATGGACCAATATACCTGCTGCTGTCTTCCCTCACAGGCCTCACAATGAATGGCTTGAATGCAACATGTGTCATCCGGATATATTCAATATCAAGAAAAAGACCACGAAGCATTTCTATATGACAAGGATACTTCAGGGAGAATTCTGCGGTGTCTGTCATCTTTCAGTGGCATTCCCCATGAATGACTGTAAGAGATGTCATCCAGGGATGGGACATTAGGAGGAATAATGAAGATAAAGATTGGAAGAAGAAAAAAGGAGATATCTATCTTCCTACTGATTTCCTTAATTTCCTTTTTTTCAATCGCTCCCCTGCTTGAGGCACAGGACTGGAAAAAGGAATATGAGGAGATATGCTCAAAGACTGCTGATGTCATGGCACTCAGTGTTGATGAATTGAGGGAATTAATATCAAGGTGTGATAAGCTCAAGGCTGTTATAGAAGGACTTGAAGATGAGAGCACAAGGAGGGTTTATTTAAAGAGGCTACAGATGTGCAGGGACTTATACAACTTTGCCCTTGAGCAGAAGCTTCAGAAGTAACTAATACTTAAAGGGGCTACGCCCCTTTAAAACCCC
>JBDOIG010000307.1:0-12542 GCA_041082235.1 Thermodesulfovibrionales bacterium | reverse complement strand
TAATCAGGAAATGTTTCTAATAGCAAATTTGGGAGAGCCTTCTCTATAGGGAATTTTCAGCGGGCTTCGCCCTCAAAATTTAATGGAATAAAATTTTATTTCAAATTTTCAAAGGAGCGAAGCTCCTTATTCATCGCCTTTATAAAGGCATTCACTACCTGAGGATCAAAATGCCTGCCAGAAAATCTTTTCAGCTCTTCATAGGCAACATCTTTATTTAATGCCTTTCTGTAAGGTCTGTCTGTTGTCATTGCATCATAGGCATCAGCAACAGATATAATCCTTGCAAAGAGGGGTATCTCCTCACCCCTGAGATGATCAGGATAGCCTGTCCCATCATATCTTTCGTGATGCCCCCTCATGCCAGGTATTACATCCTTAAGCTGTTTTAAATGCCCGAGTATTTCTGCCCCATATTTGGTATGCATATTCATTATCATTGCCTCTTCTTCTGTTAATTTACTCTGTTTAAGAAGTATGTTATCTCTAATACCAATCTTACCTATATCATGAAGTATTGCAGATAGTTTAAGAGCCTCAAGCTCAGACTCAGACAGGCCCAGCTCTTTTCCGGTAGCAACAGCATAGTTCATCACCCTCTTTGTATGACCGCCTGTATAAGGGTCTCTCTTTTCTATTGTCTCTGCAAGGGCCTCTATGGTTCCATAAAAGGTGTCCTTCAGTTCCTGATAAAGATTGGCATTTTCTATGGCTATAGCTACCTGATTTGCAAAGGCCTGAAGTATTTCCTTATCCTCTGTATCAAATCTTCCATCTCTTTTGTTTATAGCCTCAAGAACACCAATAATTCTATCCTTTGTCTTCAAAGGCACGCATATGAGGCTCTTTGTTTTAAATTTACTCTTCTCATCTACACCCTTAAAAAATCTTGGGTCATTCTCAACATCATGAACTATCACAGCTTCACCCTTTTCAGCAACCCATCCTGCTATCCCCTCGCCTATTTTTAGCCTTATCTCTTTGACCTTTTCACCCTTTTCACCTGTGGCAACTTCAAAGAAGAGCTCTCCTTTTTCACTATCAATTAAAAGAAGACTACCCGCCTCTGCATTAACAAGGGCCTGCGCAGCCTCAATCGCCCTTCTCCTTATCTCCCTTGTATCAAGAGTGGAATTTATCAGTGAAGTCATTTTGATAAGGGCATTAAGCTGTCTCAGTTTTTTTGCTATATTTTTATCCATGTCAATAGTGTTCTCTCCTCCTGTATTCCTGTTGTAATCTTAAATCAATAAAAGGGCACCCTTTTTGCTGATAGAAATGGTAGGGTATGCCGAAATAGCTTGAGGTGCAAGCTCGTAAGGTCCTACAGCGTGGGGGTAAAGCAGAACTTTACCCCCACGAACCCCCAATATAGTGTAAGGTTCCAAGAAAGACATCGCATATCTTAATGTAAAATTTTTAATCAACATTGCCGAACATAACCTCCTTCACCTTTTGGTGAAAACTCTTTGTGACATAATAAATAAAATTTTGTCGCATTATAAAGGCTTTGAGACATACCTTGCTATTTTTAAAAAATTCTACTGGCCAAATGCAAAGGGCAAGAAGGAAATATTCAGCTCTCACAATCTATAGCCTCCCTATTCAAAGAATCTTCTTACCCCTGCAAATCTTTTAAAAAAATAAGGGCTATCAAGTTCAGCAATTATAACCCTCCTTGCCCTCCTTGATGCATGGATGAATTTATCCTCTCCAATATAAATTCCAACATGGTCTGGTTCAGATGACTTTCTTGTATAAAAAAATATAAGATCTCCAGGAAGTATCTCTTCCCTCTCAATAGGTTTACCAGAAGAAAATAACTCCCTGACAGTCCTCGGTATCTCTATCCCTGCATTCATGAAGACGCTCCATACAAGGCCTGAACAATCAATACCTCTGAGTGTTGTCCCGCCTTTTCTGTAAGGTGTATTGAGAAATGAAAGGGCGAATTGAACAAGTTTACCTCTCTCATGAGAGGTAGAATTTTCAGATTCTGATACCTGCTCTTCAACTGTTATTTTGTCCTCTGGTTGCTGTACTGGTTCTTCTAATTGAAGATCTCGGGAAAGGCCAGGGGATTTATCTTCTTGCTTACTGATAATCAATATCTGACCAGATTTTATAATATTTTTATTTATCCTGTTAAGTCTTTTTAACTCCTTCACTGGCACGCCAGCCTTTTTTGAAATCCTGTAAAGGGTATCACCCTTTTTTACTTTATATGTCTTACACTGACCTGATATCTCCTTAATACAGTTCGGAAGCTCGGACTTCTGCTTTTCAGACCTGCCGCACTCATTCAGGGCTTCTGATGCTGAAGATAGACAGTGGTAGAATAACAAAAAAATTAGACATAAAAAAATTTTCATTCGCATAATGTATTTTACCAAATTGTACCCTGAAGTGCCGATAGCAGATTTACAACCTTAAATAAAAAGGGCAGAATGCCGAAAGGGCTTTATTGCGACACCTTAATGTATGCTATTAATAAGCTTACTATACCTTACTAAGCTCACCTTCGTGGAGAAAACTTTTGTACAAAATAAATAAAAAATGTTGCTTTGTAAAGGCCTTGAGCAGGCTGACCTTTTTTCTATCGGTAATTTTAGGATTATATCCACTCCTTGACATAACTATCCCCTGCATGATACCTTCATAAACATGATAGGATTTATTGGTGGTGGCAATATGGCAGAGGCCCTGATAAAGGGCATCATAAGAGGCATGGGTTCTATAAAGCCTGAAGATATTATTGTCTCTGAACCACGGGATGAAAGGAGAAGATACCTTTCAGAGACTTATAAAGTAAAAACCACTCCATCAAATAAAGAAGTTACAGGCCTCTCACAGATAATAATACTTGCTGTAAAACCCCAGAATATGGAGAGTGTTCTCTATGAAATAAAGGACCTTATCCGTCCTGAAAAGGTAATAGTCTCTATTGCCGCAGGCATAACCATAGGTTATATCCAGTCAAAACTCGGGACTGACAAAATCATCAGGGTGATGCCAAATACCCCTGCCTTAATCGGAGAGGGCATGTCGGTATATTCTCTATGTGAATGCTTTGCAGGCAGAGAGGTCAACATTGTGAAAGAGATATTGATGTCTGCTGGAAGGGCAATCAGTCTTCCTGAAAAATATATGGATGCTGTTACAGCTCTTTCAGGAAGTGGCCCGGGCTTTATAGCCTATTTTGTAGAGGCAATGATTGAGGCAGGTATAAAGGCAGGGCTTTCAGACGAGGTGGCAAAGGAACTAACTATCCAGACCCTTTCCGGGACATCAAAACTTCTTGAGAGCGGACTGAGCCCTCAGAAACTGAGGGAGATGGTCACCTCACCAGGGGGCACCACGCAGGCAGGGCTTGATGTCCTTAATAGCAAGGACTTTAAAGGTCTTATTACTGAAACAATCCTTGCAGCAAAAAAGCGGGCTGAGGAACTCTCCCATAAGGCAAAATAGAGCAGTAAGGCAACAGAACTAAGAAATGGTGAAGGCAAATAGGTGAAGGAGCATTTTAACCACTTCACCTATTAGAATTATGGCTTATTATGTGATGCTGCTCTACTGCCCTATCCCTCTAATAAGCCTTCAGCCTGTGGCTTATAGCCTATTACGGTGTGATATAATTAGTTGATATGTAATCGTGATGATTAAATTTTTCCCGATAAGGGAGCACCCATCACAAATCGGGGAGAAGGAGGTTTTATGTTTGTGGTAGGTAATCTTTTAATTGCCATTGCTGACATACTTGATATAGCACTGACTGTATATATGTGGGTGATAATTATTGCTGCCCTTGTAAGCTGGGTAAATCCTGATCCCTACAATCCGGTGGTAAGGATACTCTACAGCCTTACAGAACCAGTATTAAGACCCATAAGAAGGCTCATTGGCTTCAGACTCGGCTCTGTGGACATCTCTCCCATGATTGTAATTCTTGCAATTTATTTCATAAAAAAATTTCTGATAGTTACGCTCATTGAACTGGGGTATAAATTGAAATAGACTTAAAGGGGCTCCGCCCCTTTAAGACCCCAAATAAAGAAATTTTTATAGATTAAAAAAAGGGGAGTTTGAGGGGCTATGCCCCTTTGAAACTCCAAAAAGAATTATAATTTAATAGGGAGTTTGAGGGAGGAAGTCCCTCAAAGGAGGTATTAAAAATTGAGGATAACACCCCTTGATATCCAGCAAAAACAGTTTCCCATAAGATTCAGAGGTTTTGATGTAGAGGAGGTCTATGCCTTTTTAGAAATCGTCAGGGAGGAGATGGAGAATCTTCTTAGGGAAAACGCCTCCCTCAAGGAACAGATTCAGAGACTTGAAAGTCAGCTCAAGGAATACAGGGATATGGAAACAACCCTGAGAGAAACACTTATGACAGCCCAGCAGATGGTGGAAGAATACAGGAATAATGCAAGGAAACAGGCAGAGCTGATGATAAAGGAGGCAGAGCTTAAGGCGGAGCAGATGGTCAGGGAAGCTCAGGATAAAGTAATAAAGATACATGAAGATATAATGGACCTTAAAGGCATAAGGCAGCATATTAAAGAGGAACTGAGGAGGCTTCTTGAAAGCCACATGAAGATGCTTGAATTTGACTCTGAACGGGAGAAGGGCACAACTGATGAGGTTTAACAGGGTAAAGGGTGTCCATGATATATATGCACCAGAGGTATATCTTTATCAAAAGATTGAGGAAGTATCAAAGGAAGTCTTTGCTGTCTATGGATTTAAGGAAATAAGACTGCCAATTATAGAATACACAGAATTATTTCAGAGAGGCATTGGCTCCACAACAGATATTGTAGAGAAGGAGATGTATACCTTCACTGATAAAGGTGGCCGTTCAATAACCCTGAGACCTGAAGGCACTGCTGGTGCGGTCAGGGCCTATATAGAAAATGGTCTTTACAATCTTCCCTCTCCGCAGAAGTTTTATTATATGGGTCCCATGTTCAGATATGAAAGGCCACAGGCGGGTAGATTCAGGCAGTTTCATCAGATAGGTGTTGAGGCCTTCGGGGTTGCAGAACCACGGATGGATTTAGAGGTGATTCTGCTCCTTCAGGCTCTATTAAACCGACTGGGCTTTAACAGCCTTATATTTGAGATAAACTCCCTTGGTTGCACTAAGTGCAGACCGCAATACAGAGAAAGGCTTATAGGTTTTTTTTCTCAAAGGATAGGTGCCTTCTGCAGTGACTGTCAGAGAAGATTTGAAAAAAATCCCTTGAGGCTTCTTGACTGCAAGGTCCCTAACTGCATAAAGGAAAGAACTGATGCACCATCAATCCTTCAGTTTCTCTGTGAGGAATGTATCAGACATTTTGAAAAATTGAGAGTCTATCTTGAAGACATGAATATTCCTTATACCATAAGGCATGACCTCGTCCGGGGACTTGATTATTATACAAGAACAATCTTTGAAATCAAAAGTGAGGCCCTTGGCGCACAGAGTGCTATTGCAGCGGGTGGAAGGTATGATAACCTGGTGGAAGAATTCGGCGGTCCACCAACACCAGCCATAGGTTTTGCCATAGGCATTGAGAGGCTTGCAAGCCTTATAAAAACAGAGGAAAAAATAAAAGATAGAGGTCCAAAGGCCTATATAGCATTCCTTGGAGAAGAGGCAGAAAGGGTATCATTGAAGATTGTTGAAGGCTTAAGAATCAGGGGATTCTGGATAGAGCTTGGTACAGGTGGCTCTCTTAAGGCCCAGCTCAGGAGGGCAGATAAACTCAAGGCAGAATATGCCATAATAATAGGTGAAGATGAATTAAAGAGGTCTGTCCTCAGATGGAAAAGACTTTCAGATGGCTCTGAGGGAGAGGTGTCAGGGTCTCCAGAAAATCGTCAGATTTTTTGGGGTGCTGGTATGGAAGAAGAGATTATAAGGATAATATCATGACTGCAATTGTTCTATCGCTGCTCATAGCACTCATATCCATGTGGATGAGCTCCATTCATCCAAGCCTTGATAGCCTTGTCATATCAATAATCCTCGGGATGCTTGTTGGAAATCTCTTTGAAAAAAGGTTTTTTCTGCAGTCAGGTCTTAATATATGTATAAGATTTTGCCTGCCAGCAGGCATAATCCTTTATGGTAGCCAGCTTACAATCAGCGGTAGTACCATGTTTCACTTTGCCGTTGTACCTGTCATATTCATAAGTACTTTCAGCCTGACATTATTATTTGGTCATCTCTTGAAGATAAGAAGGCCTTTTTCCTTACTTCTTGCAACAGGGCTGTCTGTCTGTGGTGCTTCTGCTATAGCAATCGTCTCACCCCTTATTGGTGCAAAAAAGGAGGAGACCTCCATTTCTATAATCTCCATAATGGTTATAGGCCTGATAGGACTTATTATATATCCGATCTTTGGAGCAGACTCAGGGCTCAGCAATGAAGGCATGGCCCTCTTAACAGGTACTACCCTTCCAATGCTGGGACAGGTAAAGGTTGTGGGCAGTATGCTTGGTGAGTCAATCCTTCAGAAGGCTGTGACCTATAAACTCCTCAGGATATCACTCCTCATGTTGCTCATAATATGGTTTGGCCTTAGCAGAAGGGAGGATAAAGAAGATGGCTTCGTCTCCTTTCCATACATACTCAGGCTAATACTTGTAGCAGGCTTTCTTGCCATGGTAATAGTTGCAAACACAGCAGGACACCTTATACCCCAAAAAATCTATGATTTTTTAGGGACCCCCTCCCTTCAGAGACTCCTTGAACCCCTCAGCAGATTCTTTCTTACAGTAACACTCTCTGCTATAGGACTCAGTGTTGACTTTGAATCAATTGCAGATATAGGACCGAAACCTCTATATGCAGTTTTTATCTCCTGGTTATTAACTGGCTTTCTGGTCTATTTATTCAGTCTTTACTATGTATAGATTAAAATTCATCTACATAATTCTTCTGGTATTATTCCTTGTAATAGGCCTTACAATAACACCTTTAGTGTTTTTGCTGAAGACGGCGGGGAAGGAACTTTTCAATGCGGTAACAGAACGACTGCTTATCATTACATTTTACGGTCTCATACTCTCCTTTATCCTTTCGCTCTTTATCTCAAGAAAGATAATAAGGCCACTGCATATACTTAAAGAGGCAGCCATAAAGGTTAGGGAAGGAGATTATAATTTTGAAATCCCCTACAGGGCAAGTGATGAATTCGGTGAACTCATTAAGACCTTCAACCTGATGCTCAGGGGGCTGAAAGAGACAACCGAGGAGCTCAAAAAAAAGGAATTCTATATAGAAAGGATGACAGACCCGCTCATTGTTATTGATGAGCAAGGGAAGGTCATAGATATAAATCCTGCCTTCACAAGACTTTTTGGATATGAAAAAAAGGAAATTTCTGGTCTTTCACTTCAACGTATCTTTCCTGCTTTAAAGGATAGTTTAAGTACTTCAGGAGAGCTTAAAGGTATAACAAAAAAGGGAGAGGAGATACCCTTCCTGTTCACTTCAGCTTCCCTTAAACTTAATGGTGGAGAATATGAAATACTTATCCTTAAAGACTTTAGAGAAGGCCTTGCCCTGAGGGAGGAGATCAAGCTCTCAAGGGACTATCTTGAAACCATTATGAACAGCATACAGGATGAGCTTCTTGTAATAGACAGGGACTTCAGGGTTATAAAGGCAAATGACGCTGTGAAAAAGAGGATAGGTGTAAATCCTGAAGGAAAATTCTGTTATTCCATCTCTCATCTCCTTGAAAGACCCTGTGAGGATATTGAAGGTAAAGATATAAAATGCCCGGTAAGGATGGTTTTTAATACAGGAAGGCGTTTTGTTACAGAACATGAGCATAAGGGCTCATCAGGAGAAAGCCATGTCTATGAGATTATAGCCTATCCAGTTATAGGAGAAGACGGGAATATAGAAAATATAATAGAATTCATGAGGGATATAACAGAAAAAAAATCCATAGAGGAAGAATTAAGAAAAAAGAATAGAGAACTAAGCCTTCTTAATGAGATATCAGCAATCCTTTCAAAGTCCCTCAGGGCAGAGGAGATATTCAATGCTGTAATAGAGAAATTAAAAGATACCTTCGGAATGGATGGTGGAGGTATCTTTATCCTTGATAGAGAAACCCTTGTATGCAGATATCATTCAGGCATATCAGAGGAGTTTGTAAGACAGGCAGGCCGGGTCCCTCTTGGAATTGACATACCTGGAAGGGTTGCCCAGTCAGGGATGGTTATTACAACCCCTGATGTATCAAAGGACAGGAGGCTTGAAAGATCAATCCTGAGACATTCAGGGATAAAGGGGTATTGCTGTATTCCCATAAAGGGAAAGGAAAAGATTACAGGTGTTTTTTGCCTTTTCAGTTTTAAACCCCGTGAATGGACTGTTGATGATGAGGACATCCTGAGGGCTGTTGGTGAGCTCATAGGTCTTGCCTTTGAGAATATATTTCTCTACGAAAAGAGTCAGACCCTTTACAGGACCCTTAAGGATAAAAGGCAAAAAGAACTTGAAGACCTTTCAATCATGGTGGACATACTTTCTGGCACAAGAGGGCTTGATGAATTAATAGAAAACTCCCTTTTATTTATAAAGGAAAGACTCAACACTGACCTCGTGGCCCTGATAAGACCAGACCACTCAGGAAATCTCTTACTGAGGAAACTTATACCTTCCCTTGATGAGCTTAAGGAACCCTCTGTGCTCTATGCCGTGAATCTCAGCTCTCAGGAAAGCCTTTCAATAAAGGAAAGCGTCATAGTTCAGGTAAGGAATATAGTTCAGGAACCAAGATTTTATTATCATGAAGTCCTGAAGGGTAATTATACCTCCTCCCTTACAACCCCCCTTACCTCTGGTGAAAGGACAATCGGTTGTCTCAGTCTTTATTCAAAGACACCGAGGGAATTTACAGAAGAAGAGGTTCATTTCCTGAAGATATTTTCAACTGTACTTGGACTCTCCATGGAAAGGTCAGAATCCTATGAAGTGCTTCTAAGGCAGGAAGCCCTGTCCACAACTATCCTTGATAGTATTGAAGACGCTGTATATACAGTTGATAAAAATGGATATATAACCTCAATGAACAGGGCTGCTGAGGAGATATTTGCGATAAGAAGGGAAAGGCTCATAGGTAAGAGATGCAGAGACCTGATCCTGCATGGTGCTGAAAAGCAGCTCTGTAATACAGAGGAATGTCCGCTCGCTATTGCTCTTAAAGGTGGTGGCTCGTCAACCGAGATGGAATATATAAATCCTAAGGGTAGAAAATTTGTCCTTCATATAAGTTGCCTTCCGCTCAGGGACCCTGCCACAGGCGGTATTACTGGTGCCGTTCAGGTATTCAGGGATGTGACAGGGCAGAAAGAACTTGACAGACTCAAGACAGAGATAATAAGGTCAGTATCCCATGAATTCAGGACACCCCTCACAGCCATAATAGGCATGGCAGAGATGATCCTTTCTGGAGATGTCTCAGGTGAAAGGGCAAAGGAATATTTAGGCATTATGCACAAGGAAGGTTTGAGATTATCAAAGATGATATCTGAACTCCTTGACATCTCAAGGATTGAAAAAAGGGAATTGTTCAATATTGGTCCTGTTGACTTCAAAAAAATCATTGAATCCATTAAAGAGGGGTTTTCTGATATAATAGAAAAAAAGTCTGCCCTGATAGCCCTCAGGGTGGAGGGAGATATTTCAGGTTTCAGAGGTGATGAGTCCAAGATTGAACAGATGCTCAGAAACCTGGTCGACAACTCCCTTACCTATTCTGACAACGGAGTGAGGGTCTCAATGTTATTCAGGAGATTGAATGACACGCTGGAGATAACTGTAAAGGATACAGGCTGGGGTATTCCTGAAGAGGACCTATCTCATTTAGGAGAAAAGTTTTACAGGGGAAGGCATGGTGAAAGGACAAAGGGTACAGGCCTGGGGTTGAGTCTTGTAAAGGAGATAGTTAAACTTCACGGAGGGGTTCTTTCCATAGAAAGTGAGCTTGGGAAAGGCACATCAATACAGATAAGCCTTCCTTTTCAGGGGAATGTAGCATGAAGAAAAAGATAATGGTCATTGATGATGAGCCCTTTATATCCATGATGATTGAAGATAAATTTAAGGAAAAATTTGAGGTGGTCTCCGTAAGGGATAGTTCTGTTGCCCTTAATGCTATAAGAAAAGAACAACCTGACCTGATTATCCTTGACTGGATGATGCCAAGGATAAGTGGTCTTGAGATATTAAAAACTATCAAATCAGAGCCTGAGCTTAAAGATATACCTGTTTTCATGCTCACTGCAAAAGGACAGGAGGATGACGAGCTTGTAGGAATCAAGTATGGTGCTGAAAGGTATATAACAAAGCCCTTCAGCCCGAGGCAACTACTTGAGCTCGTCATAGAGAGACTTGGAAGAACATAATTCCTTTAAAAAAGACCTTGAGCTTACAATAAAGGAACTCTCTGAAACCTATGAAGAGTTATCCCTCCTGTATAATATCACCTCTGAACTCATTGGCCTTGATGTGGATGAGATTGCCGAAAAGGTTCTCCATCTCGCAGAACGTATATTCGGATATAAAAACTCTCTTTTACTTTTCTTTGATAAGAACAAAAGCCTCTATTCAAAGGCATGGAAAGGTGAGATTGACCTTGAAGAGATAATGAAGGAGAGGCCTTTGATTGAAAAGACATTGAAGGATAAAAAGACAAGGGCATTCTGCAAGCTCCTTAATGGTCAGAAAGAAGAGATATCCATGCTCATAAGTCCACTGATAGGCAAAAAAACAGAGATAGGAGCCTTTATTATTATCCAGAGACCTTCAAAGGAATTCTTTGCCAATGAGATAAAACTGATAAATACACTCACAGGTCAGGCTGGGTTATTTATAGAGAATATGCTTATATATTCTGAATTTGAAGAGCTACTTACAGGAAGCATAAACTGCCTTATAAAGGCACTGGAGGCATCCTCTCCCTGGACAGCAGGTCATACAGAAAGGGTTGTCCATTATGCAATGGCAATCGGGAGGGAACTAAATTTATCAAGAGAGGAACTTGAGAGATTAAAGATTGCTGCACTTCTTCATGACATTGGAAAGATTGGAGTTCCAGACTATATCCTTAATAAACCTGGAAAGCTTGATGAAGAGGAAAGTGTAATTGTAAAGGGACACACTATGAAGGCAGAAGAGATACTCCTTTCACTGAGGCCCTGTGGTGATATAATTCAGGAGATAAAATACCATCATGAAAGATGGGATGGTAAAGGATTTTATGGAATTATGGGAGAGGCCATTCCCTTTATAGCAAGGATAATAGCAGTTGCTGATGCCTTTGATGCAATGACAACTGACAGACCTTACAGAAAAAGACTATTCTTTCAAGAGGCAGCCTCAGAGATTGAAAAGGCCTCTGGAACACAATTTGACCCTGTGGTTGTAGATGCCTTCCTCAGATGGTTCAGCCGACAACATCAAGCTTCCTTATTTTAATGGTTACGCCAAGCTGTTCCGCAATCGACCTGCAGGCATTAATATCCACACCTTCCATCTCCACCACTGTTACGATAACATTTGGAATATATTTCTTTGCCTCCCTGATAAAATCAATAACAGCCTGATAGGCTCCCTTTATAAGGGGCCTGCAGAGCTTATTGTATGTCTCTTCATCCTGGGCATTAAGGCTTATTGAAAGGGAATCTACAAGCCCCTGAAGCTCTGGAAGGATATTTCTTTTATTAATTAAATTTCCATGTCCATTGGTATTTATCCTGACCCTCCCACCCCTCTGTTTTATCCATTGAGAGACCTCTTTTATTAGATTAAGCCTGAGGGTTGGCTCTCCATATCCACAGAATACAATCTCCCTGAATCTGGAAGGATCACCTATCTGAGCAATAAGCTCCTCTGAAGTGGGCTCCTTCATGAGTCTAAGGTTATGACCCTTCACATAATCAGTATGGAATCTTATGCAGAAGGTGCAGACATTAGAGCACCTGTTTGTAATATTAAGATAAAGATTATCCCTTATCTTATAGGCAATAGTTGGCTCTGGCAGTGAATCTATTCTGAAGAATCTCTTTGCATTAAGTGTTGTAATCCTGTCTATATCATCAAGACTGATGCCTCTTAAGTCTGCAACTTTCTTTGCAGTATGAACTAAAAAGGCTGGTTCATTCCTTTTGCCACGCTCAGGCACAGGTGCAAGATAAGGTGCGTCTGTCTCAATAAGGATAAACTCATCAGGAATCTCTTTTACTATCTCTGGTAGCTTTTTTGAATTTTCAAAGGTAACAGGACCAGCAATTGAAATATAAAGTCCCCTTCTTACTGCCCATCTGGCCATCTCAAGGCTTCCTGAAAAGCAGTGAAGTACAGCCCTTCTCACTTTGAACTCCTCTATTATCTTCATTGTATCTTCTGATGCATCCCTTGAATGAATAATTAATGGTAGCTCCAGTGAAAGGCTTAACTCTATATGCCTTTTAAAGACCTCCCGCTGGACATCCCTTGGAGACCTGTCCCTGTAATAATCAAGACCTGTTTCACC
>JBDOIG010000298.1:0-32710 GCA_041082235.1 Thermodesulfovibrionales bacterium | reverse complement strand
ATATAAGGGGGCTTGTCCTGAGGATAGATTCTCCGGGCGGTACTGTCAATGCCTCTGATGTCATATATCATGAGATTAAAAGATTTAAGGAAAGAAAGAATATACCAGTTTATGCATCCATTGATGGTATAGGTGCATCAGGGGCCTATTATGTTGCTATGGCCTCTGATAAGCTTTATGCAACTCCCTCATCAATTACCGGGAGTATTGGTGTCATTGCCATGAAATTCAATGCTGAAAATTTGATGGCAAAGATAGGGATACAGCACGAGGTGGTAAAATCTGGTGATAAAAAGGACTTCTGGTCACCCTTCAGGCCATCCACTCCAGAGGAAAAAGAGATATTCCAGAAGATAATAGATGACCTTTATGGAAGGTTCTTAAAGGTGATTAAGGAAAACAGGGGAGAAATTCTTCCAATGGAGGACCTCAGAAGACTTGCTGATGGAAGGGTATATACAGCAGGACAGGCACTTAAAGAAAAACTTGTAGATGGCATAGGTTATATGAATGATGTTATTGAAGAGCTCAAAAAAAGTCAGGGGATGAAAGAGGCAAGGGTAATAAGATATTATAAGCCAGGCACATACAGGCCAACCTATTATTCTCAGGCTGGCATAAATCTTTCCCTGTCAATTAATGAGCTCTCAGGAATAGATTCAGTCAGGTTTCTTTACCTGTGGATACCTTAGGTTTCTTATTTTAGGATTTTTTAAATAGATGCTGAAAATCGTGCCCTTCCCATATTCGCTTCTTACTTCTATCCTTCCTCCATGGGCATCCACAAGCTCTTTAACGATTGAAAGGCCAAGGCCTATACCATCATCAAATCCTTTATAGAATCTCTCATAAATAAAAGGTATATCTTCCTCCTTTATTCCGCATCCATTATCTCCAAGTTCAATCAAGACCTCTCCTCCTGCTACTCCTGCCTTTATCCATATCCTTCCATCCTCATAAACAGCCTTTATGGCGTTACTGAGGATGTTGATAACAATCCTGGATAGTTTTTCAGGATCAGCCTCAATGATCAATTTTTCATTACACTGGAATTCAATGTTTATTCTTTTTTCCAGGAGCCTCTTTTTATAAAGTTCAATTATATCCTCAAGAAATGACCTTAAGTGAACAGGTTCTTTTTTCAGATTGAGGGCACTTGCCTGGGCCATTGTAAAATCCTCTATACCTTCAACTATTCTGCTCAGTCTTCCTATCTCTTCATAAAGTGACCGAAGCTGAGACCTGTCAGCGGGGATCAACCCGTCTATCATTCCCTCAAGCTCTCCCCTCATGGCACTTATCGGAGTCCTGAGCTCATGGGCTATGTTTGAGATAAGTTTTTTCCTCAGATTTTCCTGAAGTTCAAGGCCCTTTACCATATTATTGAAGGTCTCTGAAAGGCTTGCTATCTCCTTGCTGCCTTTCACAGGGACACTTACAGCAAACTCACCTCTTTTTATTGCCTCAGCAGCCATGGCAAGTCTTCTAATGGGTGTTGTTAATTTCCTTGCAAACACTATGCTTAGAAAAATTGAAAGCCCTCCAAGACTGATCAAGGCAATTATAAGAAACCTGTTTGTCCTCTTGATAAATATCTCTTCCCTTTCAGGCCTCAGAAATCTTACATCAACTGTGCCTATCTCCTTTCCACCAAGGAACAGGGGATAGGATAAGAATTCACTTCTGATGTTTCTGTCTTCTTCACCTCTGGACAGGGCAAGAACCCTTCTCTTCATTAGTGGAGTAAGTCTGTTCAGGGCCATCTTCCTGTCCATAATAAGGCCTGAGTCCTTATCAATTATTTTTATATCAAGGCCAAGTATCAATGCCCTTATGACATTATAGGATACTGCCTCTTCATTCCAGCCAGAATATCTCTCATAGGTCCCTTCTATATCTGCCATGACCCAGTAAACCCTGTCCTCAAGCTCGGCCTCAAGATACTCCCTGAAGTCCCTTATACTCAGTTCTCTGATGATAAGGGCAGAGGAGAGACCAAGAAGGGAAAGCGTTGTAAGCAGTAGAAAAAATCTCAGCCAGAGACCCTTAAACATCTCTTTTCCCTATGAATTTGTATCCCACGCCATATATGGTCAATATAAATTGAGGTTTCCTTGAATCATCACCAAGTTTCTGCCTTATATTTTTTATATGGGCATCTATGCTTCTTTCATATCCCTCAAATTCATAACCAAGTGCCCTCTGGACAAGCTCTTCCCTTGTGAAGACCTTGTTGGGAGTTGATGCAAGGACATGCAGGATCTTGAATTCAGTTGGTGTGAGGTTCACAGGACTGTTATCTTTTTTTATCTCATAGCTTTGCTCATCAATTATGAGAAGACCATTGTTAAAGCTCAAAACCTGACCTGATAGAGCAGTCCTTTTATATCTTCTCAATAATGCCTTCACCCTGAAGACCAGTTCCCCGGGGCTGAAGGGCTTCACAACATAGTCATCTGCACCGAGGCTGAAACCAGCTATTCTTTCCTCTTCAGAGGATTTTGCTGTAAGCATTATAATAGGTATATCATCCTTTTCCCTGAAGATCTGGCAGATATCCTCTCCTTTAATATCTGGAAGCATGAGGTCAAGGATGACAATCAAAGGTTTTTCTTTAAAAAACATTTCTATAGCCTTTTTACCACTGCCTGAATGCACCACCCTGAAGCCAGCATTCTCAAGATAGACCTTTACGACCCTGGCTATCTTAAGGTCATCTTCCACAAGCAGGATATATGACATAATAAATTATCTTATAGATGGTGAGGTTTTCTCAAGCTCCAGCTTAAATTTTTCCCATCACTTGCTATAATAGAAATCATGCCACTTCGTATTATTATAGATGGCTATAACCTCATGGGCATTTTTCACAGGGATCTTGAAAAAGAAAGATCACTTCTTATTGAGAAACTGATAAAATACCATGAAGTTAAAAAACATCAGATTGTTCTTGTCTTTGATGGCCATAAATCCAGAGAACCTGATAGAAAGATACTTGACCGTGGTGGTATAAAGATTATATATACCAGGTTTTCAGAGACAGCAGATGATTTCATCTCATCCTTCATTAAGGATTTCAGATTTAAATGGATTGTTGTCAGCTCAGACAGGTCTGTTCAAAGGGAGGCCTGGAGCAATAACTGCATCCCTATTGATGCAGAGGATTTTGAGAAGGTATTAACAAAGGCTATCAATGAGAATATTAATGGCTCGGTTATTGAAAAAGAGGAGAGAGAAGAAGACAATAACATTTATGAAAGGATCAACAGAAAAGGCAATCCAAGGCAACCTTCAAAAAAACAGAAGGCCGTTATCAGGATCATGAAGGACCTATGATCAGGAAGAGGCTGAGACCATCTGAATATATTACCCTTACATTCACCTTGCTCCTTCTTATGCTATCCCTTATCCTTAAAAACAGGATAGAGGATAAATTTTTTACCCTGATGCTGACCTATCTCTCCATAATAGCGATACAGTTTTTAAGAATACCGGAGATGGGAAGGGATATAATGGTTCCTTCTGTAAGTGTAATCTTTATCTTTGATAGTCTTGAATGGATAGTCCATCCATTGAATCCAGTTGATATAGACCCTGTTCTTCTTGAACTGGATTATATGCTCACAGGTTCTTACCCAACAGTCTGGCTTCAGAAGTTTATTAATCCTCTGCTTACCGAGATCATGCAGCTTGCCTATACATCCTATTATTTTATGCCTGTTTTACTCGCTATTTTTTTGAAGATGAAAAAAAGACAGAGGGATTTTGATGAGTCATTATTTTTGGTTCTCCTGTGTTTCTATCTTTCCTATACTGGTTATATGCTCTTCCCTGCCCTGGGTCCAAGATTTTATATTGGTCATCTCCATACTGTTGAACTTAAGGGTCTGTTATTGATGGAACCCATCCATGAACTTCTAAATAGACTTGAGGGTATAAAGAGGGATGCCTTTCCCAGCGGTCATACAGCCATCGCACTTCTGTGTTTGATTTTATCGTACAGATTTGAAAGAAGACTATTCTGGTGCCTGTTGCCTGCTGTGATATTACTTGTAGCCTCTACTGTATATCTGAGGTATCATTATATTGTTGATGTAATAGCAGGTATAATACTAACACTGCTTGTTGTTATTGCAGGTCCATTTCTTTATAAACTAATGAAGGGTGGCGCTGCTGATAGAAATATGCTTTGAATAGCAGGGTATGCCTCAAAGCCTTTATAATGCGACACAAATTTACTTATCATGTAGCAAGAAGTTTATCACCAAATGGTGAAGGAGGTTATATTCGCTAATGTTGATTAAAAAACTTACATTAAGGTGTCGCGATAAAGACTTTTCGGCATACCCTGCCGTGCCTATCGAATCCACTGTGAAGAGTTATGAAAGCCAGGATACTTATAATTGAAGACGAGACAAGGATTGCAGAGATACTGAGGCTTTATCTTGAAAGAGAGGGTTTTACTGTTACACATGCAGTTACAGCGAAGGATGCCCTGTCTTTAATAAAAAAATCTATCCCTGATCTTATAATACTTGACCTCATACTTCCTGACATGGATGGAGAGGAGCTGTGCGGTGTAATCAAGAAAAATTATCAGCTCCCTGTTATTATGCTTACAGCAAAGTCCTCCGAGGATGAAAAGGTTAAGGGATTTGAAGCAGGTGCTGATGATTATGTGGTGAAGCCCTTTGGACCAAAGGAGCTCATAGCAAGAATAAAGGCCCGTCTGAGGGAGACAAAAAAGACAGAAAAACTAAGTTTTAACAGGGGTGAGCTGATAATTGACACCATAAATCATGAGGTATTAAAAGGTGGTAAACCTGTAAATCTAACAAATACAGAGTTTAAAATACTGCTTTTCCTTGCTGGAAGACCCGGTCAGGTCTTCACAAGGGAAGAGATAATAAGTGCTGTATTTGGATATGATTTTGAAGGTTATGACAGGACAGTGGATGCCCATATAAAAAATATCAGACAGAAAATAGAGTCAGATCCCAGGGAACCGACATTTCTCAGGACCATTTATGGAGCTGGTTATAAATTTACCGGTATCAGCGATGAAGGTTAAACTAATTCTTGCATTTTCAGGGATCATTTTTATAGGACTTGTAAGCAATATAATATTTGCCTTCCTTATCTACAGAGACTTCAATGCCTATTCAACCTCCCTCAGGGAAGACCAGCTCGGCTGGGTAAGAACATCCATTGAGACGGGTTACAGCCACGGAAGATGGAATAAACAGGCGCTTGTAGATGCCCTTCACTGGGGTCTTATGCTTGGATTTTATATAAAGGTTTATGACAGTAAAGGTAATGAGCTTCTTACCTCAGAAGATATACTTCCCCTGCTCCATCATGAGATGAGGAAGAGGATGGAAGAGGCAATTGATTTAAAAAGGTTCTATGACATAGAAAGGACATTTGAACTTTATTCCATTGAAGGCCATCTTCATGGAAGCAGTAAGGATAGCAGGGTCGTAAAGATAGGAAGACTAACAGTGAGGACTCTCATACCCTGGGGTATTGCAAGATTGAAGGAAGAGGCCTTTAAAGAAAAACTTATCCTTTTCCTTGGAGGTTCCATTATATTTGTTGCCTTTGCTTCCTTTCTTACAGCCTATTTACTCAGCCATTTCATATCAAAACCATTTATAAAACTTAAATCCGCAACAGAGAAATTGAGAGGGGGTGACCTCTCGGTGAGGATTGATATTAAAGGTAAGGACGAGATTTCTTCCCTTGCAGAGTCCTTTAACAGAATGGCAGAAAGACTCCAGAAGGAGGATGATCTCAGAAGGCATCTCACATCTCAGTTAACCCATGAATTCAGAACCCCCCTTACAATCCTCAGGGCAAATATGGATGCATTGAAGGATGGAATAATTGACCATGAAAGGGCTTTAAAAAACATGGAACCAGAGCTTCAGAGACTTCAGGGATTGATTGAAGGGATGGAGGAAATTGTGAGGGCTGAATCATCCCTTTTTACAACTGTCAGACCTGGGGATATTGAATTGTATAGCCTTATAAAAAAGAGCCTTATCCCCTTTGAACAGGAATTTTTGAAAAAGGGTCTTTATTTAAAGATGGAGGGTGAGCCTCTTTATATGAGGACAGATCCAGAAAAGCTGACCATCATAATAAGAAATCTACTTCAAAACAGCCTGAGGTTTACGGAAAAAGGTGGTGTCACTATCTTTATAAGGGGTAAGGAAAAAGATTGTATAATAGAAGTTGCTGATACAGGAAGGGGTATTGAACCATCAAAGCTGCCCTTTATCTTTAAAAGATTTTATAAGGATGAAAAATCATCAGGTCTTGGTGTTGGCCTCTCAATTGTGGATGGGCTTGTAAGATTAATTGGTGGAACTATAGAGGTGGAAAGCACACCTGGAAAAGGAACCCTCTTCAGGATAATAATAAGGAGCATTGAATGAAAAAAAGCATTATTGTAAAGGTAAAACCTAATTCACGGAAAAGACAGGTAAAGGAATCTGAGGAGGGACTTATCGTTTATCTTACCTCGGTGCCTGAAAAAGGAAGGGCAAATGAAGAGCTTATAGAGATCATATCAGGTTATTTCGGTGTTGCAAAATCAAAGATTAATATCAAAAGGGGTCATACCTCAAGGATAAAGCTGATAGAGATAGATATGGTATAATCCTTCATGGAAGAATTTTTACAGTATCTTGTAAAGACCATCGGTTCACTGGGTTATCCCGGAATATTTATCCTCATGGCAATGGAAAGCACGGTTATCCCTCTTCCGAGTGAGCTCATTATGCCACCAGCTGGTTATCTTGCCTCAAAAAATGAGATGAATCTATTTCTTGCCATTGCCTCAGGAACACTGGGAAGCCTTGCAGGTGCCTATATAAATTATTCTGTTTCCTATTATCTTGGGCGCCCCTTTTTTCTTAAATATGGAAGATTTTTCCTTCTTGGTGAAAGAAAACTCAGGAAGATAGAGGATTTCTTCTCAAGACACGGAGAGGTTTCTGTCTTTACAGGCAGACTTCTTCCGGTGGCAAGACATCTCATATCAATACCTGCTGGTCTTGCGGGAATGGCGCATCTTAAATTCTCCTTTTATACTGTCCTTGGTGCAGGTCTATGGGTAAGTGTGCTCACTTATATAGGATACCTGATTGGAGAAAATGAAGAACTGATAAAAACATATTCATCAAGGGCAGGGGCAGGAGCGGTAATCCTGGCCCTTATTATAATCTTAATGTATGTGATAATACAGAAAAAAAGAGCTTGATTTTTTTCCTGATACATTATACACTTTAAAAAATACAGGAAGGGGGTGAGAAGAGATGAAGAGATTTGGTTTTTTAATAATCTCCATGATGATTATCAGTCTATTGTTTGCATGCACACCAAGGACTGCTATACAACAGGAGGTTGCTCCTGTTAATGAAAGGGTGGGCAAGCTGGAACAGAGGGTTAATGAACTTGAACAGAGATTATCCAGTCTTGAAGGCAAGGTGAGTGGCCTTGAAAAGGAGATTCAGGCAGCAAAGGCAGAGGCTGCCAGTGCAAAGGCAGCTGCGCAGGAAGCGGTGAATGCATCAAAGGCATCTGCTGAAAAGGCTGAGGCTGCTGCAAAAAGGGCTGAAGATGCTGCAAAGAAGGCTGAGGCCCTGACTGAAAAGGCAGAGCATGCTGCAAAGAAATCTGAAAAGGCCTTTGAATTACAGCAGAAGAAATAAAACACGAGGCTACTGGTTGAAGTACCTCAGCCAGTAGCCTTATATACTTTTGTGAACCTATTGAGGCGAGCGCATGAGGGCCTTTTCATATCCAGGCCCTTGATTTTTATCCTGCTCTATTGCTATCCTGCCAATCCTGAGCGGCATCCCATCCTTTCTTTTTACAGCTTGATATAATCTATCAAGATCAATATAAGCAATGAGCCCTTTCTTAACAAAGATTCTTATCCCCTCATCGTAATAATTCATATCCTTTAAGGTATCATCTTTATGAACTTCCACATAGATATCCTTTCCTTTCAGCCCTATCTTTATTGGTTCTCTTATTATATAAACATCAGTTCCTGTCTTTACATCATAAAAAAGTTTCACAATATCTTCTGGATAGAGCCTTATACATCCATGGCTTATCCGCCTTCCAATGCCCCAGGGCTGGTCTGTGCCATGTATCATGATACTGCTGTTTGAAAGTCTCACAGCATGGGTTCCAAGGGGATTATCAGGACCTGGTGGCACAACAGGCGGAAGTTCTGGTTTTTCCTTTCTAATGGATTCAGGGACATGCCAGGCAGGATTCTCTATCTTTTCAGTAATCTTAAAAAAACCTGTTGGTGTCTCTGCACCTTCATCACCTATACCAACAGGATAAGTTTTTACAACTCTCTTTTTATCCTTTTTCAAGATATGATAAAGCCTCATCTCGGAAAGATTTATCACGATCCCTTTTGGAGGTCTTTTTTCAGGAAGGACCCACAAAGTGGGGATCTTCACCTTTTTCCCTGGCGGTGGCACAAAGGGATCAATTCCGGGATTTGCATCAACTATCTCATTAAAACCAAGGTTAAAGAACCTTGCTATCTCTATAAGAGACTCATCCTCTTTCACTTCGTAATATCTCATTTTTCCTATCAGTGTATTTTTTGAAGAATAATTGTATAGCTCCTCTGCCAGGCTGAAAGAGGGCAGAAGGGCTGCCATAAGCAGTACCATGATAATAATATTTTTTTGCTGAGCCATTCTTTCTATTTCCATATCAGGATAAAATACCAGCTTTATAACAGGATTTCAAGTTATGTTGCTTTAATCTTTCCTCGCAGGACAGCACTGCCTCAGGCTTTACAAAGCAATATATTTTTATTTATCATGAGTTATTATTTAGCTGGGCAGTTCATCCTGGAATAAAGGGCTTTTAACTGAAAGATGATTAAAAAGGGTACTGTTTGCATTAAAAAAGGAGAAGGTCTATGATAATAGGTATCCCTAAAGAGATTAAGAAGGCTGAATACAGGGTTGGACTCACCCCTTCGGGTGCAGGGGAGTTAAAGAAGGATGGTCATACGGTACTTATAGAAAGAGGGGCTGGAGAAGGAAGTGGATTCTTAGACTCAGATTATCTTGAAGCTGATGCTGATATAGTTGACAGAGAAACACTTTTTAAAAGCTCAGAGCTCATAGTAAAGGTAAAGGAGCCACTTCCGGATGAATATCATCTCTTCAGAGAAGGACAGGCGGTCTTTACCTATCTACATCTAGCACCAAACAAAGGGCTTATAAATTTTCTTCTTCAGAAAAAGATAACAGGTCTTGCCTATGAGACCCTTGAAAGGGATGGCTCACTTCCCCTGCTCATACCGATGAGTGAAATAGCAGGGAGGATGGCTCCCTTGATTGGAGCCTTTTATCTTCAAAGGGTTCATAATGGCAGGGGCATATTATTCTCCGGTATGCCTGGCGTAAAACCAGCCAGACTTTTAATAATTGGAGCAGGAACTGTTGGAACTGCTTCTGCAAGGATAGGACACGGTCTTGGCATGGAGGTTACTGTAATTAATCGGGGGATTGAAAGATTAAGAAGGATAGATGAATTATTTTCAGGCAATATAAGGACAGTGATATTGAATGAATATAATCTGCTCAAAGAACTCAGGGAGGCTGATATTGTTATTGCCGCAGTCCTTATTCCTGGTGCGAGGACTCCATTAATTATAAAAAGAGAGATGCTGCAGGAGATGAAGAGGGGTTCGGTTATAGTGGATGTTTCTATTGATCAGGGTGGTTGTGCTGAGACCTCAAGACCTACAACCCATGAAGAGCCAGTATATGAGGTTGATGGCGTTATCCATTACTGTGTATCCAATATGCCAGGTGCCTATCCAAGAACCTCAACTATTGCCCTTACTAATGCGACCCTACCCTATATAAAGAAGCTCGCAAAGGGTATTGAGGAGGCAATAAAAGACCCTTCCATTAAAAGCAGTCTCAATACATACATGGGAGAAATAGTTCACCCTTCACTGAAAATAAATTCTTATTGACAGCATGCTCAGAATTTTGATATTTTTAACCTGATGAGAAAAAAAATAATATTTCTATTTCTTTCTTCCATTTTGTTCTCTAATTCTGCCCGGGCTCTTGAAATAGCACCCCAGCCCATTGCACCTTATGGCCTTTTTTCATCCTTCAGCGCAGAGACATTGAAACAGGGTAACTCAGCCTATTCATTAAGTATTGAGAGATCGATAGAGCCAGACTACTACCTTGGCAGGCTGAGTCTTGCCTATGGCATTACTGAAAGAATGGAATTCGGCCTTTCCATCCCATATGTAATAGAGAAAGATGCTGATGGTCTTGGAGATGCATCCTTTGGTTTTAAATATAAACTTATTGATGAGGGAAGGATTGGTCCCTCCTTCACAACCATGTTTTATGTATCTCCACCAACAGGTGATGATGCCATCACCGCTGACGGAAGATTCGGACTTGGCGGATTTCTTACAAAAAGGATAGGGCCTGTTACAGGCCATATAAATCTTATATATACAAAACCTGCAAATGCTTCACTGAAAGATGAGATTCTCATAACAGGAGGCTTTGACTTTTCAGCATCTCATAGTTCTGACCTTATAGGAGAGATATATGTTCTAAAGCCCACCGCGTCTAATTCCTTTGAGCAGATAGAGGGCAGATTTGGTTATCGCCTGAAGACCACAGATTATATTTACACCACACTGGGGATTGGTACTGATTTTAAAAACAGGACTCCTGAATACAGGTTTTTCTTTTCTGTAAGCCTCCTTCCTTTTAAAGAAAAGGAAACTGAACAGATAGAGATACTCAGGGAGTCAGAATAATGTTTGATATCGGGATGCAGGAAATAATAGTTATTATTATTGTTGCACTCCTTGTATTCGGACCAAACAGGCTGCCAGAATTGAGCAGGACTATAGGAAAAGGCCTTTCCCAGTTCAGGAGGGCTGTTGAGGATGCAAAAGAGCGGGTAGAGAGTGAATTAAAGGAGGAAGAAAATTTAAAAGAAAATTTAAAGATATCAGAAGAAATAAAGGATGAAGAAAAGTCTCTGTATAAAGATAAGCCTGAGGAACATGGAGAGGCTCCAGCAAAAGATATCTATTCAGGGATAGAAGAAAAAAAAGATTCTGAACAGACATAAAATATAGAAAATGAGTGAAGATCATAAGATGCCCTTTACAGAACATCTTGCTGAACTGAGGAAAAGGATACTCCTGTCCCTTGGTGTGCTTTTGTTTTTTTTCATCCTCTCTTTTAATTATTCAGAGGAGATATTCAGTCTTCTGATGCTGCCTATGAAAAAGACAGTTACTGTAATAAAGGAACCTCCTTACATAGTGCTCACACCTTCCGGGATAAAAAATCAGAGTCTTGTATTCCTGGGGCCTGCTGAGGCCTTCTGGATGCATCTCAAGATATCCCTTATCTCAGGTCTTATCCTGTCCCTACCTGTAATCTTTTTCCAGCTCTGGAAGTTTATCTCACCGGGTCTGTTACCAAAGGAGAGGAAATACATTATGCCTTTTGTAGTAAGTGCCTCGGCCCTTTTTTTTGCTGGGGCCTTTTTTTGTTTTATAATAGTCCTTCCCTTTGCCATGAATTTCCTCCTAACCTACAAGACAGAAAATCTTGTTCCGATGATTTCAGTTGGCAAGTATATAGACTTTTGCCTGAAATTCATCCTTGCCTTTGGTGCAATTTTTGAACTCCCCCTTATAATTCTGTTTCTTTCAAGGCTTGGTATAGTAAAACCAGAAACCCTCGCACGACATAGAAAATATGCAATACTCGGTGCCTTTGTCATAGCAGCTATCCTCACCCCTACACCGGATGCCTTTAACCAGACACTTATGGCTGTGCCGATTATCCTTCTTTATGAGGTAGGTATCCTCGTATCAAGGATATTCATAAGGAGAAAGCATGGCTAATGTAAGAGGAAAAAGTCTTGAGGCAATAGCAAAGGACATATCAGATGGATATTTAACCGTGAATCCCATATTTTTAAAAGGTCTTGATAACGAAGCCATTAAGGGGCTCTATCAGGCAATACAGAAGGTTCAGGCTATAATAAGGGGAGAAAAATTCCCCTTCAATGACATAGAAGCTATCAGGACAAGGAATATGAGACTCCAGAGGCTTCATCTTTCACTGATAATATTAAAAAACTTTGCAAGAGAGAGGAAGATAGTCCTTGTCTGAGATAACACCGATAAAAGATTTTCTACAGATGCTTCTCAAAACAAAGAAGCTTATCAGGATGTACCCTGAAAACAATCCCATGTACATAAAGGCAATAAATGATATGTATGAAAAATTTGAGGAGGTATTTCAGGATATAGGAAATGATATAGTCCTGCACATAAGACAGTATGAAATACTTCATGATGATAAGCAGGTTTATTATAATCCTGAGAAAACGGATAACCTCGCACTCTTTTTCTTCAAGGACGGTATAAGAGAGCTTAAGTTCTTCAAAGGCATCAATAAGGAAGAACTTGAAGGTTTTTTAAAAATAATCAGCCTTGATGAAAAGGAACTTATTGATGATGATATAGTGACCCTCCTCTGGGAAAAAGATTTTCAGTATATAAGGTATGTTGTTGATGAGTCTGTCCTGACAGAGGATGAAGACTACGAGTTAAGGGCCACCCAGCAGGTACTTGAAGAAACCTCATCTCCTGATGACCTCCTCAGGGCCTACAGGGATGCAATGGATGCTGAGGGCGTGAAGGCTACCCAGATCATGCCATTAGCAGAAACAGATCTTAAGGCACTTATGCAGGAATTTGAAAAAGATTCAGAACCAAAACTTAAAAAACTTGTTCATATAATTTCTGAAATAATTTATCAAGAATATAACAATAAAAAGGAACTTGAGGAGATTATCCCTGCAATCAGATCAGTCCTTGAGTATTCAATTAAGATAGCGGATTTTGAGAGTGCCATAGAAATATTAAAGATAGTTAAAGTGGCAGCAGAGGACAAAGAAATCCCAGGAGATATTAAAGTCCTTCTTAAAAAGATTATAGAATTTGGGGGTTCACAGACAGTGATAAAAACCCTGGGTGAGGTTATAGACAGGGTAGAGGTGGAGGAGGGGCCTATAAGGGAATATATACAGCAACTTGACAGAAATGCCATTACCCCCCTGATAGAGATCCTTGGAGAACTTAAAAATATGAGGGCAAGAAAGGTGATTATTGATAGCCTTGCCATCCTCGGCAGAAGGGATATGCAGAGTCTTGTTAAAGGCCTTTCTGATGAGAGATGGTATGTGGTGAGAAATATTGTTTACATACTGAGACTGATCGGAGATAAAAGGGCAATGGAATATCTATTAAAAACAATCAGACATCCTGATATGAGGGTAAGGAGGGAGGTAATAAAGACCCTTGGTGAGATAAAGGCCCCGCAGGCTGTATCAACTTTACGGGACCATCTCAATGACCCTGACCCTCAGATCAGGATAGCGACTGTCAGGGCCCTTGGTGGTATCCATACAGAGGCAGCAAAAAGGCTACTCCTTCAAAGAATTAACACAAAGGATTTTCTTCAGAGGGGTCTTGAGGAAAAAAAGGAATATTTTGAGGTCCTGTCCTCATGGAAGGATGAGGAGGTAATAGAGTTTCTTGTAAAGACACTCAAGAAAAATGCATTATTTAACAGGGCAAAGAATTTTGAAAACAGGGCCTGTGCTGCCTATGCCCTCGGACTTATTGGTTCAAAGGAGCATTTAAAGATTTTAAAAAAATATGCTGATTCGGGGAATCCTGTTTTCAGGGAGCATGTAAGAAATGCCATAATAAGGCTTGAGGCATCTCATGGAAGAACTTAAAAAGACTATTGATATAATCAGTAATCTTGCCATACTCATAAGGACATCCCAGGTTCACGATATAAACAATGTGGCTGTGGTGAACCTGATTGAAAGGGTAACAGGCCTTATTAACAATTTTTTCAGGGATGAAAAGATACTCCAGATAGATCTTGTTGGAGAATTCTTTTATGCCAATGATACCCGCTTGAAATATTCTATAGAGCATCTCCTTAATTTTGACTTTCTATCAAGGGAATTAAAGAAGAGGAATATTGGTACTGTTGTTTTCAAAGAAAAGTTGGAGGCTCAGGATATTAAGATTTTTTTAAAGGCCTTTCTCTCAGCAGGTTTTTCAAAGGATCCCCTGAAGACGATGCTGGATTTTTTAAAAGACCTCAAGACAATAACAGTGGATAAATTAAAGAGGGTGAAAGAGGACGAGGCTATTGATATGAGAAAGGTGGTTAAAAAGACCTATTTTAATGCGGTCTCCTTTTCAAAGGGCATTATGAATAAGATAAAGGCAAAAGAGGCGGTTAACATCAAGAAGGCAAAAAGGATAGTGGAGTCAATGGTTGATCTTATCCTTGAAGAAGAACAACTTTTCATCGGGATGACTGTAATAAAGGACTATGATGAATATACCTATCATCATTCGGTAAACGTGAGTGTACTTGCAATAGCCCTTGGTCAGAGACTCGGTCTCAGCAAGAAGGCATTAAATGAGCTTGGCCTTGCAGCCCTTTTCCATGACATGGGTAAGGTGGAGGTCCCCCTGGAGATATTGAATAAACCAACCGCCTTTACAGAGGATGAATGGCTCATAATGAGGAAACATCCTCAATGGGGTGTAAAGGCCCTTCTCACCTTAAAGGCACCTGATCCGGTACTTGTAAGGTCTGCTATTGTAGCCTTTGAGCATCATCTAAATTACAACTATTCCGGTTATCCAAAGGTGCGGACAAGACATGAGCAGGATCTTTATTCCAGGATAGTGACCATTGCTGACCAGTACGATGCCATGACCTCCTCAAGGGTCTATTCAAGGGTGCCACTGCCTCCTGATAAGGCCCTGAGCATACTTATTGATAGAAGTGGTACACAGGTTGACCCCCTCCTTCTTAAATTTTTTATCAATATGGTTGGGGTATATCCTATTGGTTCCATGGTTTTATTAAATACAAATGAACTGGGCATTGTATACCAGAGCAATCCCGCCTTTCCTGACAGACCAAGGATAAGGATAATTATGGATAGCTCAGGTAAAAGGACAGATACCACTGTTGACCTTACAGAAAAGGACCCAGAAGGCAGATTCATCAGGAGCATTATAAAGACCCTTGATTATACAAAGTATAAGATTAATCTTGCTGAATACCTGATGTAAGCTAAAGTCTTAGGCCCTTAATGATAAGGAGTATCCTGTCTATATTGTCTTCATCATCAAGGCAATGCCTTTGAGGGCAGATATCAGGAAAGCAGGGTTTACAATCTGATGGCCTGATCTGTATGACCCTATCACCAACTGGTTTCCATACAAGAGGATCAGTGGGTCCATAAATAATTACTGTCTGGATACCAAGATAGGCACTCAAATGGGCAAGACCGCTATCAGCACCAATAAAGAGCCTTGCCTCCTTTAAGAGGCATGCTGTCTTTACTATATCATGGTTAAAATAAAAGGGTCTCACAAAATGAGAGAGCCACTTATCAGCCTCTCCTGCCACAATCAATGCATCAGGGAATATCTCTTTTAAATTGAGAAAAAGCCTTGCTGGAAGATTCTTCTTTTTTGAGCCACTTGACGGATGAATGATAACCCTTTCTTTAAAGAGGTCCGTACCGTTGAAATTTATTTTCTCCAGGGGTAAGACCCTTGAATAATCTCTTCCATTCAGGCCAAGTCTTCCAAGGTAGTACTCTACTATCCATTCCCTTTTCCCGGGGAAAGGATGGATAGGGCCATTGATTCCGATTGTTATCTTCAGGTCAAATCCCTCCTGCGTAGGCTCAGAAACAATCCTGTCAATCCATCCTGTCTCAAGGGCAAGCTTCAAATAATCTCTATGACCGGAGGCAGTGATATGATATCCCTCTTTTTTCAAGATCTCAAAAAGGGGGAAAATAGAAAGCGTATCACCAAGTCCACCTCTTCTGTAAATAAAGGCCTTTTTCATATGCTACAATTATATTATGATAACAGTTGTTGGTGGAGGTCTTGCAGGAAGCGAGGCAGCCTGGCAGATTGCAAAACAGGGCATACCTGTTAAACTTTATGAGATGAGGCCAATAAAATCAACAGAGGCCCATAAGACAGGGCTTCTGGGAGAACTGGTATGTTCCAATTCCCTTAAATCAATGGAAGAAAATTCTCCCTCCTGGATTTTAAAACAGGAGCTTCTTTTTGCAGACTCCATCATAATGGAGGCTGCTTTAAAAAACAGGGTACCTGCTGGAAAGGCACTTGCTGTGGAGAGGGAAGGTTTCAGCAGATACATAACTGAAAAACTTGAAGGCCTGAAGGATATTGAGATAATAAGAAAGGAAATCACTTCTATACCTGACGGCATAACTATAATAGCCACAGGACCACTTACATCACAGGGGCTTTCAGAAGGGCTCAAAAAAATTATAGGTGAGAGGGAACTTTATTTTTATGATGCCATTGCACCCATAATTGATGCACATAGTATTGATTATTCAAAGACATTCCTTCAGTCAAGGTATCAGGTTGATTCAAAAGAGAGGCCCTCTGGCACCAGAATTTCTGTAAATGGAGACTATCTGAACTGCCCTCTTACAGAGGAACAGTATAGGAGATTCTATGAGGCGTTAAGAGAGGCAGACAGGGTTACCCCGAGGCACTTTGAGGATATAAGGGTTTTTGAGTCCTGCATGCCTGTTGAGGTCCTGGCTGAAAGAGGATATGACACATTGAGATTCGGACCAATGAAACCAGTTGGTCTTATTGACCCGCTGACAGGTAAAAGACCCTTTGCAGTGGTTCAGCTCAGACCCGAAAACAGAGAAAAGACTGCCTATAACATAGTCGGATTTCAAACAAGGCTCAGATATCCTGAGCAGGAAAGGGTCTTCAGGTTAATCCCTGGTCTTGAAAGGGCAGTTTTTCTCAGATATGGAAGCATTCACAGAAATACATACATAAATGCCCCCCTGGCTCTGGATGCTGACCTTAGCCTTAAAAACAAAGAGGATGTCTTTATTGCAGGCCAGCTCACAGGTGTTGAGGGATACCTTGAATCAACTGCCATGGGTCTCATAGCAGCTATAAATGCTATAAGAAGACTTAAAGGATTAGAACCGCTCATTCCACCTCCTGCCTCTGCCCATGGAAGCCTTCTAAGACATCTCAGGGAAGGCAACCCTGAAGGTTTTCAACCAACAAACATCAATCTTTCCCTCTTTCCACCTCTGGATATTAATATAAAAGACAGGGCTATCAGGAAGAAGCTGATTGCTGAAAGGGCAATCCTTCAGTGGAAGGAATATATAAGGAGGATTAATGAATAAGTTTCTCAAGGACTTTCTGTCTTATTTAAAAAACGAAAGAGGTTCATCTGAACACACAGTGAGGGCTTATGAGAAGGAGCTAACTGAATTTTTTACATTCATAGAAAGGGAGCCCCTGCAAATTGATATATATGATATAAGGAGTTATGTATCTTATCTTTCATCAAAAAAACTTCAGAAGACTTCCATATCAAGGGCCCTTTCATCCATAAGGTCTTTTTACAGATACCTTCACAGAGAGGGTTATATTAAAAAAAATCCAGCAAAACTCATATCACATCCTAAGCTTCCCAGAAAGCTTCCAGCCTTTCTTACAGTGGATGATGCCTTTACACTTGTGGAAAGCCCTCAGGGAGATGAGTTTATTAAATTAAGGGACAGGGCGATCCTTGAAACCCTTTATGGAGGGGGTCTCAGGGTAAGTGAGCTCACAGGGCTTAACATGGAGGATTTAAATCTGAAAGAGGGTATTATAAGGGCAAAGGGAAAAGGGAAAAAAGAAAGGGTGGTTCCGATTGGTCATAAGGCAATTGAGGCATTAAAAAGGTATATCAGTGAGAGGACCGGCATTACCAGGAATACTTCAGCTCTTTTTATAAACAGAAAGGGTGAGAGGTTGACATCAAGGACAGTACATCGTATAGTAATGAAATACGCAAGATTAATGGGGATATCAGGTATAGGGCCCCATACCCTGAGACATACCTTTGCAACACATCTTCTTGAGGCAGGGGCGGACCTGAGGGTAATTCAGGAGCTTCTCGGGCACGCAAGTCTTTCCACGACCCAGAGATATACCCATGTTGATGCTGCCCATCTAATAGATGTCTATGACAGGGCACATCCATTAAGCAGGATTAAGGAGGAGGAAAAGAGGTGATAAATGGTACAACAATAATATGCGTGAGGAGGAACGGAAAGGTTGCCATCGGAGGAGACGGCCAGGTAACAATGGGGAATACGGTATTGAAACAGAATGCAAAAAAGATACGGAGGATGTCAGCGGGTAATATTATTGCAGGGTTTGCAGGAGGCACAGCAGATGCCTTCACCCTTTTTGAAAGGTTTGAACAGAAACTCAATGAACACAGAGGGAATATCACAAGGGCTGCTGTGGAACTTGCAAAGGACTGGCGGACAGACAAGGTCCTGAGGAGACTTGAGGCATTGCTCATTGTAGCTGATAAAGAACATATGTTTATAATATCAGGTACAGGAGATGTTATAGAGCCCGAGGATGGTATAGGAGCAATAGGCTCGGGTGGTCCCTATGCACAGGCTGCTGCAAAGGCATTGATGGAAAATACAGACCTCCCTGCAAGGGAGATAGTTGAAAGGGCAATGAAGATAGCAGCATCCATATGCATATATACAAACGATAATATAGTTGTGGAGGAACTTTGATATGAAACCCTATATTGAAGAGGATGTAGACAGGCAGGAAGGTGTGATTAAAGAACAGGAAGTCCTTACCCCGAGAAGGATTGTTGAGGAGCTTGACAAATACATAATAGGTCAGTCAAAGGCAAAGAGGGCTGTTGCCATAGCCCTCAGAAACAGGTGGAGAAGGCAGAAACTTCCCAGGGAGTTGAGGGACGAGATTCTTCCAAAGAATATTATCATGATAGGGCCAACAGGTGTTGGAAAGACAGAGATTGCAAGAAGGCTTGCAAAGCTTGCCGGTGCTCCATTTATAAAGGTTGAGGCATCCAAATTCACAGAAGTTGGATATGTGGGAAGGGATGTAGACTCAATGATAAGAGACCTTGTTGAGGTATCTGTATCCATGGTCAAATCAGAGCACATGGAAAAGGTTCAGGAAAGGGCGAGGCAGCTTGCAGAGGAGAGGCTCCTTGAGATCCTGCTACCTGTTCCCAGGATGCCGAGGAATGCCGAGGAAGCAGAAAAGGAAAGATTCAGGGAGACACGGGAGAGATTAAGGACTCAGCTGAGGGAAGGTCTTCTTGATGAGAGATATGTGGAACTGGAGGTAAAAGAAAAGATTGTGCCTTTTGGTGTTATATCAAATGTTGGTCTTGAAGAGCTTGAGATTAATCTGAAGGAGATGCTTGGAGGGCTTCTTCCTGAAAGGTCAAAAAGGAGAAAGGTAAAGGTATCTGAGGCAATACATATTCTTACGCAGGAAGAGGCCAATAAACTTATTGATATGGAGAGGGTCACAAAAGAGGCGATACAGAGGGCTGAGCAGAGTGGAATAATATTTATAGATGAGATAGACAAGATAGCCTCCCGTGGTCAGTCCTACGGGCCAGATGTCTCAAGGGAGGGAGTTCAGAGGGACCTTCTTCCAATTGTTGAGGGTTCTGCTGTAAATACAAAATACGGGATAGTGAGGACA
Source organism: Thermodesulfovibrionales bacterium (assembly GCA_041082235.1). GTDB lineage: Bacteria > Nitrospirota > Thermodesulfovibrionia > Thermodesulfovibrionales > CALJEL01 > CALJEL01. Next base: position 12,975 of record JBDOIG010000298.1, on the reverse strand, counting down.
GATCATATACTCTTCATTGCAGCAGGTGCCTTTCACATGTCAAAACCCTCTGACCTCATACCTGAGCTTCAGGGAAGATTTCCCATCAGGGTAGAGCTTGATTCTCTTGGAAAGGAAGAATTCAAGAGGATACTTACTGAACCTCATAATGCACTTATCAAACAATATATAGCACTTCTTGAGACAGAGGGTATAAAACTTCATTTTACAGAGGATGCAATTGATGAGATTGCATCCATAGCAGCCTCTGTGAATGAAAGGACAGAAAATATCGGTGCAAGGAGACTCCATACCGTACTTGAAAAACTCCTGGAAGACATCTCTTTTGAGGCACCTGAAAAGCCAGGTGAGATAATAATTGACAGAGAAGACGTAAGAAAAAAACTCATAGATATAGCCGGTGATGAAGACCTCAGCAGGTATATACTGTAAAGCAGAATTGAATCATTCAGGAGATTTATGATAACGGATGCTGAATCCTCTATCCTGAATCTTTTATCCTTTCTTTCTGCTGTTTTTTCTTCCAGAAGGTCTGCAGTTTTCTGGTGCTCCTATCTGTTATGCTGCTTTATTGCCCTTCTTTATTCCTGTGCTCCCTATAGATATGAAACAAGGACTTCAAAGGGTGCGGTGGCATCATGGTATGGTGCAGAATTTCACGGAAGACCTACATCTTCAGGAGAGATATTTGACATGCACAAGAAGACCTGTGCTCATAGGGAATATCCCTTTGGAACAAGGCTCAGGATCACAAATTTGAATAATCAAAAGTCTGTAGAATGCATTGTCAATGACAGAGGCCCCTTTGTGTCAGGCAGGGATATAGACCTATCCTATGGAGCAGCTCGTGAGATAGGCCTTATTGCAACAGGCACAGCACCTGTAATGATAGAATATCTCGGCAGAGAAGATAATTATAGAAAAGAGATTAAAACCCTGAGCACAAAAGGACCTTTTACAATACAGGTTGGCTCATTCAGGGATAGGGAAAATGCCATAAGGCTTAAAGAGGCACTACAATTAAGATATACTAATGTTTATATCCTTGAGAGCCTGGTAGGAAATGAGATATTTCTGAGGGTAAGGATTGGAAGATTTAATAGCCTTAATGAGGCAATGGATACAGCAAACAGCCTTGCCTATGAAGGTTATCCTGCCATAATAGTTCAGACAGAATAAGAAGGTTTTCACCGGTGTTAAGGATTGACATTTTCAGACCTGAAAAGGTAATTTAATTTACATGATAGATTTACATACTCATAGTGTATTCAGTGATGGTGAGCTTATCCCTGCTGAGCTCATAAGAAGGGCTCAATATACTGGATATGAGGCTATTGCCATTACTGACCATGTGGATCATTCTAATATTGATATTGTTGTTCCAAGGCTCCTTGAGGCAGTTAAGCAGTTGAGTGACCATGTCTCTATAGATGTCCTTGCAGGCGCTGAAATAACCCATGTGCCTCCTTCATTAATACCTGACCTTGTGAAGGAGCTCAGGACAATGGGTGCGATGATCGTACTTGTTCACGGAGAGACCCTTGTGGAGCCTGTTCAGGAAGGGACAAACAGGGCAGCTATTGAAGCAGATGTTGATATCCTTGCACATCCGGGAATCATGACTACAGAGGATTTATTGTTTGCAAAGGAAAGGGGTGTTTATCTTGAGATTACCTCAAGAAAGGGGCACAGCCTTTCAAATGGCTATATTGCAAGAGAGGCACAGAGATTTGGTATCCCCCTTGTTATCAACACAGATGCCCATGCACCATCTGATTTAATAACCAGGGATATGGCAATAAAAATACTCCTTGGAGCTGGCATAGAGGAGACAAGGATCAATTCAGTATTCTTAAATTCAAAACAGATTGTAGAAAAGGCATTGAGGAGGCATTATGCCAAAGCCCATTAAAAAGAGGGTTGTAAAAAAGACAGAGCCAGAAGAAGAGCTCAAATCAGGTTTTGCCAAGTTTAAAGAAGGACTTAAAGAGAGAGGACAGGATATAAGAAAGATATTTGTTATCAGTGCAGCAGCCATCCTGCTTATTTCTGGTTTTGTTATTTACAGCCTCTATTCAAAATCCAGGGCATCAAGGCTTTTTTATGATGGTTACAGGGCCTTTTATGTGGAGAGGGCTATCCCCGCAGGTGGCTATATGAAGGCTATTGAGGCATTGAAGAAGTCCTATGATTCAAGACCAGATCCCATTACGCTTCTTTACATAGCTGATGGTTATCAGAAGATAGGTTCTTTTGATGAGGCATTGAAGATGCTTGAGGAATTCAGGAAGAAATATAATGACAACAGATACCTCATGCCATTATGTTATCAGAGGATGGCTATGATTTATAAAAAGAAGGGTCTTAATGAAGAGGCCCTCAAGATGTATGAGGAGCTCTACAGGAATGGCTATACCCTTAAAGACCTTGCCCTCTATGAGTCTGCAAAGATTCTCTCAGAATTAAAGAGAACCGAAGAGGCAAAAATCAGGATGGAGCAACTTAAAAAGGAATTTCCTCAATCACCCTATATTGGCATGCTGAAGCCTGAAAAGTAAATTTCCTGCATTTTTTGAAGTCTCCTTCGTATAATTCTTTATCCTTAAGCCCGTGGGTAAACCTTTTTTGACACGAGAAGCCTCTAAAATAGTTTGCGAGAATTCCTCATGCAATTGTAAAGCTGCCTGACTTTTTTCAAAAATAGAAGAGGAAGAATTTAAATCCTCTCCAGCCGCTTTTTAAAAATTATTCGGATATGTGTGACTTGTATTTCAAAAAGCAAGAAGTATTAAGATTCTAAACTATATAACTATATAACTCTCTATTACCAAAAAACTTGACAGTAAGGATAATGTTTATTATCATTTAAAACAATGGGATCGGAAGTTATAGCGCGTTGTCAATATAATTTTAAAAGGAGTTTTTATGAATATTGGACTTTTTATCTCAGAATCAGAAAAAGTAATCAGTAAAACAATTGACCTTTCAGCAATAACTAAGAATTATAAGGATTTAACCTCAGTGAAAATCTTCAATAATATAACTAGCTCGACCTCAATAAAAGAGATAAAAGATGAGATAAGGGCTAAAAGCCTTAGAGGGATTGTCCTTGCAGGTGAATCGCCCCTTTATTTCAAAAGAATCAGGAATGCTGATACTGTTGTTAAGGCAATAACAGAAGCAGGCATAAACCCGAATATGATAAGTTTTGTAAACCTGAAGGAGCAGGTGGCGTTACCTCACAGGTCCATGCCTCGGGAGGCTACGAAAAAGGCAAGATTTATGATAGATGTTGGTATTGAGAGATTGAGATTTGTTCATGATGTCGGGATAGTGGGGGTTACTCCAAAAAAATCCATTGCAATTATTGGAACTACTACTGGAGGTCTCTTTGCAGCCAGGAGACTGCTTGAAAGGGGATATAATATCCATTTTATTGATAAGTCAGGAATTAGAGATCTGAGGGATTATAAGGAACAGGCAATGCCCACCCTTGCCTATTTAAAAAATCATCCTGATGTGAGGTTTCATGAAAAGCCCATTAAAGAACTCTACGGATATGCTGGCAATTTCAGAATCATATTTGAGGATTATTCATTAAGGGCAGGTGGCATAATCGTGGCAATAGATGATGATCTCAAATATACAGAAGAATTATATCCCTTATTGAGGATTGACAGAAATGAGCAAGGATTTTTCATCCCCATAATCTCTGACACCGCAACTGTAGAGACCGTCAATCCAGGCATTGTTGTTATACCCTATAAAGTGGATAGATCACTCTCCTATATAATCATGCTCAGTGATTCCGCATCAGCCATTCTTGATACCCTTTTAAGTCAAAAGGAGATCAAGCATGAGGTATTTGTCTCAGAGGTTGATGAAGGTGTCTGTGGAGGATGCGGGACATGTGTTAAGACATGTATATTCCACGCAGCAGAGCTTGATCCTGTTAAAAAGCTTTCTTCTACCAATATTAAAAGGTGCGTTGGATGCGGAAATTGTGTATCTGCCTGCCCGACAGGTGCAAGGGATCAGCTCTCAGCACCTACCAGATTTCTTATCTCTGCCATACAGATACTATCACGCTACCAGCCTCCTGATGGTATAAAGGTCTTATATCTTGCCTGTGAGGGTTGTGGTTATGCCTCCCTTGATTATGCAGGTAGAATGGGGCTTGAATACCCTGCAGGTGTTTTACCTCTTGGAGTAAAATGCGGTGGCAGGATAGATACACAGCTAATATTAGAGGCATTCAGGAGTGGATTTGAAGGTGTGGTCATATGTAAGTGTCAGGATGGTAGATGCCTTAATATTGTTGGCAATACTGACCTTGACAGAAGGGCAAACCTCTTCAGGTCTGTGCTTAAGAGCAGGGGTATAGAACCTGAAAGATTGAGGATATTCGGCGTTAGAGAATGTGAAGATGGTTCCTGTGTCGGTAATACCCTTGAATTCATGGAGTACCTGAAAACCATAGGAGGAAGGAGATGAAAGAAAAGGTGAAGATAGCTACAGGACATCTGCAGGGCTGTTTTGGATGTCATATCGCACTCCTTGATTTACATGAAGATATTATCGGCCTTCTGGATATGATTGACATTGTGAGGTCTCCTGTAAATGATGTAAAGGAAGTTGTAAGTGCCTCTCTGGGCATCCTTGATGGTTCGGTCTGTAATACTGAAAATATAAAACTGGCAAAGAAGTTCAGGGAAAGGTCTGATAAAGTCCTTGCCTTTGGTACATGTGCCTGCTTTGGTGGTATAAATGGATTGAGAAACCTGTTTTTATTAAAGGATGTCCTTAAAAGGGGTTATATAGAAACAGAGAGCACAGTAGATGGTAAGATACCATCCTCTGAAGAGATACCAGAGATATTGCCGCGGGTTCATTCACTAGACCAGGTAATAAAGGTTGACTATTATCTTCCTGGTTGTCCTCCCACACCCTTTATGATAAAGAAGGTTCTTGGTGCAATACTGGCGGGTAAGGAACCTGAACTTCCAGCAAAGAATCTCTGTCATGAATGTAAAAGAGAACGCAAAGAGATTTATATCCCCAGAAGGGAATTTATTACAGATGAAGTCAGGATACTAATGGAGCTTGAAAGGATTGACCAGGAAAGGTGTTTTTTAGAGCAGGGTGTTCTCTGTATGGGTCCTGCTACAAGGGAGGGCTGTGAGGCAAGGTGTATAAGAGGCAATTTCCCGTGCAGGGGTTGTATGGGACCCACTCCTGATGCACTTGAACAGGGTGCAAAGATGATAAATGCCCTTTCAAATATCATTCCCGCTGGAGCCCTTATGTTTACAGAAGATGTGGTAGGAGCAGGTTACAGATATACCCTGCCTGTTTCTATTATTCCTTCTTTAAAAGAGGAGGCGAGATGACCAAGAAGATAACCATTGAGCCCCTGACCAAGATTGAAGGACATGGAAAGATCAGTATATTGCTTGATGAAAAAGGCGAGGTAAAGGATGCCCATTTCCATGTAACAGAGTTCCGGGGTTTTGAGAAGTTCTGTGAGGGAAGGATGCTATGGGAGATGCCAGTAATAACAACAAGGGTCTGTGGTATATGTCCTGTAAGTCACCACCTCGCCTCAGCCAAGGCCTGTGATAATCTTCTTGGTGTCCTGATACCTGAGACCGCAAGGAAATTAAGAGAGCTTATGCACATGGGCCAGTATATCCACTCCCATGCATTACATTTTCTCTTTTTATCAGCACCTGACATGGTCCTTGGTCCTGATTTTTCACCTGAAGAAAGAAGTGTTATCGGTATAGTTAAGAGGGATCCTGAGACTGCCAAGAAGGCTATCAGGCTGAGAAAGATTGGTCAGGAGATTATAGACAGGGTTGGAGGAAGGGCAATCCATCCTGTTACTGCTATACCTGGCGGTATGAGTAAAGGTCTTTCACATGAGGACAGGTTTTTTCTTTCAAAAGAGGTTCAGGATGCGATAGGTCTTTCAGAGATGGCAGTAGATTTAGCAGAAAGTCTTATTGAGCGTTATCCAGAGATGATAGAGGGGCTTGGTAGTCCTGAAGGTAGTTTTATGGGTCTTGTAAATAATGGAGGTCTTGAACTGTATGATGGAATATTGAGGTTAAGAGGTAAAAAAGGAGATATAGAATTTGACTCCCTGAGATACCTTGATTATATTGGTGAGCATGTAGAGGATTACTCCTGGCTCAAGTTCCCCTTTTATAAAAAACAGGGCTGGCTAGAGGGGATTTACAGGGTCGGACCACTGGCAAGACTGAATATCTCTGATAAGGTATCAACTCCCCTGGCATCCAAGAGATTCAAGACCTTTAAAGAGAGGGCGGGAGGTGGACTTTTAGAGCAGAATATCTATTATCACTGGGCACGAACAATAGAATTACTTTATGCTGCTGAAAAGGCCCTGGAACTTTTAAATGATGATGCAATTGTTGGAGATAATTACAGGATTAAGGTTGAAAGGAGACCGGGTGAGGGGATCGGAGTTATAGAGGCACCGAGGGGAACTTTAATACATCATTACTGGGCAGACGAGAACGGCAGGATTATAAAGATGAATCTTATAGTTGCCACAGTTCAAAATAACAGGGCAATAGATCTATCTGTTCTTCATGCAGCAAAGGCATTTATAAAGGATGGAAAGATAACCGAAGGGATACTTAACAGGATAGAGATGGCAGTGAGATGCTATGACCCATGTCTTTCCTGTGCCACCCATGCTATCGGGAAGATGCCTCTGGAGATTAGAGTTCTTTCTGCAAAAGGTGAGATACTTGACCTTATTTGGAGGGATTGAGGATGGATGACAGTCTTAAAAGGGTGATGGATGAGGTTAAAAAAACTCTGGAGGATTCTTTCGGTGCCGGGATGGCTGCAAGGATTCTTCTTGCTGCAAGGGAGGCTATAGATGCCCCTGTTATTTTATCAAAAGATAAGGTGATAGATTTAGTGAGGGCTATCTGTGCTGACGACAGGGTCAAACAGTTATGGGGAGATTTTGGTGTTAGAGAGAGACTTGCACGCTGGGAAAAGCTGCTATCCTGAAACCCTTATAGTGGGTCTGGGAAATCTTCTCTTCAGGGATGACGGGGCTGGAATTCATATTATAAATCGTCTTAAGGAGATGAGATTTTCATCCCATGTTAAGATCCTTGATGGAGGGGTCTCAAGTATTGATCTGCTTAATTACCTTGAGGGGATAAAGAGGCTTATAATAATAGATACAATACTTACAGATGAAGAACCGGGAACCATACATGTCTTTTCATTAAAAGATATTATAGAGGGCAATGACCTCCACAAATTTGCCATTCACCAGATCGGGATAATTGAGAGTATTAAGATTATGAATCTCCTTCTGGAAGATATAGAGACCATTATTGTTGGTATTGTTCCTGAAGACATTTCAGGTTATGGCATTACTCTTTCCCCTTCTGTCAGGAAGGTTATACCATCTGTGCTTAATATAATAGAGAAATTGCTCTCATATAAAGAGCTTCCTAATCCTTTATCCCCTCCAGTATCCTGAACAGGGCCTTTTTTGTATTTCTGTCCTTTATCCTCCTGAAAAGCTCCAGGAGCTTTTTCTCCTCCTCTGTCAGCTCACCATAGGGAGATTCCTCTTCATATAGAAGCTCTTTTTCTGATGGAAAGAACCTGCTCACAGGTATATCCAGTGCCTCAGCTATATCAAGAAGCCTTTCAATACTTATACTGCTTTTCCCTGATTCATATTTCTGCACCTGCTGATAGGATACACCTATCAGCTCGGCAAGCCCCATCTGGGATATGCCCTTCTGGAGTCTGAATCTCCTTATCAATCTTCCTATGAGATTCCTGTGGTCTTTCATATCTTAGCCAGAAGATTATGGCAACTGCTATCATTAAGTCCACTAATTTACAGTTGTGTCTATTGACATATACAACTAAAAGTTGTATAAAATACTATGCCTGCTGAGAGCAGACATCGCATACTTGTAATAGACAATGATGTGGCCCTGCTCGAGCTTTTAAGGGATTTCCTCAGCCTTTCTGGTTTTTATGTAAGAACTGCACTGGATGGTCTTTCAGGCCTTGAGCTTTTCAAACAGGAGACCTTTGATATTATAATCACTGATTGTGATATGCCCGGTATAAATGGTATAGAGCTGACAGCATTGCTCCGTTCAATAAATCCCTCTCCCTCTTTATATATAATTGGAATAAGCGCAGACAGAAAAAGGGAAGACTTTCTCAAGGCCGGTGCAGACCTTTTTATATCCAAACCATTCAAACTTTCCCAGATCCTCGAAGAGATTGTAAAAAGATGCTCAGGCTGAAGGGCTCCTTCTGTAAGACCTTCTCTTTTTCTTGAGATCATCAGGGTCTGGTTTAAAGCCATCAGGAGGGAGTTTTATCTCTGTATCGGGCTTGAGAGGATGCCCCTTTATTTCAGGGTTCAGGGCATAGATTACTGATTCAGGGAGTTTATATTTTTTTGCGATCTTTGCTATAGTTTCACCTCTCCTTACAATATGAATTTTAACAGTATATCTTTCTTCCTTAGGAATGGATGATAGATTTTGAAGGAATATCTCTTTTCTATCAGCAGGGATCCTTATCTTATAAGTAGCTTGGTCTGGTGGTGTGCACCATCTCTTCAGTTCAGGGTTCAGGAGCTTTATAGTTTCAAGGTCTGTCTCTGCAGCCCTTGCTATAACCTCAAGGTCAACAGGAGATTCAATCTCCACCTCTGTGAACTCTACAGGCTGATGGTAATCAATATCTTCAAATCCATATTTCTCAGGTTCAAGGGCGATGAGGCTTGCTGCTATAAATTTTGGTACATACTCCCTTGTCTCTCTTCTCAGATAGCGTTTTTTCTGAAGGAGTGTCCAGTGGTCATCTGTCCTGGTTTTTCTTAAAGCCCTGAGCACCTTTCCTTCTCCAGCATTATAGGCTGCCATGGCAAGGTGCCAGGAATTGAACATATCGTAGAGGTCTTTTAGATACCTGGCAGCAGCTTCCGTAGACTTTACAGGATCGCGCCTTTCATCAATCCACCAGTTTATGGTAAGACCATATTTTTTTGCTGTTGATGCTATGAACTGCCAGGGTCCTACAGCCCTGCTTCTTGAATAGGCATTTGTATTAAATCCACTTTCTATTAATGGTAAAAATACAAGTTCCTTCGGTAGACCATTCTCAACAAGGATTTCCTTCATGGTATCAATATACATCCCTGCCCTTGAAAGCCAGAGACTGAATCGGTCCTTCAATCTATTTGTAAAGGTATTAATATGCCTTTCAACAGCCCTTACAGCAAGGTCGTTTGAATCATAATCATGAATCAGGACCTTGAGGTCATAGATATCTTCTTCTGAGACAGAGGCAACTGTGTCTTCTTCTTTATCATTCAGTATCTCTGTTTTTAAGGTATTATTCTGGTCTGAAGAATTGTCATTAGTGATGAGCTCGGCCTTGTTTTCCAGCACGGATATAGAATTGTCACCATAAGCAGATTGAATAAAAATAATTATAAAGACAATTATGAAACCATACATAGTCCTTTTCAGTTCAGGACGCACCATACACCTCCGCATTTAATTTAGCAAAAAACATGCTAAAGAAAATAATAAAAATTTTCTTTTAAAAACAATAAGATTTACTTCACCATGGTTGTTATCCATGACAAAAACTGTCATATTATATCAAAAACTGTCAAAAAACACACTCTCTGTGGGCTCTTGCCTTAAATGGGTAGCAAGCGTATTTCCTGCGGTTTGGACAGGAAAGCTTAAAACCCAGATTTGCTATTAGAAACATTTCCTGATTAGCGGGGTATGCCTCAAGGCCTTTATAAAGCTCAAAGGGGCAGAGCTCAAAGGGGCTTTTCGCCCCTTTTATGTTTGGTAATGTTGATTTAAAAGTTTACATTAAGGTGTCGCAATAAAGTCTTTTCAGCATACCCAGCTATTTCTATTGCGCTTTACGCTCAAAAACTCGCTTTGCCTAAGGCAGTGGCATTAGTTTATAATAATTGACCATGAAAAGGGTTTTAAGTGGAATGCAACCAAGTGGACGACTTCATCTTGGGAATCTTGTGGGAGCACTCAGAAACTGGGTGAGCCTTCAGGAAAGATATGAGTGCTTTTATTTTGTGGCTGACTGGCACGCCCTTACATCCAATTATCAGGCTCCTTCTGTAATAAAGGAATTTACTGATGACCTTCTTATAAACTGGCTATCAGCAGGCATAGACCCTGAGAGGTCTGTTATATTTATCCAGTCAAAGGTCCTTGAGCATGCAGAGCTTCATATACTTTTAAGCATGATTACACCCCTTGGATGGCTTGAGCGCGTCCCGACCTATAAGGAAAAGAAAGAAGAGATAAAGGACAGGGACCTTGACACCTATGGATTTCTTGGCTACCCGGTACTTCAGGCAGCAGACATACTCATTTACAGGGCAGAGTATGTTCCTGTGGGTATAGACCAGGTACCACACCTTGAGATAACAAGGGAGATAGCGAGGAGGTTCAATTTTCTCTACAGGGAAATTTTCCCTGAACCAGAACCCCTTCTTACTGAATTTCCAAAGGTACCTGGTGTTGATGGAAGGAAGATGTCAAAGAGTTATGGAAATGCTATATACCTCTCGGATTCACCAGAGGTTGTGAGGCAGAAGATAATGACAATGATGACAGATCCTGCAAGGAAAAGGCGTTATGACCCTGGAAATCCTGAACTCTCTCCTGTTTTTCAGCTTCATAAGATATTTTCAACAAAGGAAGAACAGGATGAGGTCGCAAAGGGCTGCAGGACTGCAGGAATCGGTTGTATTGAGTGCAAACATATTCTTCTGAAGAATCTATTTTTAATGCTTGAACCCATATGGGAAAAAAGAAAATACTATTCAGAAAAGCCAGAGCTTCTCAGGGAGATTGTTGAAGAAGGTTCAAAAAAGGCGAGGCTTGTTGCTCAGGAGACCATGCGGATTGTAAGGGAAACAATGGGGATAAATCAGTGAACGAAAATTTTGATAGAAATGTGAAGGAATAACAGTGTATGCCTCAAGGCCTTTATAAGGCGACAAAAAAATTTATTTATCATGTAACAAGAAGTTTATCACCAAATGGTGAAGAAGGTTATGTTCGGTAATGTTGATGAAAAAACCTACATTAAGGTGTCGCAATAAAGGCTTTTCGGCACACCCTACCATTCCTACCAGCAAGAGAGGGATGCTCCTCACTCTTGGCTTTTCCTCATGTCCAAATGATACCCTTGTATTTTATGCACTTATGAATGGGATACTGCAGAATGATGTCATTTTTAAAGAATCCATAGCAGATGTTCAGACCCTGAATGAAAAGGCCATGGCTGGTGAGCTTGATGTCACAAAGGTATCTGTTGCAGCCTATCTCAGGGTCCATGACAGGTATGAGCTTTTAAATTCTGGTGCAGCAATAGGTAGAGGTTGTGGACCACTCCTTGTTACAAGGAATGTGACTTCAATTACAGAACTTAATGGCTCAGAGATAGCAATACCAGGAAGGCTCACCACTGCCTTTCTCCTCTTCAGGGCATTCATTAAAAAAAATTTCAGGGATTTCTCTTTTGTACCGAGATTCATGACTTTTGACAGAATAATCCCTGCTGTGAGTTCTGGAGAGGTGAGGGCAGGCATTATAATCCATGAATCAAGGTTCACCTATGAGGCAGCAGGCCTCAAGGCACTTATAGATCTCGGTGAGTGGTGGGAGTCTGATACAGGACTTCCCATTCCTCTGGGCTGCATAATTGCAAAAAAGAGTCTTGGTGATGATTTGATTAAAAAGATAGATTCACTTATTCATGATTCAGTAGTTTATGGTCTTAACAATATTTCTCAGGCCATGCCTTATATTAAAAGATACAGCCAGGAGCTCTCAGAGGATGTGATAATGAAACATATAAGACTTTATGTGAATGACTTTACCATTCACATGGGTTCTCAGGGAGGACAGGCCATAGAGAGGCTTAAAGAAATGGAGGATATCTTATGAAGCATTATCTTGTCACAGGAGCCGCAGGATTCATTGGCTGGAAGGTCTCTGAACTTATCCTTAAAAAGGGTAACAGGGTTACAGGTATAGATAATCTCAATGACTATTATGACCCGTCATTGAAGAGATGGAGGATAAAGGGACTTCAGGGATATAAAAACTTTAAATTTCACAGGATGGATGTCTCTGAGATTGGCTCATTAAGGAGACTTTTCAAAGCAAATAAATTTGATGCCATCCTACATCTTGCTGCGAGGGCAGGTGTGAGGGCATCCCTTGAAGACCCCTGGGTATATCTTGATACAAATACAAAAGGAACACTGAACATCCTTGAGTGTGCAAGGCAGTATGGAGTTAAAAAAATTATACTTGCCTCCACATCAAGCCTTTATAGCTTTGCAGAGATGCCCTTTAAAGAGGATGCTATTACTGACAGGCCCCTTTCACCCTATGGAGCAACAAAAAAGGCAGCAGAGCTTCTTGGCTATACTTATCATTATCTTTATGGACTTGATGTGATAGCGCCGAGATACTTTACAGTCTATGGACCAGCAGGAAGACCTGATATGAGCTATTTTAGATTCATAAAAAATATATACAACAATAAACCTATCACTGTATATGGAGATGGCACACAGAGGAGGGACTTCACCTATGTGGATGACATTGCAGATGGGACAATAAGATGCCTTGATGTAAAGGGCTATGAGATATTTAATCTCGGTAATGACAGGCCAGTGGAACTCTTGTATCTCATAAGATTAATAGAAGAAGGTCTTGGCAAAAAGGCTGTAATAGACTTTAAACCAGGGCATCCTGCTGACATGAAGGCAACATGGGCAGATATTACAAGGTCAAAGGAACTACTCGGCTGGGCACCAGAGGTCTCCCTTGAAGAGGGAATAGACAGAACCATTAAGTGGTTCATGGAGAATAAGAGGTTTTT
>JBDOIG010000292.1:0-1297 GCA_041082235.1 Thermodesulfovibrionales bacterium | reverse complement strand
AACTGTACAGGTATTTATTATGCATATATCAGGGGCACCAGAAAGGTCCACTTCTTTATATCCCTTTTTGAGCAATTCAATGGAAAGATATTCACTTTCTGCCTGATTTGTCTTACAACCAAGGGTAAGGATGGAAAATTTCATAGGGGCTCAGCTATAAGGCTGTGAATCCTTGCCTGTGTAATCTTTGCCTTTATTATTAAACCTGATGGGAGGTCCTCATTGAAAAGAACAATCTTATTTGTCCGCGTCCTTCCTGTAGTCTGTCCTGTTTCGTCCTTTCCTTCTATTAAGACCTCCTGAATTGTTCCAACCAATCCTGAGTTTTTTCTGAGGGTTATGGTATCCTGAAGCTTAAGGATCTCTGAAAGTCTTCCTGATTTAATGTCTTCAGGTATCTGGTCAGGCATCTCTGCTGCCTTTGTGCCAGGCCTCTGGGAATATTTAAAAGCAAAGATTCCGTCATACTCTATCTCCTCAAGTGCCCTTAAAGTGTGGTGATGATCCTCCTCTGTCTCTGAGGGAAATCCTGCTATTATGTCTGTGGTTATGGCTATATCAGGAATATATGTCCTTAAAAGTTCAACCTTTCTTTTGTAATCCTCATAACTGTACCCCCTATTCATGAGCCTGAGTATCCTGTCAGAACCAGATTGGATAGGTAAGTGCAGGTGCTCGCAGACCTTATCAAGCTCAGCCATGGTCTTAATAAGTTTTTCTGTAAGGTCCCTTGGATGGGAGGTGATAAATCTTATCCTCTCAATACCAGGGATATCGTTTACCATTCTTAAGAGATCAGAAAAATCATATTCCCTATCCCTGTAAGAGTTTACATTCTGACCAAGGAGCTGGACCTCTTTATATCCCTGTTCGGCAAGGGACTTTATCTCCTCTATAATCTTTTCCAGTGGCCTGCTTACTTCCCTTCCCCGTGTATAGGGTACAACGCAATAGGAGCAGAAATTATTGCAGCCATACATAACTGTTACAGAGGCCCTTATGCCATTCATCCTTTCAGCAGGTAGTTCTTCGTACTGGATATCAGGATTCTCCTCTGTGATGACTGCCCGTTCTAATGAAAGGATTGAAGGAAGTTTGCTGATGTTCTGAGGTCCAAAGATATAATCCACATGGGGAGCCCTTTTAAGAAGCTCTTCGCCTTTTTGCTGGGCGATACAGCCGCACACAGCAATCTTCAAAGAAGGTTTCTGGCGTTTTAAGTTTTTGAGCCTTCCAAGGCTGCTGAAGAGTTTTTCTTCTGGTTTTTTTCTGATGCTGCAGGTATTGAATATTATAA
>JBDOIG010000276.1:0-20340 GCA_041082235.1 Thermodesulfovibrionales bacterium | reverse complement strand
TAATCCCGAGAAAGCCAAGGCAAGGGACAGTAAATACATTAAGTGTTTTTACCTTAGCCATAGCGATGCTTTCAGCGATAGAGATTTTTGATGATGTGATAAAACAACTTACAGAGATAATCAATACTCTAAAAGTTAAGTCAGCCCCATCGTTGATAAGTGCGAAGGCTTAAGATAGGTTAAAGGCAAAGACAGGCTATAGGCGCAGGCTGAAGGGAAGATACTCAAGTCTTAAGTTAATAGCTGCACTGAATAGATGATCCTGTCCCATAAGTTCCTAACTTCTCGTATTTAAAAACCCTTGTCACGATAGATTGCTAATATTTTTATTTCACCTCAGACAGCTGTCTTTCATAATCCACACTGAAATTTTACGATTTAAGGAAAGCGAACATAAAAGTGGGAGATGCCAAGGAGCAGTCTCTATTGACAAGGGGAACATCCACCTGTTAAAGTATTAAAATTTAAAAAAGGAAGGAGGGAGAGAGACTTGCCCTCTGTAAATGTAAAAGAGAGCGAATCCTTTGAGAACGCACTGAAGAAGTTTAAAAAGCAGTGCGAGAGGGAAGGTATTCTTTCTGAGATAAAAAAGAGGGAACATTACGAGAAGCCTTCTGTAAAGAAAAAGAAGAAGGCCCTTGCTGCCCGTAAAAAAGCCCTGAAGAAATTAAAGCAGCTTGCAGCAAAATAATGCCCCTTCTTAATAAAATTGAAGAAGACTTTAAAATTGCCTTAAAATCCGGGGATAAAAGCAGAGTCTCTGTCCTTAGACTCCTGAAGTCTGCCCTCAAAAATAAAGAGATAGAATTCATGAGGCCACTTAATGATGATGATTGCATCGCTGTTATTTCATCCCAGATAAAACAGAGGAAGGATTCCATAGAGCAGTTTGAAAAAGCTGGGAGGCTTGACCTTGCAGAAGCAGAGAGAAACGAGCTTGAGATCCTTATGTCCTACCTGCCAAAACAGCTTTCTCCTGAAGAGATAGATGATATTATAAAGGCCACTATAAAGGAGGTATCAGCGAAGGGGCTTCAGGATATGGGAAAGGTTATGAAGGCAGTTATGCCAAGGCTTAAAGGAATAGCTGATGGAAAGTTTGTAAACCAGCGGGTAAAGGAGATACTTGAGGGGTCTAAATAGCAAGAGGGAGGAGAGGAATTACTATTTTGCAGTTGATCTTAATCAGTGTGTGATATAAAGTAAAAAGGCTCGGATGTAGCAAGATTATGTTCCTATTTAAAAAAGTTTCTTCATTATCTGCGTATATCAAAGACTGATTAAAGGAAAACAGGATTATGAAGATTGGTGAGCTTATTGAAAGGGCAATTAAGATTGCAATAGAAAATGACCCTCGCGGAGTCGAACAGGTAGAAAGAGACCTTCAAGCAAGAAAAAAAGACTATGAATCTCTTAAACCAGATGAAAGGGAATATTTTGACAGGGACTTGCTTCACAATCCTTATGCAGACTCAAGGCTCCTGTGGGGCGACCCTGAAAAGGGTATCAGGACAATACTTGTAGGTATTGATATAGAAGCAGGTGAGATACTTCTTGCCGAGACCTTAAGACAGAGGGGCAGACCACTGGATCTTGTTCTTTCACATCATCCCGAAGGAAGGGCCTACGCAAATCTATATCAGGTGATGAAGATGCAGGCAGATATACTTCAGAGGTTCGGGGTACCTATAAATGTGGCTGAAGACCTCATGGATGCAAGGATAAAAGAGGTTGAAAGGAAGCTCATGCCCTATAATCATACAAGAGCAGTGGATACAGCCCGACTTCTTGATATACCCTTTGCCTGCCTTCATACCCCTGCGGATAATATGGTAGCAACATATCTGCAGAGACTTTTTGATCAAAAAAAGCCTTATACCATTGGTGAGGTTATTGAGCTTCTCAGGGAAATACCTGAATATAAAGAGGGTGCCAGAAATGGTGCCGGACCAAAGATATTAATTGGCTCTCCTCAGAGAAAGGCTGGAAGGATATTTGTTGATATGACAGGTGGGACAGAGGGTTCAAAGGATATATTCCAGAATATTACAAATTCAGGGATAAATACTATGGTTGCCATGCATCTCAGCGAAGAACACAGAAAGGAGGCTGAAAGGCATCATCTTAATGTTGTGATTGCCGGGCATATTGCCAGTGATAATCTCGGAATGAATCTTCTCCTTGATGAGATACTTGATAGGGATATTGAGGTCCTTGAGTGTTCAGGATTTAAAAGAGTAAAGAGAAAATAATATTTAAAGGAGAGACGCATGAGACAAACAGACATACTTAATGAAATTAAGATGCGTCTCGACATTGTTGATGTAATTTCTGATTATGTAAACCTCAAACGAGCAGGATCAAACTTTAAAGGGCTCTGCCCCTTTCATTCAGAAAAGACACCTTCCTTTACAGTTAGCCCTTCAAAACAATTCTACTACTGCTTTGGCTGTGGAGAAAGTGGGGATATAATCACCTTTATAAGGAAGATAGAAAACCTCAGCTTCCCGGAGACCATTGAGAGGCTTGCCAGAAGGGCGGGCATTGAATATACTCCTGTGAAAGGAAAGTCCGATTATAATAAACAGTCCATTATGCTCTCCATACTCATAGAGGCCCAGGAATTCTACAAGGATAATCTCTATAAAAATCAGGAGGCCCTTGATTATCTTATTTTAAAGAGGTGGCTCTCTCCAGATAGTGTAAAGACCTTTTCACTCGGCTTTGCTCCTAAGGATTGGGATTCCCTTCTGGTGTATTTAAAAAACAAAGGATTTAAAGAAACAGACATAAAAGAGGCTGGTCTTATAAGTTATTCAGACAAAGGAAGCTATGACCTCTTCAGGGGAAGGATAATATTTCCCATTCATAATCTTCAGGGTAATATCATAGGATTTGGTGGAAGGGTAATGGATGACAGTCTTCCCAAGTACATAAATTCACCTGAAACCCCTCTGTTTAAAAAAGGAGAAAATCTCTTTGGACTCTTTCAGGCAAAGGAGGGTATAAAAAAATACGGTTTTGCTGTTATAACAGAGGGCTATCTCGATGTGATAATGTGTCATCAGTACGGGTTTACAAATGTCATTGCACCTCTCGGGACAGCCCTTACAGAAAAACAGGTAATGCTTCTTAAGAGACTCACTGAAAAGATAATACTTCTTTATGATGGTGATAGTGCTGGCATTACTGCAGCTAAACGATCCTTGCCCATCCTCCTTCAGCATTCCATAAGCCCATTGATTGCCCTTCTTCCGGAGGGAGAGGACCCTGATAGCTTCTTGAAAAAGACAGAGGCATCAGAGCTCAAGAGACTCCTTGAAGCCCCTCTGGGACTTGTGGAATTTTATATGAAGACAGCTCAAAAAGGTGACAGCGTTGAGACGCTCAGAGAATTAACAGGCCTTATTGCCGGTATTGAAGATCCCCTTATGAGGGCAGAATATATAAAAACCCTTTCTCATATAGCAGGTCTTAAGGAGGAGTTTTTAATTGAAGAAGTCAGAAGATTAAGAGCAACACAGGCAGGTAAGCTGAAAACTCAGGCTTCATCAGGTTCAGATGCAAAGACCATTGGATTTAAGACGCTGAGTCCTGAGGCTCTTCTCATGGCAGTAATTCTTCAGTATCCCGAGAGGGCTGACCTGATCCTCAATGGTCTTAAACCAGAGGATATTGAAGAGGAAAATTTAAGAAAACTTTACAGTCTGATT
The DNA here is from genome assembly GCA_041082235.1 of Thermodesulfovibrionales bacterium. GTDB lineage: Bacteria > Nitrospirota > Thermodesulfovibrionia > Thermodesulfovibrionales > CALJEL01 > CALJEL01. Next base: position 16,627 of record JBDOIG010000276.1, on the reverse strand, counting down.
GTGGATTGTTGTTCTCAGAATCCCTCCTTCTTTAAGGATGATGGTAAGCGGCTTTTACAGGAGCTGTTCAATCAGCTTAATAGGGATATAGAGGAATCAGAGGAAAAAGCACGGATGGAACTTCAACACCTGATCGCAAGACTTACATTCAATACCTATCTTGATGATGAAGGCATTGATAGATTAATATCAGATTGTATGAAACAAATAAGGCTAAGGGTAATAGATAGATTAATTACAGAGGCGCGAGGGAGAAACGACCTTATTTTACTGAATAAACTGATAAAAGAAAAAACAATGATTCAGGGAGCAAGGAGAACTATTACTTCTCCACCATTTTAATAACATGGGTTATATAGATTACTTAGATGATTTTGAAGAAAAGGATGTAGACATCCTTGGAGAGGAACAGGAAGAGTCTCTGGAGAAACTACTTGAGCCAGAGATTGAAGAGAGGGAGGCAGAGTATGAACCTATCAGGGTTTACCTCAAGGAGATGGGAAGTGTACCCCTTCTCACAAGAGAAGGAGAGGTGGAGATTGCAAAGAAGATAGAAGATGGCAAAGAGCTCATGATGAAGGTAATCTTCTCCATGCCCTTTGCACTTAAAAAAATTGTTGAAATTGGTGAGCTTGCAAGAAATGGAGAGGCACCGCTGAAAGATATTCTCTGTAATTGTGATGATGAGATAGAGGAAGAGCTTCTTGAAGAAAGAGAAAGATTCTATAAGGCAACCTTGAAGATAGGGGAATTGCTCAAGAAAAGAAAACAGCTTCTTACCAGATTAAAAAACAGCGATGTTAATTCGCCACCGAATGACGGTTCTTTAATTGAATCCCTGAATAAGAACAGGGAAGAGATTATATCCATTATAAAAGATTTAGGGCTCAGAGATTCAGTTGTTTTAACCTTTGCTGATGAGTTCAAAAGAAATTATCAGATCGTATATGACCTTTCAAAAAGGATCTCATCAATTAAAAAATCACTGAGTGCAAGAGGATATAATCTGAGCAAGATAATTAAATGTGGAATCCCCAAGAGAACAACCAGGTCATGCAGAGAAAATATCCAGAAACTCACGGAAGAATATCTTGATATTGAAAAGGAACTTAAAAGGAGAGAGACACTCCTTGGCATAAGGCTTCAGGATATGAAAAAGGCCTATCAGACACTTATTAAGGGAGAGGATATGGTGCTTTTATCAAAATCCAGCCTAATAGAGGCAAATCTCAGGCTTGTTATAAGCATTGCAAAGAGGTATATTGGAAGGGGGCTCAGTTTTGCTGACCTTATACAGGAGGGCAACATTGGTCTTATGAAGGCAGTTGATAAATTTGAATATAAGAGAGGTTATAAATTCAGCACCTATGCCACATGGTGGATAAGACAGGCAATCACGAGGGCACTGGCAGATCAGTCAAGGACTATCAGGATACCTGTTCATATGGTGGAAACCATTAACAGAATAACAAGGACAACAAGGGATTTTGTCCAGGCAAATGGGAGAGAACCTTCTGTGGATGAGCTGGCAGAAAAACTGAAGATGCCACCCCACAAGGTAAAAAATATATTAAAGGTGACAAAGGAACCAATCTCTCTTGAGACACCCATTGGTGAGGAGGAAGATTCCCAGCTTATAGATTTTATTGAGGATAACTCAACCCCTTCTCCCTTTGACCATGCTGTAAGACAGGACCTCAAGGAACAGATTGATAAGGTACTCGGGACCCTGAATGATAAAGAAGAGGCTGTTATAAGGAAGAGATTCGGTATCGGAGAGGATGCACCCATGACCCTTGAGGAAGTCGGGGAGGAGTTTTCGGTTACAAGAGAGAGGGTGAGACAGATTGAAGCAAAGGCAATAAGGAAACTGAAGCATCCATCCAGGACAAAATGGCTCAGTGAATTTATTGAATTAAGATGATACTCAAAGGGGCAAAGCCCCCTTTGAAACACCAAATAAGGAATTAATAAAATTATTTAAAAGAGGAGTTTGAGGGACGAAATCCCTCCTGAATATGGATATACTTATCAATGAGCTCAGGAAACTTAATGAATCCCTGAATAGACTGATTGATGTCTTTGCCCCTGCTTTTGATGAATCAGTTCTTGATAGATTTATTGCCTTCAGGGTAATCTTGAGGTATAACAGGCCCATAATCACGGGTATAGAAAGGCCAGATCCTATAAGATTTTCAGAATTAAAGGGTATAGACTGGATAATTGAAAGACTCAGGCAGAATACCGAACAATTCCTCAAAGGCCTTCCCTGCAACAATGTCCTCCTTTTTGGCCCAAGGGGAACTGGGAAGTCCTCCTCTGTAAAGGCCCTGCTCAATGAATATCATACCAGGGGTCTCAGGATGCTGGAGGTACCAAGAGACCTTCTCTTTTATATCCCCGAGATATCAGAGGTAATTAAAAAAAGAAAAGAGAAGTTTATAATCTTCTGTGATGACCTTTCCTTTGATGAAGAGGAGAGATCTTACAGGACTCTCAAGGCTGTGCTTGAAGGCGGGCTTGAGATGAGGTTTGAAAACATAGCCATATATGCAACCTCCAACAGGAGACATCTCATGCCAGAAAAGGTAAAAGAGAATCTTCCTGATATATCCAGTCTCACCCCAAAAAGTCAAAGACTTTTTGGGGACCCCGATGCAGAACTCCATCCCCAGGAATCCCTTGAAGAAAAACTTTCCCTCAGTGACAGGTTTGGTCTGAGGCTGGGCTTTTATAACTTTGACCAGGAGACCTATCTTGAGATAGTCTCAAACTATCTTTTTTTAAGAAATATTCAGACAGCACCAGAGGTTGTTAGAACTCAGGCCCTTCAATGGGCACTCAGCCATGGGAGCTATTCAGGAAGGACAGCAAGACAGTTTATCGATGACCTTGAGGGAAGACTGAAAGCAGGACTCAATAAATGAGGCCGTCTTTCTTTCCAATCTTAATTTTTAAAGAAGCATTCTCATCATTCAGAAGAGACAACTGCCCTCAGATGGCAGCTTCCCTTGCCTTTTACACCTCTCTTGCACTCATACCTGTACTTTTTTTAATAGCCTATTTTTCTGGTGCGCTCCTTGGCTCATCATCAGAGGCATTAGGGAAGATTCATGAAATGCTCAAACAATTCATACCCCGTTACAGTGATATAGTTCTCAGAGAGGTGAAGAATGTAATAGCCTTTAAAAAGGGACTCGGCATCATTAACCTTTTACTGTTATTCTCTGCTGTCCTTCCCCTTGCCTCTGCCATAAGAACCTCCCTCCATACAATATTCAGGATAGAGATTAAAAAATCAGTTTTGAGTGAAAAACTTATTGACAGCATAATAATATTGCTCTTCATCATAAGTCTTGTGGTAATCGCATTGAAGGATATTTTTATATCAATAATAAATTCCATGATTCCTTTTTTAAAGATCCCTTTTTTCCTTAGCTCATTGCTACCAGGACTGATTGTCTTTTTATTTACTTTTTTTCTGTATATTGCCTTTACCTTTGAAGGCTGGAAGCCAGGATTTACCCCTTCGGCTACAGGCAAGGGGCGATTCAAAAAATCTAAAAATTTTTTTTGGTCCCCTCTTTTGTTTGACCTGCCAGATATAACCCGTGGCTTCAGGGTAAGAGTAAGGTATCTGGTAGTTGGAGCTGTTGTCACAGCAGTATTATGGTTTGGCCTGAAACCTGCCTTTAATCTTATGCTCAGGTACAACCCTGGCTATGGATTTACCTTCGGGTCTTTTAAATCTCTCTTCATAATAATCATATGGATATATTATTCCCAGATAGTCTTTCTATTCGGTGCTGAGGTCTCGGCCTGCTTTAATAGAAAAGAGGCCATTATGCTTAAAAGGGCAATAGTTAAGAACAGGGTTCTACCGCCAAAGATAAAGGCAAGATATGTGGATACCTTTAATTCAGGTGAGATTATCTTCAATGAGGGTGAACAGGCAGACAGGATGTATTATATCCTTCGTGGTAAGGTTGCAATTGAAAAGGGGGGTAAGGAGATTGCTGTTATTGATGAGGGCAGTTATATCGGTGAGATGGCCTTTCTATTAAATAAGTCGAGGACAGCCTCTGCCATGGCAATAGAGGATACAGAGCTCTTGATAATTGATTATCAAAATATAGAGACCCTGACTCATGAGATGCCTGAATTATTTAAGGATATCCTCAAAGAGATGGCCTCCAGACTTGAAAGGACAACTGATGAGAGGGTTTAGAATATAGGGGATGGATAAAGCAAGATTTCAGACATTAAAATATCCTGCCAGTCTCTTAATAGTGTCAAGTTTTTCCCTGTTGCCGAGCCTTGATGCTGTAATTGCCTTTTTCATTATTTCTACAGTCCTGTCATAGGTCTTTTGGTCCACGGGATAGGGAGTGCCATCCTTCCCACCGTGAGCAAAACTGAATCTTGCTGGGTCATTGAAACTCGGGGGCTTTCCATATATAAGTTCTGATAGGAGGCTCAATGCCCTGAGGGTCTTTGGACCAACACCTTTAATGCCAAGCAGCTCTTCAAAATTCTCGGGTCTTCTCTCATAGGTCTTGAGCAATACCATGTAGAGCCTCTGAGGGTCAATATCATTAACCGTTACATCATGTCTTGATGTAAGCTCAAGATGGGGAATCCTTTCAAACTCCTTTAATGTCCTTTCTGGTTTTTGTGCTGCAAGCTCTGTGCATATCTGTCTTGTCTCTTTGCTTTCCTCTGCAACAAGATTAAGAACCTGGCGGTGTTTTTTTTCTGAACATATGGCATTGTGAGGCTCATTCACAAAGTCCTTAACAGTCTCGCTCAGCCAGTGATACCTCCTTGCTATCTTTTCTATCGGGTTCATCCCCTGCTGAATAACAGCCCAGTGACCTTCAGGTGTAAAGATAAATACATGATGATAGAGCTGGTAGCCGTCCTGCAGTGCGGAATTATCCACCTTGGCAGAAAGCCTGCTTGCATAAATAAAAGGCTCAGGGGCGATACCATATCTTTCAGAATAGAATTGAATCTGTTCCGGTGTTTTCCTTGATGTAGCTCCCTTACCACCTGCTATAAATATGCCCGTTTCTTTTTCAATCCCCCTTAAGGCCTCCTTGAGCGCACCTGTGGCGGTGGTGGTCAGACCACTGGAATGCCAGTCGAAACCAAGGATGCAACCAAAGGACTGAAACCAGTAAGGATCAGAAAGCCTTCTCAGGAATTCAACCCTTCCAAGTTCTGAGATAATAGCAAAAGAAATTTCCCTTGCAAGACTCTTCATTCGCTCAAAGAGCCATATAGGGGCCTTACCGTGATGAAGTGGAAGGGTGGCTATACCTGTCTTTGGCATAAAAAAGATTTACAGAATTATCTTCCATGATGCCTTATATCTTGAATCCTGCATCCTAACCATTGTCATATTGTAAATGCCATGAGACTACCTTTTTCTAATGACAAATCGCTGTAACTGCACTATTTATAATATAACATGACTGTGTTATAATTTTTGAAATTTAATCTTGAGGAGGCCCTTATGCTTTCAAAGATACCCTTTGATCTATCAAAACTCTCAGGTGATGAGATTGAAAAAGAAATATTAAGGTTTGGCATCATTGCAGAGCTTGATGCTATCAATCTCTATGAACAACTTGCAGCACTCTCAAAAAATGAGAAGATTAAAAAGGTCTTTCTTGACATAGCAAGAGAAGAAAAGACCCATGTGGGAGAATTCCAGACCCTTTTATTGATGATTGACAGAGAACAGGCAAAGGAGCTTGAGGAAGGAAGAAGAGAGGTAGAGAAATTGAGTTAAAATGCCCTTCAGTTATTATGATAGACTAAGCCCAAAGGAAAAAGAAATATACAGAAAGAGTGACAGTATTAATTCAATTCCCTTAAATGGTGTTGAGAGGCTTTATCCAGTGGTAAAGTCTATTGAAGAGTGCCTTAAGAGGGAGGAGCCGGAATCTGCCAGGAAGAGCTGTCAGTCACTTGCTAACTCGCTGTCAGAGATGCTTCGTGTGCCCCCGGTGAGAATAAAGATACTTTCCATAAGACCATCAAATGCCTATGGAGAACTTCACGGTCTTTATTATCCTGTGAGGGGGACACTTCGGGCAATGATAATCCTCTGGATGAGGACAGCAAAGAAGGCAAAGACTGTTACCTTTAAAACCTTTCTCAGGACTTTTATTCATGAATTCTGTCATCACCTTGATTATGAATTATTCAATCTTCCTGAGTCATTTCACACTGAGGGTTTTTACAAGAGGGAATCCTCTATCCTTCATCAGCTTTTACAGAACTCAAAGGGGCAAAGCCCCTTTGAAACCCCAAACAAGAGAATTTAAATTATTTATTTAAAAAAGGAGTTTGAGGGGCGAAGCTCCTCAATGTTAAAATCAATTATGAAGGCAAAAAAGAACCTTATAGTTGTTGGTGACAGGGTATTAATTGAGCCTGATGAAAGAGAAGGCCTCACCGGTGCCGGTCTTTATCTGCCGCCTACTGTAAAAGAAAAGGAGAAGGTCCATGGTGGATACGTGATAAAGACAGGTCCGGGCTATCTCATCCATGATGTTAATTCCTCAAGTGATGACCCCTGGAGGCTGAGGAAAAAGCCAAAGTATATTCCCCTGCAGGCAATGGAGGGAGATTATGCGATCTTTTTAAAGGACTCTGCTACGGAGATAGAATTTGAAGGCAAAAAATACCTGATTGTCCCGCATGCTGCCATCCTTGCCTTAATCAGGACAGAACTCGTTGAGGAGTAGCCCTTGACCTTATATAGGGTAGAAGCCCACCAGATGATAACAGGTTCCTTTCTCTCTCATTAAGTTCAACCTTGACTTTAAAAGAATAATCTTCTGAGGTATTCTCCACCATAGCCTCTGCTTTACCTTCAATTATTACCATCTTTATATCTTTTATCCTGAGTTTCTGACCCTGTTTAATCCTTTCATAATCAGCAGGATTGCTGAATAAAAGCGGGATTATCCCGAAGTTTATCAGATTTGCCCTGTGAATCCTTGCAAAGGATTTTGCTATTACTGCCCTTAAGCCAAGATACATGGGTGCAAGGGCAGCGTGCTCTCTTGATGAACCCTGTCCATAATTTTCTCCTCCAATGATTATCACTCCACCTTTTTCTTTAAGTTCAAGTGCCTTTTTTGAAAAACCAGGCTCTATGTTATGAAAGACATATTCAGAAATAGCAGGTATGTTTGACCTCAAAGGCAATATCTTTGAACCCGCCGGCATTATATCATCAGTAGTTATGTTGTCTCCGAGCTTCAATAGCACAGTAGCCTCAATGTGGTCTGAAAGGGCCTCCATGACAGGAACCTCTTTTATGTTAGGCCCCTTTATAACCTTTAAGTCTTTAGTTTCCTGCGGGGGGATTAAAAGGTTGTCATTTATTAAAAACTCTTCTACCTGAGCAGGCATTTCTATCTCTATCTTAGCATCTCGGGGATCAACAAATTCTCCTTTAAGGGCGGAGATTGCACAGACAATGGGACTTGCAAGATAAACAAAGGCATCCTTTGTGCCTGAGCGACCCTTAAAATTTCTGTTATAGGAACGAAGGGATATATGACCTGTTCCAGGTGCTCCACCCATTCCTATACAGGGACCGCAGGCTGACTCCAGAATCCTTGCACCAGCTCCAATCATATCTGCTATAGAGCCATCCCTTGCAAGCATCTCATAGACCTGTTTTGACCCTGGGTTTATGAGCAGGCTCACATCCCTTGCAATGGTCCTTCCTCTCAGTATGGATGCTACCTGCCTCATAATTGAATAGGAAGAATTTGTACAGCTTCCTATGCAGACCTGATTAACCTTTGTCCCTCTGAGTTCTCTGACAGGGACTACATTGTCAGGACTATGGGGTCTTGCAACAAGGGGTTCTATTTCTGAAAGGTTCAATTCTACGGTCTCTGAATAGTTTGCATCAGGATCAGCCCTGAGCTCAATCCAGTCCTTTAACCTCCCCTGTGCCTTGAGGAATTTCTTTGTAATTTCATCAGAAGGAAATATAGAGGTTGTTGCACCCAGCTCAGCACCCATATTTGTTATTGTTGCCCTCTCAGGGACTGAAAGATCAGAGACCCCTGGTCCGCTGTATTCAAATATCTTTCCAACACCACCTTTTACAGTGAGTCTTCTTAAAAGCTCCAGTATCACATCCATGGCAGTCACATAGGGCCTCTGGAGTTTTCCTGTAAGTCTTACATTTACAACCTTCGGCATGGTTATCTCAAAGGGTTCTCCAGCCATTACAGAGGCTGCCTCAAGGCCACCAACACCTATTGCAAGCATTCCTATGCCACCACCTGTTGGTGTATGACTGTCTGTGCCAAGGGCAATCTTGCCCGGGGCAGAAAATCTCTCAAGATGAACCTGATGGGATATACCGTTGCCAGGTTTTGAAAACCATGCACCATATCTTGCTGCCGCACTCTGTAAAAAGGCATGGTCATCAGGATTCATAAAGTCTGTCTGCAGTGTATTATGGTCAACATAAGATACCGCAAGGGGGACTTTTATTCGGTCTATTCCAATGGCCTCAAATTCAAGCCATGCCATTGTTCCTGTGGCATCCTGGGTATAGACCTGGTCAACTTTTAGACCAAGCAGCCTGCCAGGCACAGGCTCACCTGATACAAGATGGGCCTTTATAATCTTTTCTACAATATTTTTTCCCATTGCTCACCTCTTCTTAAGAATGAATAAAATTATACCATAACAGATTATAGCTTTTATCAAGACTGTAATCTGCCATTAGAAACTCTCAAAAAAACTGAAAGCCTCCTTTTTATTTTGTTTTTTTGGATGATATAAAATATCACCCAATAGGTGAAAACTGAAAAATTTCAAAAAAGGAGGCTTTCTTGATTATGATAAAACAAAATCTCTTACCATTGAAGGGCTTCGCCCTTCAAAACTCAAAGGGGCAGAGCCCTTTGAAATCCAGAAAATAAATTTTTAAATTAATTAATAGGGAGTTTGAGGGGCTTTGCCCCTCAAACTCAGGGACAACCTCACATCAAGGAGCGGGCTTGCCCTTTACAGTGAATTTATGAGGGCCTATGGGATAAAGGAGATGATACATGACTATAAATAAGTTAAAAAACAAGGCTAACTGATGAATATAAAGGGAGGTGCTGTCTGAAAAAGGAACAAAAGAGGGAGTTAGGTGTATTTAATATCTAACAAGACAATAAAGGTAAGATAAACTCATCAAAAGGATACTTTTTAAGACTTGAAGAATGCCTTTAAAAGCTAAAGACTGGTGTCTGCCTATTTTTAGATTTCTAACAGCAAATCAGGGCAAGATTTGAAATTCTTGGGATTGCTGATAGAAACAGGTTTGCAATAGCACAGTATGCCTCAAAGCCTTTATAATGCGATAATGATCAGTTAATATTATCTTTCACGTATCATGTATCTTGCATCACGAATTTAAGGTGCCGGTCCAGAGACCTGTTGAAAAATATCTTGATTTAAATGCATAATATTGAGACAAAGTGGCCATTGGCCGGAATACGTTCCCAAAAAGGGGGATATTATGAAGAGATTAATTTATATCATTAGCCTCTTGACCTTGTTTGTCCCTGCAATTGCCTCTGCCATAGGCATTGAGGCATCCTTAGGAGCCTGGAATCAGGATCCAGAGGGATATGTGAGCTACAAGCCTTTAACAAGCACAGACAGGCTTGACATTGATCAGAACCTTAATTATGACAAGGAGACAAAGGTATTTGGAAGGCTAAAGATTGATATGCCACTTGTAATACCCAATATCTATCTCATGGCAACACCAAGCAGGTTTGACGGAAGAGGACAGAAGGATGTGAGTTTCAAATTTGGTGATAAGACGTTTAATGCTAATGTTCCCTTTGATTCAGAGGTTCAGCTTGACCATTATGATATTGCCCTTTATTATGGGATACCGGGGCTCAAGACCCTTACCCTTGGAATCTTGAATATAGAACTTGGTCTTAATGCAAGGATAATTGATTTCTATGCAAAGGTAGACCAGCCAACAACAGGACTTACTGCATCAAAGAGTGCCACGATCCCTGTTCCGATGGTCTATGCAGGTGTACAGGTAAAGCCCATTGACCTATTAAAGATAGAAGGTGAATTCAGGGGCATTGCCTATAGCTCAAACCATTATTATGATATTATCGGAAGGCTTAAGGTATCCCCTTTTGGTCCTCTTTTTATTGCAGGTGGCTACAGGTATGAGGATGTAAAGATTGATTATTCAGATATAGAGTCTGAGTTTAAACTCAAAGGGCCATTTCTTGAGGCAGGAATAGAGTTTTAAAGTTACGGATTACGAATTAAAATACAAGGAGGCAACATGTTTGATTTAGCATGGGCAATGGGTCCACAACCCCAGGGAGGACAACAGGCAGGAGGTCTTGGAGCACTCCTGAGCACATTGATCCCCTTTGTGCTGATCTTTGTGATCTTTTATTTCCTGCTCATCAGACCGCAACAGAAGAGGGCAAAGGAGCATCAGAGGATGCTTGAGTCTCTGAAAAGGGGAGACAAGGTTGTTACAGCAGGTGGTATTTATGGGGTTGTTGAGGCTGTAGGAACAAATACAGTGACCTTGAAGATTGCTGAGAATGTGAAGGTCAAATTCGGCAAGGGATATATTGCTGCAAAGAGGCCCGATACAGAAGAGGATTAAACCAGTTTGAGGGACGAAGTCCCTCAAACTCCCTTTTATAATAAAAATTTATTTTTTATGGGGTTTCAAAGGGGCGAAGCCACTTTGAGGTTAAGAATTGAGGACTCTTACAGCGGAATTCATTGACAGACTGAGACAGAGTGAGAGGGCAAGACAGTATATAACCAATGCAGATAAATACCTTGAGGCAATTGGTTATACTGAGCATGGCTTCAGACATGCTGAGATAGTATCAAGCACAGCTTACAGGATTCTCAAGGAACTTGATTATCCTGAAGAAGAGGCACTCCTTGCCCAGATAGCAGGTTATCTTCACGATATAGGTAATATGCTTGGAAGGCAGCACCATAACAGGATAAGCGCCCTTCTTGCAAAGGATGTACTTGAGGAGCTTGAAATCGGTCTTTCTGAGATAACGAGGGTAATGATGGCTATTATTGGACATGAGGAGGACGAAGGTGTGATAGTGCCTGATCCTGTAGGGGCTGCACTTCTCATAGCAGATAAGTCAGATGTGCACCGTAGCAGGGTAAGACATCCATCCAGTGTATCAGAGGATATACATGACAGGGTTAATTTTGCCGCAACAAATTCAGAGCTACTTATAAAAAAGGGAAACGGTATTCAGGGTACAGGAACCATTCAATTGATGGTAACAATTGATACAAGGATCTCACAGGTGATAGATTATTTTGAGATATTCCTTTCAAGGATGAATGCATCAAGAAAGGCTGCGAGAATCCTTAATTGTAATTTCCATCTCTATATCAACAATACAAGAATGGCCTAAGGAGGCGAGATGAAAAAGACAGTTCGCTGGAGATTGGCTCTCATATTCTGCACTATTCTTATTTCTCTTATCTTCTTTTTGCCAAATACCTCTCTGTGGGATTACATGCCAGGATGGTGGAAGGACAATATGCCCGATAGGGGTATTGTCCTCGGTCTTGACCTTCAGGGAGGAACCCATCTTGTCTTTGAGGTTGACTCAAAAAAGGTTATTGAGGTTATGAATGACAGACTCAGCCAGTCATTGAAGTCAGTTCTTGAGAAAAAGAATATAAAGGCAGAGGTTCTTCCAAAGGGTGACCATGTACAGGTCAGCCCATCTCAGGCTGATATTGAAATGCTTATAAAGGAAAACTATCCAGAGATGAGTATAGAAAGAACCCCTCAGGCCCTTATCGTGAGATATTCAGAAGGTGAGATTACAAGGATTCTTGATAATGCCAGAGACCAGGCCCTTGAAACAATTCGTAACAGGATAGACCAGTTTGGAGTGGCTGAACCAACGATCCAGAAGCAGGGTAAGGATGAGATAGTGGTCCAGCTTCCAGGGATAAAGGACCCAAAAAGAGCAATAGAGCTTATAGGAAAGACAGCTCAGCTTGAATTCAAACTCCTTGATGAGGAATCACCCCTCTGGAATGAACTCCCGGTATCAGTAAAACCAGCTGAAGAGGAGGAATTTTTAAAGAGGTTCGTTCCCAGACTGCCCGAGGGCGATGAGATATTATTTCAGAGGATAATTGACAAACAGACAGGAGAGGTGTACAAAAGGCCTTATATCCTCAAGAAAGAGGTCCTTCTTACAGGCTCTCTTCTTACAGATGCAAGGGTCCAGATAGATTCAAGGTTCAATGAGCCCTATGTCTCCCTTACCTTTAATTCCCTTGGTGCAAAGATCTTTGAGGATGTAACAGGGAAGAATGTTAAAAAGAGGCTTGCCATTATACTGGACGGAAATGTCTATTCTGCACCGGTGATACAGGAGAGGATATCTGGAGGAAATGCCCAGATAACAGGAAGCTTTACAATGGATGAGGCAAAGGACCTTGCTATAGTTTTGAGGGCAGGTGCCCTGCCAGCACCCCTGAGGCTTCTTGAAAATGTTACTGTAGGTCCTTCCCTTGGAAGGGACTCTATAGAGGCTGGAAAGATAGCTGGAATCGGGGCCTTTATAATGGTGGTGCTCTTCATGCTCTTTTATTACAGGCTTTCAGGCCTTATTGCAGATGTTGCCCTTGTACTTAATCTTTTTCTTCTCATAGGTGCAATGGCTATGCTCAATGCAACACTTACCCTGCCTGGTATTGCTGGAATAATCCTTGCGATCGGAATGGCAGTGGATTCAAATGTCCTTATGTTTGAGAGAATCCGTGAAGAGCTCAGGCAGGGTAAGACATCCCGTGCAGCCATTGATTCCGGATATAAAAAGGCATTCTGGACAATCTTTGACTCCCATGTAACAACCCTTATAACTGCAGCTGTGCTCTTCCAGTTTGGAACAGGTCCCATAAAAGGATTTGCAGTAACACTCAGCCTTGGTGTTGCCATAAATCTGTTTACAGCACTTATTGGTACAAAGACTGTCTTTGACATGATAATCTCAAGGAAGACAGAACTAAGGAGGCTCAGCATATGATTGAACTCATAAAGAATGCCAATATAGATTTCATGGGTAAAAGATATCTCGCCTTTATCCTTTCAGGAATATTAATGATCCTCGGAATAGTTGGTATAGCCCAGATATCAAGGGGTAAGGCAAATCTCGGGATTGACTTTGCTGGTGGCGTAGCCATAGAGATAAAATTTCTTAAGCCCTTCACCCTTTCAGAGATAAGGGATGCCTTCAACAGGGCTGGGCTTAAGGATATCGAGCTTCAGGACATTCCTGAACAGAAAAAATTGATTGTAAAGATAAAGAGAAAAGAAGAAGAGATAACAAGACTTACAGAGTCAATTATCAATGCCCTAAAGACCCATATGCCCGAGAGGAACTTTACTGTTGAGTCCACCACAGAGATAGGGCCAAAGGTTGGGAAACGCCTCAGGGAAGATGCCCTCTGGGCTATAACAATGGCAACCCTTGGAATACTTATATACATTGCCCTCAGGTTTAAATTCAGATTCAGCCTTGGTGCAACAGTAGCAACATTCCATGATGTCCTTGCACTGGTCGGGATATTCTATCTCCTGGGGAAGGAATTTAACCTTGTTGTGCTCAGTGCCCTTCTTACAGTGGCAGGTTATTCTCTTACCGACACAGTAGTTGTCTTTGATAGAATAAGAGAAAATATGAGAAAGAATATAAATGAACCTATTGATAGACTTATCAACAGATCAATAAATGAGGTGCTCTCAAGGACAATAATAACATCCCTTACCACCCTTTTTGCTGCCCTGGCACTTTATCTTTTCGGTGGCCATGCTATCCATGATTTCTCTCTGGCAATCTTGATAGGTGTGGTGATCGGGACCTACTCCTCCATATTTGTGGCAAGTCCTGTGGTGCTTCTCTTTGGCGGGATGAACCAGAAGAGATAAGGAGTGGATAAGTGAGGTGGGTCCTTTCAAGGACGAATGACGAATACCTTACCTATATCTCAAGAAAGACAGGGATCTCAAAGACCCTTTCCCAGATATTGATTAACAGGGGTGTAAAAGAGCCAGACCATATAAAGGAATTTCTTTATCCCTCTCTTTCTCTTCTTTCAGACCCATTTTCTCTTAGGGATATGAAGGCAGCTGTCCTGAGAATAAAGGAGGCTATCCGTAACAGGGAGCCTATCCTGATACATGGAGATTATGATGTGGATGGTCTCGCAGGGACATCAATCCTCTTTGATGCCCTTAAAAGGCTCGGTGCAGAAGTCTATTTTTTTATCCCCTCAAGGCATTCTCATGGATATGGATTTAATGAGCCAGGCCTCAGAAGGGCAAAGGAACTCGGTGCATCCCTGATTATTACTGTTGACTGCGGTATAAAATCATTCAGCCCGGCATTAGAGGCAAGGAGGCTTGGCATTGACCTTATCATAACAGACCATCATCTGCCCTTAATGCATGAAGACAAGGTGCTTCTTCCAGAGGCAATAGCAGTGCTGAATCCAAAGCTTAATCCTGAAAGTCACACCATGCATCTATCAGGAGCGGGTGTTGTTTTCAAACTCCTTCAGGCACTCTATGGAAGTATTGACCCCCTCATGGAATATCTTGATCTTCTTACTCTTGCCACAGTGGGAGATATAGTGCCCCTCAGGGGTGAAAACAGACATATACTTTCAGAGGGACTTGGCCTTTTAAAGGATACAGAAAGACCTGGGCTCATGGCATTACTTGAGATATCAGGGATGAAGGATAGAGAGCTTGCACCTTCAAATCTTTCCTTCAGCCTTGTTCCGAGACTCAATGCACCAGGGAGGCTTGAAGAGGCAGGAGAGGTAATAAGGCTTCTTATTACTGAAGATCCATCAGAGGCAGAAGCTCTTGCAGTATGGGTTGATGGACTTAACAGGCAGAGACAATCTATTGAAGAAGATATATATGAAGAAGCACAGGAACTTTTCAGGCTGAAATATGATGATATACCTGATGGAATTGTACTTGCCAAGGAGGGCTGGCATGCTGGAGTGCTTGGCATAATAGCCTCAAGATTTCAGGAGGAGTTTTATAGACCTGCCTTTATCTTTACTATAAAAGATGGCATAGTAACAGGTTCTCTAAGGAGCATTCCTGAGATAGATATTATGAGTATACTTAATTCACTTAAGAAATTTTTTATCAGATACGGTGGCCACAGTCAGGCAGCTGGATTGAGTCTTTATCTAAAGGAATTTGAGGACTTTGAAAGAGAGCTCCAGAAGGCGTTGAGGGCCTATCTTAAAGAAGAAAAACCTGTTCCCACCCTGAGGATAGATGCTCAAGTATCCTTTGACCAGATAAATTATAACCTCCTTAATGAGCTTAAAAGTCTTGAGCCCCTTGGGTATGGAAACGAAGAGCCTCTTCTTGGAGCAAAGAACATAATTCCTTTAGAAAGCAGGGTAGTGGGCAATGGTCATCTAAAACTCAGGCTCAAACAGGAAGGCCGTGAATTTGATGTTATTGGCTTTGGCATGGCAGATTTCATAGACCTCGCATCAGATCCTGTGGATATTGCCTTTTCTCCTCAGATTAATGATTTCAATGGCAGGAGATCGATTCAGCTCAAGATAAGGGCAATAAGAAGGGCTGTAGAATGAGGTAAACTATTTAATAATTGTGAAACTTTTGAAAAACTTGACAGCAGAGTTATTTTGTGATAAAAAATTGCCTATGGAGGGAGTCAGAACAGCATATCTAATCAATCAATCAATCAATCATTCATTCATTCATTCATTCATTATAAACACACCCTGTTAGAAACCATTCTTCTTAACCGTCGGAACAAAGACCCTGCAATTGCATCATTCTAATTTGTTTTAAGAGCTTAATTACGCATTTTTTGCGTAAAAATAAAAATTATGGAGGGCAAAGATGAAGAGGATAATATTGATAACTTTAATATCAATAATTTGTTTAACCGGTAATGTATTTGCTACACCTGATGATTCAATTCTTTCACAGCACATAAAAGAGGCAGATGGGACAAGCGGGCAGGACACAAACACAGGAAGCGGGATAAAGACAGGGCATATACAGGATGGAGCAATAACGACCTCAAAGATAGCAGATGGAGCAGTAACAGATGCCAAGATAACAGGTCCTATATCAGGCACAAAGATATCATCTGCTGGACTTGATGCAGATACAGTGGATGGAAAGCATGCCTCAGAATTTGCTCCTATGGTGCATGCCCACAGTCAGTCTGATATAACAGGTTTAAATGAAACCTTAGCAGGAAAGGCAGATATTAACCATAACCATGATTCTGTGTATCAGAAGAAATACGCTGGGGTAGCGGTTGTAGCAAAAAGCGGTGGTGATTATACAGACCCTGTAACAGCGATGAATGATATTAACACATGGTGTGGCATACCATCTGAAACTAATCCATGTTTATTGAAGATTATGCCAGGGGTGTATGATATAGGAACGAATTCCCTGAATATGAAGGAATATGTTGACATTGAGGGTTCGGGAGAAAATGTAACAAAGATAAAAGGGAATAAC
>JBDOIG010000255.1:0-7348 GCA_041082235.1 Thermodesulfovibrionales bacterium | reverse complement strand
TTCTGTTATGATGAGGCAGCAAACATATATAACATAAACCCTCAGTTATTGAAGGCAATAGCCCTTTCGGAAACAGGAGAGAATCCCTCTTTGATAAATCTTAATAAAAATGGTTCTTTAGACTTCGGGCTCATGCAGATAAATTCTTCATGGATAGATATAATGAACCTTGATAAGCAGGCGCTTCTCAATGACCCCTGTTACAATGTTATGGTTGGTGCTGCAATCCTGAAATACTGTATTGACAGGCATGGCTATACCTGGGAGGCTATAGGCTGTTATAATGCTAATAATAAATTAAAGAGGGTATCCTATTCCTGGAAGGTTTACAGGACATTGCTCAGACTGAAGAAATCAGAAAGCATGACCACAAAAAGGAACAATTAAATGAGTCTACTGGATGAACTTCTCAAAAAGGCTGAGAAGAGACCTGATAAGGCTGACATTCCGCCACAGCTTGAAAGGATTGTAGCAAAAAGAAACAAAAAAAGAATTTATCTGATTTCCGGGCTTGTCATCTTCACGATCTTTTCAGGGATTATTGTGCTGGCCTTAATTGGCAGGTTTACAGGTTTTATTCAAGTTAAAGGGGAAAAGATTGTAAGGGTATCTGAAATAGGGGGTCAGAAATCAGACATTCAGCCTCAAGCGGGCCCTACCCAAAAATCTTCAGCTTTTGAGGTGCTCCCTCGCGAAGGGCCAGACGGGCAAAACCTTAATAAGAGAGGTGAAAATGCAGAAGCGGGGTCTCCAAAAAATCGCCAGATTGCTGTTTTAGAGAATCCTGTTTATTCACCGGCAAAATCAGGGGCTGAAGGTAATCCAGAAACCATGGGTCCAGAGATTGCTGACAAAAAGGATGCTCAAAAAAGGGTCAGACAAGCGGATACAGAAAAACAAAAAAAAGGACTCAAAACCAGGAAGTCAGAAACTCAAATGAAAAAAACCTATACCGCTCCTCTGATACCTGAGCTCAGGGTTCCTGATTCCATTGAAATCCCGAAGGTTTCAGGGACAGAGATACCGAAGCAGGAGCCCAATCAGGCAGTAACAGAAAATGGAAAGGCTGTTGAAAAAAGAGGACTACTCTACAGGGCAAATACCTTTGAGCTAAATGGTAATTATGAGGAGGCAATTGAATATTATGAAAGGGCCTTAAAAATTGATCCCTCTGATTACAGGGTCATGAACCAGATAGCCTATCTGTATATTAAACTTGGCATTCCTGACAGGGCAATTGAGTACATTGAAAGATTGAAAAAATTCAGGTCTGATTATGTCCCTTCCATGATAAACCTTTCTGTGGCATTAATGATGAAGGCAGAGCATGCAGAGGCTGAGAGGGTACTGCTTGATGTCATAAGGGTTGAACCTTTTAATAAGACTGCCCTGTTCAATCTTGCAATTCTTTATGAAAACAAAGGAAGGCTTGAGGAGGCAGAAGGATATTACAGAAGGCTCCTATCAACGGGGGATTCACGAGGAAGGGTTGGTTTAAAAAGGATTAAGTCAAAAAAACCTTTGATAGATAAAAATTATGATAAG
Source organism: Thermodesulfovibrionales bacterium (assembly GCA_041082235.1). Taxonomy (GTDB): domain Bacteria; phylum Nitrospirota; class Thermodesulfovibrionia; order Thermodesulfovibrionales; family CALJEL01; genus CALJEL01. The sequence continues at coordinate 5,803 of JBDOIG010000255.1, read as the reverse complement.
GACAATCAGGATGGAAAGTAGAACCCCGAGCCTTAATCTTTCCTTTTTAACCCCCTCAATATTAAGGCTCTCAAGGGCTGTCTTTACATGGTTATCCTTTATATCCCTCTCACCTTTGAGCCAGGCAGTCATAATCGATCGTGAGGCTATGAGGTTGATGAGCCTTGGTGTGCCTCCTGAATATTTATAAATAGTTTTTATGGCTGAATCTCTGAACTCAATATTACCTCTTCCAGCCTTTGTAAGCCTCCAGTTTAAATATTGTCTGGTATCATCATAATTTAATGGTTTGAGTTCAAGCTTAATAGAGATCCTCTGGTTAAGCTGTCTTAACTTGTGCCTTTCAAGTTTTTCTATCAATTCAGGCTGGCCAATAAGCACTATCTGTAAAAGCTTTTCTGTGGTTGTTTCTATATTTGAAAGAAGCCTCAGCTCCTCAAGGGCATCATCAGGAAGGTCCTGGGCCTCATCAATAACAATGAGGATGGGTTTTCCCTGTGAGGTCTTTTCTATGAGGTAGTCTCTGAGTCTTTTAATGGTATCATGCTTTGTCTCTCCAGAGGAGCTAATGCCAAGGTCCTCAAGTATTGCTATGAATAATTCATGGGCATTCAGCTGAGGTGTGAGTATGAGGGCAATATCTGCCTTATCCCTCCAGTCTTCAATAAATTTTCTGATAAGTGTTGTCTTGCCCGTGCCTGGCTCGCCCGTGATAACACAGAATCCCTCTTTCTGTCTGGCAATGTATTCAATACTGCTCAGACCTGTCCTGTGGCTTTCCGAGGGATAGAAGAACTCAGGGTCAGGCGTGAGCCTGAATGGATCTTCTTTGAGCCCAAAAAAGTCAAGGTAAGCCATTTTACATCTTCCCGAGTGCTGAGATTATCTCATAAATGGGACCTATAAGACCCACAACAATAAAGGCAAACATGATCCCAATAAAGCCGATAACAACAGGTTCTATGAACTTGCTTAACCTCTGGGAGACATCATCAAGTTTTGCAAGATAAAAATCAGAGAGGAATCTTAACTGTTCATCCATATTGCCTGTTGTTTCACCGATCCTGATCATCCTTCCAATCAGCGGAGGGAATATCTTCTCATTTGAAATTCCATCTGCGATACTTCCTCCTGAAAGGACTTGTTCCTTTATCCTCAGGATTGCCTTCTTGAAAGGTATGCTATCCATTACCTCATGGAGCATATCAAAGGTCCTGTCAATTGTAATCCCTGCTACTGTGAGTATCCTGAATTGTTCTGAAAAAAGCGCCAGTGATTTATTGTGAACGACAAGTTTTATTACTGGCAGCCTGAGTGCCATTCTATCAAGGATATCTTTTGTGCTCTCCCTGAGCCTGAGGATTCTTATTAAAAGGTAAAGAATAAACAGAAAAAGGGGAAGCACGAACCACCATTGTCTTGAAAGGTCACTTACACCCATTAATATCCTTGTTGTAAGAGGAAGGGTAATCTTCATATCTTTAAAGACCTGCATTATCTTTGGCAGTACATAAACAAGCCAGAAGAATGTTGCCCCCAGTGTGGCTATCAATGCAAAGACAGGGTATATCATCGCCCTTTTTATAGACTGATTCAGATCCTCTATCCTTTTAAGATGCTCTGATATCTCTTTAAGACTTATATCAAGCCTTCCTGTTTCTTCGCCAACCTTTATGAGGTTTAAAAAAACAGGAGGGAAGAGACTTTTATATTGCTCAAGGCTTCCTGAAAGGCTTGAGCCGAGCTCTATATTTGAGGTTATTGCCCTGAGTTTCTCCTTAAAAAAAATGTCCTTTTCTGTTTCTGTGAGTTCCCTGAGCGCCTCAGTTATGGGAATCCCTGCCCTTACCATTATAGAGAGATTGCTTGAGAATTCAATAAGGGTTTTTCTATTTATTTTTTTAAAAAGCAGGAGCCTTTTAAAATATGCTCCCAGGGGAGATGTCCTTTTTATTTTGAGGACATAGAGACCAGCACCCTGAAGGATCTCCATGGCTGAGTTTTCATCTAAATGGTCAATAGATGACCTTATCTTATTGCCATCTCTGTCTATTGCCTCATATTGAAATTCTGCCATCTTTGCCCTTTAGATTTATCATGAAACAAGGTTTAGAATCAGGAATTCTGGCATCTGATGCAGTTATCCCACAACCCTTGTGAGCTCTTCAAGAGATGTAAGGCCCATGAGGACCTTTTTAATGCCATCATCTCTCATAAAGGAGGTTCCTTTTCTGCGAGCTGTCTCCTTCATTGCAGGGACAGAACTACCATCTGCAACCATGCTTCTGAGTTCATCATCAAATATAATGACCTCTCCAATAGCAGTCCTTCCTGAATATCCTGTGTGATGACAGAACTCACAACCCTTAGACCTGAAAAGCCTCTTTGTTTTACCTATCTCTGCCTGAAGCTGGGGGTCAGAGGTCTGAGATAACAGGTCTGAGATTATCTCAGGTCTTACAGGATATTCCAGCTTACATTTCGGGCAGAGCAGCCTTACAAGCCTTTGAGCTATTACACCCAGTATTGATGAGCTTAAAAGGAATCTATCAATCCCGAGGTCAATTAATCTTGGGACAACCGTGACAGCATCATTTGTATGAAGTGTGCTCAGCACAAGGTGTCCTGTAATGGATGCCCTTATGGCTATCTTTGCTGTCTCTTCATCCCTTATCTCACCGAGGAATATTACGTCAGGGTCCTGTCTCATAAAATTTCTTCCTGCAAGGACAAAATCAAGTCCCACCTTTTCATTCACCTGAACCTGTCTTACAAAGCTCATCCTGTATTCCACTGGGTCTTCAATGCTCAGGACATTTCTTTCAAGGAGATTGATTTCTCTCATGGCAGCATAGATTGTGGTGGTCTTACCACTTCCCGTTGGCCCGGCAACTATTATCATGCCATGGGGTTTTGAAAAAAGCATTCTGAGTTTCTTTATATCCTCTGGCCTGAATCCAAGATTTCCAAGCCTGAGAATTACACCACTGAAACCTAATACTCTTATCACCACATTTTCCCCATATATGGTTGGAACAATAGATACCCTCATCTCATAGCCCTTGTCAAGAAACTGGAACATAAAGGCACCATCCTGTGGAAGTCTCTGTTCTGTAATATCCAGTCTTGCAAGAACCTTAATCCTTGAAATCATGGGGACCTGGGCTATCTTTGGAATGCAAAAGCCATACTGAAGTATCCCATCTATTCTATAAAAGACATCAACAGAATCATAGGAGCTTGAGATATGTATATCCGTTGTTTTTCTCCTCATCCCCTCTGTTATAAGGAGATCAACGAGGTTTGATACTGTCTGGGGAGCTGCTGTTTCCTGGTTTCTTAATTCCGTGATAATTTTTTCTATCTTCTCTTTCACAGGGTTTTCCATGAAATAATAGGCCCTCTCAAGGACCTCATTAAAGGATTCTGAATCAACAACTGCAACCTCGGGTGGTACGCCAGTTGCTCTTGTAACTGCATCTATTGCACCTACATTGCCGGGATTAGTTATGCCTATAAGGAGCCTTCCGTTTCTCATTTCAACAGGTATAAAACTGAATCTCTGGGCCATTGATTTCGGAATCTTCTGAAGGCCTTCTGCAGAGAGAGGATAATTCAATATATCAATGAATTCAAGGCCTGCCTGCTCCGCAAGGGTCTGGGCTACGTCTGTTGCGGATACAAATCCCAGCCTTATGAGTATGTCTCCAAGAAGCTGCCCTGTTACCTGCTGGTGTTTAAGGGCAACCTGTAGTCTTGCTTCATTAAGGAGACCTTTTTCTTTTAAAAGTTCACCAAGGAGTTTCTTCATCTGGAGAGCTATTTAATCCTGGATCCCTGCTCTGTCCCAAAAAATTTTAAATTTTCTGGTGACCCCTGCTGTGAGATCTGTTCCATTGTAAGGGGTCTGAGCATTATTACAAGCTCTTTTCTGTCTTTTACCTTTTCGTGACTTTTAAAAAGATTTCCTATGAGGGGTATGCTACCAAGAAGAGGCACCCTGTTTTCCTTTACAGAATCCTTTTCCTGTATAAGGCCACCTATTATTATGGTCTCTCCATTTTTAACCTTTATTATTGTGCTCATCTCTCTGAGGTCAACAGTTGGAAGGGATATCTTTATGAAATTCTGGCCTGTCTGGCCTATGGTCTTTTCTTCCATTGCCACGAGATCAGATATTATAGGAGTAATCGTCAGGGATATCTCTCCTTTTTCATTAACAAAAGGTATAACACCGAGCATGATGCCTGAAAGAAGGTTTGATGTATTTACTGTAAATGTTGTGGTTGGAGCAGTGCCTGTTGTTGTGGTGGTAGTCTCAACCCTGGATATAAAGGAAAAATTCCTTCCTACACTGAGGAGGGCTGTCTGACCATTCATTATATTTACTTTTGGATTTGAAAGCACATTTACCTTGCCCTGTGTTTCAAGTGCCCTCAATATAGAATTAAAGTTGGCTCCTGTAACACCGATGTTGAATCTTGGTATATCAACAATATTCTTGAATCCTTCTGTGCCAACTGTAATCTCTCCAACCCCTCGCCAGTTATCAAGGAAGGTCCAGTCAATTCCGTATTTCAGTGTATCGCTTAGCTGGACCTCTGCAATCCTTGCCTCAATCAGGACCTGTCTTGAAAGGGATTCTTTCAATTTGTTTAAAAATCTCTCAACCTGTAAAAGGTCCCTTTTGCCCCCGGTTACAAAGACAGTACCTGTTACCTTGTTGATTGTGAAGGATGGTTTTAGGTTAGCTGTGGACATTTCATGTATCTTTTTAAGGGATTCCTCAAGGCCCTGCCAGAAATTGTAGGCACCCCTATCAGAACTTATCTTCTGGGAGATGTTACCTTTAATATTACCTGTTGTGACACCTGTACCAGCTGTCTGCATTCCACCAAGGATATCTCCTCCAAGGTCAACATCCATGCTCTGAGATACAGGCGGTAAAGGAAGTTCAAAGACCTTTGTCCTCTGTGGCACAACCCTCAGCACATTGTTCTTAATCTCCCAGAAATAATCCAGGCTATCAAAGACTGCCTCAAGGGCCTCATAAAGGGTAACATTTCTGAGGGTCGTCGTTACCGGGGTATCTGCATTCACCCCACTTTCAATTATAAGATTCAGACCTCCTGCATCTGCAATGATATAAAGTATATCCCTGAGAGGTGAATTTCTTGCTACGATATCCCTCCTGATTTCCTTAAGTGGAGAGAGTTCTTCTTTAACAGGAGATGGCTCTAATGTAGGTTCTTCCTGTATTTTAATTTCATGGTTTGAAACTGGCTCAGGGCTTTGAACCTCACTGCTCGGTGTAGTTATCTCTCTATGAGCACAGGACAGGAGGGAAGATATAAGGAGGAGACCAAATAACTTTTTCAATAAAGACCTCCTTTTTTTGTTTTGCCTCATCAGCTATTACTTCACCATTTCCAAGAGGCTATAAATAAAATATAACAACTTATGGTCTTTGTCAAGAAAAAATGGTTGTCCCTCATCTGATAGCATGAAAAGGCGGCGCTTCCTTGTTAGAGAGCCAAGTTTACACTAAGCCTTAGGATTAAAAGGCGATAGCACTGTCCACTATGTGAATTTTAAGTCTTTGTTCTTTGATAATTTTTCCTAGTTTCTTCTTCATCATTAAATTATGCCGCTGTCCTATAACTCTATACTCCTATCCTGAACCTCTCCATCTCTACCATGAGGGATTTTGTCAGTTCATCAAGGCTCTTTATTACACTGTTCATCTCCTCTGCAACCTTCACGGTCTCAAGGGATACCTTCTTTATCTCTTCTGTGGCAAGTA
>JBDOIG010000225.1:0-1572 GCA_041082235.1 Thermodesulfovibrionales bacterium | reverse complement strand
AAATATCTTGAAGCCATAAGGGCAGTGACACCAGAGGATATACAGAGGGTTGCAAAGAAATATCTCATTGAGGACAACAGGACAGTGGGTATATTGATACCGCTAAAAAAGCTGATCAAAAGGACTGAGGAGATATAAACATGAAAGTGTTGCCACACCCGAAGGTTAAAGCTATAACAGTCTTAACCCTGCTTTTAAGCTTATCATTCCCTCTCATCTCCGCTGTTACCACTTCCAATGCCTTTGAGCTTGAGATAAAAAAACAGAGATTTGAAAATGGTCTTACCATCCTCCATGTAGAAAGGCATGAGCTTCCCCTTGTTTCCATAAATCTCCTTATAAGGGCTGGCTCCAAGCATGAACCTTCAGATAAGGCAGGGCTTGCCTCACTTGCAGCAGATATGCTCCTTGAAGGGACAAAGACCATGAAGGCAGAAGAGCTGAGTGAAATGATAGAGTTTTATGGCGCCTCTCTTTCAGCAAGTGCGGATTATGACTACACAATAATATCTCTCTCTGTGCTCAAAAAAGACCTGCCAGAATTATTCAGGGTTTTTAAGGAGATCATATTTTATCCTGTTTTTCCTGATGAGGAGTTAAAGAAAAAGAAATCCATCCTCACCACCAGCCTTATAAAAAAAGAACAGGAGCCTTCCTATGTAGCCATGAAGACCTTAAGGAGAGAATTATTCAGAGACCATCCATATTCAAGGCCTGTTGATGGGTATCCTGATACGATTAAGACAATAAAGAGAAAAGACCTGATAGATTTTTATAAAAATTTTTATAGGTCCGAGGGCTCTATACTTGTGATAGCTGGAGATATTGAGCAAAAGGAGATTGAGGGATTGATTGAGGACTTTAAAAAATGGAAAGGCCCTGCTTCGGAGGCTAGGCAATTGAGGCAAAAAGAAGTAGCGGGTCAAAAGTGGTCAGAGCCTGTTATTATAAACAGAGACCTTACTCAGGCAAATATATTATATGGACTTTTAGGTATAAGTAGAAGTGATCCTGACTATTATGCTGCCTCTGTACTCAATTATATCCTTGGTGGCGGAGGCTTCAGCTCAAGACTGGTTCAGAGGATAAGGGATGACATGGGCCTTGCATATGATGTATCCAGTTATTTTACTGTAAATGAAGAGCCTGGCCTTTTTGTGATAGAACTCCAGACAAAGAATAGCTCAGCCATGACAGCCATTAAGATAATAAAGGAGGAGATAGAGCGTATCATTAAAGAACCTGTAAACGACCAGGAGCTTGAGGATGCAAAGGCCTATCTTACTGGAAGTCTTCCAAGAAGGATTGACACAACAAAAAAGATAGCAGATTTTCTCACTGTAGCTGAATTTTACGGCCTTGGAGATGATTACCTCAAAAGGTACCCTGAATACATCAGGGCAGTAACAAAAGATGATATAATAAGAGTGGCAAAGAGGCTGTTATCAACTGAAGCTCTTTTTGTGATAGTCGGGAAAGAATCCGAAATCCGTGATGAGTAATGCGTGGATGGGTAATGAGTTAACCACCCGATCACGGGTCATAAATAAACTCATCACCGATCACCCATTA